>DATNGC010000050.1:0-2643 GCA_035606075.1 Elusimicrobiota bacterium
GCGGCGTCCTTGCTGGACCCCGGCAACGGCGAGCTGCGCGCCAAGATCAACGAGGTCTCCGCGCGCTGGGACGAGACGCTCAAGCGCCAGATGGTCGAGCGCAGCGCGGCGCTCGCGCGCGAGCAGGACCGCCAGGGCAACCTTCTCGCCGCGCGGCAGTACTGGCGCGGCGTGCTCGAGCTCGACCCGAATTATGAAGAAGCGACGCGGGAGCTCGCGCGCATCGACCGCGACCTGTCCGTCGAGGAGCGCACCCGTCTCGAGGGGCTGCGGCAGGCGCAGTCCGCCTCCGAGATCGCGCTGGCGCTCGCTCAGGCCTCGACGTTCCTGAGCCGCGGCCAGCTGCGGCCCGCGATGGCCGAGGCGGAGAAGTCGCTCCAGCGTTTCCCTGGCAACGCGCAGGTGACGGGCTTCATCGAGCAGGTGCGCCAGCAGACGAAGGAATTCGTCAAGAAGAAGCTCGCCGAGGCCGACGGGTTCGCCGCCGCCGGCAACCCGGCGGAGGCGCTGCGCTCCGTCGAGGCGGCGATGCACGAGGCTCCCGAAGAGCCCGGCCTCGCCGCGAAGGCCGCCGCGCTGCGCTCTCAGGTGCAGAAATCCCTGACCTCCGAGCAGCGCAAGGAGTTCGAGCAGCTCTACTACCGCGCCGTCGAGCAGTACCTCAAGGGAAGCTTCAAGACGGCGGATCTCCTGGCCGATGAGCTGCTCAAGATCGATCCGTCCTCGGAGTCGGCGCGCACGCTGAAGGAAAAGATCGCCGCGGCGCTGAGGTACACGCAGTGAGAGTGCGGCCTCTTCTGGCGGTTCTTCTGCTCGTCCCGGCCGCGCGGGCGGCCACGCTGTGGCCTTCCGGCGACTACCATGGAGATACGGACATCATCGTCGGCAATGGCGACACTCTCTCGGGTACGTATACCAACGTGCGGCTTTTCTCAGTTCCAGCGAACGTCACGGTCTCGATCGCACCGCTTCTTTCCGGCCCGAACCTGGCGATCTATGCCTCGACGATCTCCATCTCCGGCGTCGTCAACGCCGTCGGACGGGGCCAAGCCGGCGGGGGAGGCGGACAAGCTTCGCTGGGAGCGGGATTGAACGGAACCGGCGGGGGATCGGCGGGGGAAGGCTTCGGCACAGCGGGCACCCCGCAGCAGGGTGGAGGAGGCGGCGCCGGTGGCGGCGCGGGCGGTTCCGGGGCGGGCGACAGCGGCGGCGGCGGCGCCGCGGGAGGCGCTCCTTACGGCTCGACGGGTACTGTCACTCTCCCGCTCTCCGCAGACGACCTCTTTCAGGGCTCGGGCGGCGGCGGAGGCGGCGCCAACGCCACGACGCCGGGCGGCTCAGGCGCGCCGGGCGGCGGCGCGATCTATCTCGAGGCATCTTCGGTGACGATCACCGGATCCATCGTCGTCGACGGCTCGACTGCGTCCGCCGTCACGTACGCCGTGAACAACGCGCATCCGGGCGCCGGCGGCGGAGGCGGAGGAGGCTCGATCATTCTCCGCGTGACGGGTCAGTTGACGCTGGCGGATGGCGCGCGCCTCTCCGCGAAGGGCGGCGGGGGCGGGAACATCGACTCGAACTTCATCAAGCAGAAAGAGCCGGGCGGAGGGGGCGGCGGCGGCCGCATCAAGTACTTTTACGCCACGGAGGCGATCGGCGCCGTCGTGCTTTCGACGGCCGCGGGCGTCGCGGGGGGGATTGACACCAGCTTGGGGTTCCAGGGGACGGTCGATGCCTCCACCCCGCCCGGCGCGGGCTTCGACGGCACGGTCAGTTCCGGCGTCGTCGCTTCCCCGGCTTCCGCCTTCGCGGCATCGTCCGTGTACGTGACTTCCATCAGTTGGACTTGGAGCGGGACGGCCTCCTTCGGTGACGCGGACGCTGCGTCCCGGCTCTATCGCGTCTTCGCGGCGACGGAGACGGCGCCGCTGGTGACGCCTCAGACGACGGCGTCGAGCCTGTCGGCCGGCGCCACCGAAAGCGCCCTGACGCCGAACACGACCTATTTCCGCTTCGTCACCGCCTTCTCCGAGTGGGGAGATTCCGCTCGTTCGAACTCGGTCTCGACGCACACGTTGGCCGCCGTGCCCGCTCCGGCCGCGTCGCCCTTCAGCGGGCTGGGCACGACCGACTTGACTCTGACTTGGACCGCGGGCTCGCCGTCCAACCCCTCCTACACGGTCTACGAGCTCGACGCCTCGACCTCCTCGGTCTTCGCGGCCCCCGTCTCCACCGGCTTCACCACGTCCATCTCGTCCTCACCGTCGAGCCTCTCGCCCAACACGACGTACTTCTACCGCGTTCGGGCCGTCAACCTCGACGGCGTGCCGACCTCCTACACGGCGACGGAGGCGACCGCGACGCTCGCGGCGGTGCCGGCGGGCGCGGCCGTCGGGCCGATGTTCATCACGAGCGGCGTGTTCACCTGGTCCGCGGGCGGCAATCCCCCGGACACGCAGTATCTGGCGCAGGTGTCCTCGGACAACTTCTTCTCGCTGACCGACTCCTCCGCGACGCTCATGACCTCCGCGACCTTCTTCACCTTGTCGCCGGGCACGCAGTATTTCCTGCGCGTCGAGGCGATCAACCGTAATTCGGTTGCCAGCGCCTTCTCGACGGTGCTCTCCACCGCGGCAGGCAATC
>DATNGC010000051.1:0-19649 GCA_035606075.1 Elusimicrobiota bacterium
TGGCGCAGAACGAGTCGCCGAAGGGGATCAGGAACGGCATGTTCCACGGCGCGATGATGCCGACCACCCCGCGCGGCAGCCGCCGCACGGCCGCGCGCTTGTTGGCGAAGAACCACGGCGTCCAGACCGCGCGCTCGCCGAGCAGGCGCTCCGCGTTGGCCAGGAAATACTCGACCAGCAGCGCGGCCGAGCCGAACTCGACGAGCTCCGCCTCGAGCGGCGGCTTGCCCGTCTCCTCGTGGATCACCGCGACCGCCTCCGCGCGGCGCGCGACGACGGCCTTCCAGACGCCGCGCAGCGCGGCCGCGCGCTGGGCCACGCTCGCGCGGCGCCAGACTTGGGCGGCCTTGCGCGCGGCCTGCGTCTTCGCGGCGGCCTCGTCGGGAGAGACGTCGCCGACGGGTCCCAGGCGCTCGCTCATCGCGCGGCCTCCGCGGCGCCGCGGAAGGCGGTGAGCCGGACCTCGAAGGGATCCGCCTCGTCGCCGCAGACCTCGCGCACGAGACCGACTCCCGGCGCGTAGAAGCGCTCGCCGGCGCCGCCGTCGCCGGCCGCGATGAGGTACCTCACGCGCAGGCAGCCGGCGAATGTCCCGGCCGGCGTCTGCGCCGCGCCGTCGAGCGAGTCGATCTTATAGGAGCGCGGGGGGCGCGACCACTCGGCGCCCGGACGCGCCGGCCGCGGCAGGACTCGCTCTCCGTCGAGATAGACGCCGTCCGCGCGGCTCTCCCCGCGGCTCGCGTCCGTCTCGACGTCGCCCCCGGCCGAGGTCCAGGCGCGGCGCACGAGCACCGCGCCGCCGGAGTCGGCCAGATGCTCCACGACGAGCCGGCGGACCTCGCCCGCGCGGCGCACCTCGTACTCGAGGCGAAGGCCGGGGCGCAGGGGCAGGAAGTCCGGCTCGCTCATTTCCCGCCCTTCCGGAAGAGCTCGCCGAGCGCCTTCATCGCGGCGCCGCGCGCCGAGTCGAGCGCCTTGCCGCCGATATCGGAGGCCGCGCCTTGGGCGGCGTGAGTCAGGGCCGTGAAGGCCTGGGCCGCCGCCTCCGCGGGGGAGCGGCCGGGCCCGCCGAGGTCCGTCAGATGCACGGCGGGCAGCGGCGCGCTCAGCCCCTGCCCGCCCAGCGCCGTCGCGGCGAGGCCGACCTTGCCCCCGGAGACCGAGAAGTCCCGGATGAGGAGAGACTTGCCCTTCGCCGCCGGGGACGCCTTCGGGGAGGGCGCGGACTTCCCCGCGCCGAGCTTCGCGGCGGCCTCCTGAGCGTTCCCCTCGAGCCGGGCGATGTTCGAGCTCCCCTGGCCGATCTCCCAGACCAGCTCCGGGTCCCGCACGGCGAGCCGGTTGACGACGATCATGTTCGACATCAGCGACGAGAGCTTCAGCTCGATCTCGACCGCGCCGACGCTGATCGCGCGCGGGGTGCTGAACCCCGCGGGGTTGCCGATCACGAGGTCGCGCAAAGTGCCGCGCCCGGACAGCGGAGAGATCGTCACCGAGCCGATCGTGACCGGCGCGCCCAGCACGCGCGGTCCGGCGGACTCGACGGCCGATTTGACGAGGCCCCCCAGCGACATCGAGACGACCCCGAGCAGGATCATGAACAGGACCAGCGCCGCCGCGATGCCCGCCGAGATGACTTTATTCAATGGATGAGCTCCTGGAACGGGACGTCGAGCAGAGGCCACTCCTTGGCGTGCGGATCCTCGTAATGCCACCACTCCTCGGCGAGCGGCTTGAAGCCGGCGGCGGTCATCGCCGCCTTGAGCTCCGCGGCGTTGGCGGCCGCCGCCGCCGGGACGCCCTTGGCGCCGTGCGCCGCGAGCGGGCTGAACTCGTCGAAGGCGGTGGGCATCGCGACGGGCCGGCCCTCCGCGTCCGCGAGACCGACGTCGACCGCGCCGCCGCGGTTATGGACGGAGCCGCGCGCCGGATCGGCGACGAATCGCCGGTCCGGCTTGGCCGCCCACAGCTCCTTCTGGACCGACAGGGGACGGTAAGCGTCGTACACGACGAGGCGCCGTCCGCGCTTCTCCAGGTCCGCGGCCGCGCGCGCGAGGCGCGCCGCCGCCGACCGGCGCAGGAACGCCGCCGGAACGGGATACAGCGGCTTTCCCAGGAAGTTGCTCGAGGTCGCGTAACGGACGTCGAGGACGACCCCGGGGACGACGGTCCGCACGTCGACGAGCGGGTCGGCGGCGAGGGCGGGCGCGGTCAGAGCGAAGATGACGGCCAGCACGCGCCCATCGTATCAAAAAGGAGCGCGGTTTCGAGGGGGCGGCGAGGGCAGGTCCGCCCGCGGAGCGCGCAGGTACTCGCTGAACACCTCGCCGGCGCCCATGTACTTGGACTCGATGGCGAGGCGGACGTCGTCGACGCGCGCCGGGTCGACGAAGCGGCGCAGGTCGGCCAGCGCGCGCAGGGCGGCGCGCATGGACTCGGTCGGGTCGAGGTTCGCCGCGGCCGTGACGTCGAGCACGACCTCGAGCACCATGAGCCCGCCGCGCGCGAGGCTTTGCTCGGCCAGCAGGAGGGCCGTCATCGCGCCCTTGACCGCGTCCTCCACGATCATCTCCTTCGCGGTCCCCTCCGGGGCCGATTGGAGCGCGGCGGTCAGGGTCTTCTTGACGACCGCGGCGGCGGCCGCGCAGGGATCGCCCAGGGCGCGCAGCTCCTCGGCGACCATCTCCTTCGTCAGCTGGTGAATGCGAAGCTCTTCCATGGTGTCGTGACCTCTCCCCCCCATGATAGCCGCGCGGCGGCGAGCGCGCGACCAAACATCCGGCGAACAACCGGTGAACGCGAACGGCCTCAGGCGAGGCGCGACTGAAGCCAGCCGCACACCGCCGCGACCACCTTGGGGCGGTCGTTGAGGAACTCATGGTCCTCGTCGGGGAAGGAGGCCAGCTCCTTGGGCGTCGAGACGCGGCTCCACAGGCGGGCGGTTGACTCCGGCGGCACGAGACGGTCCCGGCGGCCCTCGACGAGCAGCACCGCCGCGGGCGGGATCCTGGGCAGGTAGTCGTCGGGCCGGTCCTCGCGCGACGCCGAGTCGTACTCGCTCCACGCCCCGCTCAGGCTCGGGATCCGCACCACGCGCGCGAAGCGGCGCAGGTAGCGCGCGGTCTCGGCCCCGTCGCCGTGAGGCAGGGCCGGAGCCAGCGCGGCCACCGCGGCGACCCTCGCCTCGGCCGCCAGGCGCAGCGCGGCCCAGCCCCCGAAGCTGTACCCCAGTACGCCGAGCCGCCGGGCGTCGACGCGGCCGTAGCGCGAAAGCAGCTTCAGCCCCGCGCGCGCGTCGTCGAAGGCGCCGCGCACGCTGAAGCTGCCCGGGCTCCCCCAGCAGCCTCCGTAGTACGGCATCAGGACGGTCATCCCGCGCCGGCAGAGATCGGCCGCCATGTCCTCGTTCTTCAGGACGCCGGGGAAGCCGTGCAGCATCAGGACCGCCGGGCCGGGCGCCGCTAGGGACGGCCGGTAAAGGCCCCCGATCCGCCACTCGTGGCGGACGCGGAACTTCACGGGACGTATCTCCACTCTAGACGGTCGTCGCGACCGCGACCTGCCGCGCAGCCGACATCCGCCAGCGGCCGCTGCTTCCGCGGATGCGGGCGATGACGTCGTGCTCGCCGTCGGCGTAGCCGGCCCAGTCGTACCACCAGTAGCCCGCGTCCTTGCGGCACGGCCGCCAAGGTCCCAGGTCGATCGACACGTCGACCGCGTCGGCGGAGGCCGGAGCTCCGACGCGGATCGTGTAGGTCGGGGAGACGATGGTCTCGCCCTTCGCGGGATACTCGATCTCGGGACGCCCTTCGACGGCCTGGGCCCGCGCCTTCATGCGCGCCTCATGCCGTCGCGGCAAGGACGAGCTCCTCGAGACGCCGCGGCTGCTCCTCGGCGATCTCCGCGGGGAAAGCCTGGGTCTTCCCGATCTTCGAGAGCGTCTCCGCGATGCGCTGCGGGCGGCCCCAGTCCGACCAGTGGATGCCTTCCATCGGCATGACGGCCATGCGCGCGGCGGCCGGCTCGACGATGTCGCGCGAGAAGTTCACGCTCTCCATCGCCGCGTAGGCGCGCGCGACCGCCGCGTCCTGCTCGGCGCGGCCCATCCAGGGGCGGAGCTCGTCGAAGCGCTTGATCATCGCGGGCTGAGACTTTCGGGCGATGTCCCACAGCGCCGACACGCGGGCGACCATGATCATCGTGTTCCAGAGGCCGCCGCGGCGGTGCAGCTCGGCCGCCTCGGCGGCCTGCGGCTTCTCCTTGAACCTCTCGACGAGCATCGCGCCCCGCCCCGCGATCGCCTCGCCCGGCGAGATCCAGCCGTAGTCGGACTCCGCGCTGTCGGGCCGCGCGGACAGGAGGATCACCTTGTCGGGCATGTCGGCGGCGAGCAGGAAGGCCTCGTTCACCAGCGCGCTGAACTTGTCGATCGGATGGATGAAGTGGTCGGACGGCATGATCGCGACGAGAGCCTCGGGGTCCTGGGCCATCACGTGCGTCAGCGGCAGGAAGACGCCGGGGCCGGTGTCGCAGCGGCGCGGCTGCTCGATGATGCGCCCGGCGATGTCGAGCCTGCGCGGCTCCTCGACGTAGCGGCGATGATCGGTGTTGATGACCGTCACGATGCGCGACGGGGAGACGACGCCCCGCGCGCGGTCGACGGTGTGCTCGAGCATCGTGCGCAGGCCGGAGAACGCGCAGTACTGCTTCGGGCGAGGATGCCCCAGCCAGCGGCGGATGAACGCCTCCATGCGCTGGCCGTCCCCTCCCGCCAGCACCACGGCCCATCTTTTCAGCGAATCGCTCTTTCTCGTCATCTTCTCCTCGCAAAATCGGCGGGATAGATTCTATTCCCGAACGCCTTTTCGAACCATGCCGGAGGCGTCAGCTTTTCTTTGCGGATTTTTGACTAAAGGCGCGACAAGCCGGAGCGCTCGAGCTTTCGCGCCCGCTTCTCGAGACGGCCGTCCTCGAGCCCGGCGCGGGACGCGAGCGTGCGCAGGTCGCGCGCGTCGCCGAGCTCGTCGGCCGCTTTGCCGAACCGCCTCGCGGATTTCGGCCGCATCCCGAAGGCCTCGAAGACGTACTTGAGGTCCTTCGCGCGCTTGCGGCACCGGTGGATGTCGGCGGGCTCGCCTTTACGGCGAGCCCGCTCGCGCGCGCGCTCCAGCTTGCGCTCGAGCCTCTTGAGCCCCTTGCGCAGGTCGCGCCGCCTCGCCCCCTTGGCGTCGCGCTCCAGCTCCCGCTCCGAGTCCGCGAGCCGCGCCTCGACCGCGCGGAGCCGGCGCTCGAGGGCGCCGGCCCGCCCCGGAGCCGGCCGCCGGCGGGCGAAGCCGGCGAGAGGGCGGGCGAGGTCCTTCTCGGAGCGCGAGAGCTTCCGGGCGAGTCCGGCCAGCACGTCGCGCTCGCGCTCGCCGGCGAGGACGCGCGCGGCGCGCGACAGCGCGCGGCCGCGCCGGTCCGCCGACGCGCGGCCGAGCGCGGGGCGCAGCACGCGCCAATAAGTCCTGAGCTTCTTGGCGGCGACGCGCACGGCGTGGACGCGCTGCGGGCGTCCGGCGCGCGAGGACTCGAGGACGGCCTCGCCTCCGGCCGCCGCGAGCACGCGGCCCGCCGCGCGAGGAAGACGGCTCAACGGCGGGCGCCGCCGCCGCGCCGGTCGTTCTCGAATTCGAAGCGGCAGGGCCCGATCCGGAGGAAGAGGCCGGCGCAGAGCGCCTGGCTCAGCCGCTCGACCGCGGCGATGAAGTCGCGCATCCATCTCATGGCCGCATTTTAACGCGCGGCGGACCCCGGCGCCATTGCCGCGATGTGAGGAAATTATTCTTCGGCCGGCGCTCGTTCGACACCGAACCTTTTCCGGGCCGCAATGGGCGCGGCCGCGCCAACATGGTCGAATGGGCCGGGTCGCGGCGCGCGGCGCCGCGAAATCGAGGAGAGAGACATGAAACTCAAGAACATGAACGTGGCGATCCTGGCGGCGGACGGCTTCGAGCAGTCGGAGCTCGCCGAGCCGAAGAAGGCTCTCGAGCAGGCGGGCGCGACGGCGAAGATCGTCTCGCCGGCGGACAAGCAGGTGCGGGGCTGGAACCACCACGACAAGGCGGACCTCTTCCCCGTCGACGTGCCGCTGGACCAGGCGCGCGCCGACGACTTCGACGCCCTTCTCCTCCCCGGCGGCGTCGCCAACCCCGACCAGCTCCGCCTGCTGCCGAAGGCGGTGGAGCTCGTGAAGAAGTTCGCCGCTCAGGGCAAGCCCATCGCGGCGATCTGCCACGGGCCGTGGACGCTCATCGAGGCGGGCCTCGTGAAGGGCAAGAAGCTCACGTCCTGGCCGTCCTTGAAGACGGACCTCAAGAACGCGGGCGCCAATTGGGTCGATCAGGAGGTCGTCGCCGACCGCGGGCTGATCACGAGCCGCAAGCCGGCGGACCTCCCGGCGTTCAACGAGAAGATGATCGAGGAGTTCGCGGCGAGCCGGCACGCCCGCGCCCGCTAGCCGAAAACAGCGAGGCCAGTCTCTCTCGATTGGATCTCTTGCTTCGAGATCCCCGGGCTATATCACCCGGGTTCGATTCGGCTGGCCAGGACCGGTCGGCGTTCTTGCCTTGCGACTTTCGCCGGGCTTTTTGGATGAGATCCGGCGTCTGTCTGACCGGCACTTCTAGGATAGCCCCGGAAAGGCCCGGATTCAATGCTCGCCGGAATTCTTGACGGGGATTTGAGAGGCGGCGATCGAGAGGCCGAGCACGGCCGCGATCACGGCGAGCGACCAGCCGGCGGGGATCTCGAGCCACGGGCTCAGCAGGAGCTTGCCTCCGACGTAGAGCAGGGCGACCGAGATGCCGGTCTTCAGATGGCGGAACTCCGACAGCGAGCTCTCGAGCAGGAAGTACAGCGCGCGCAGGCCCATGACCGCGAAGATGTTCGACGTATAGACCAGGAACAGGTCGGGCGTCACGGCGAGCGCGGCCGGGATCGAGTCCGCGGCGAAGACGAGGTCCGAGGCCTCGATGACGACCAGCGCGGCGAACAGCGGGGTCGCGCAGAGGGCGCCGTCGACGCGCGCGAAGAAGGACGAGCCGTGAAGGGTCTCCGTCACGGGGACGAGCTTGAGGAGCAGGCGCAGGGCGGGGTGCTGGGCCGGCTCGTGCTGGCGCGTCCCCGAGAGTAGCATCTTGGCGCCGGTCCACAGCAGGATCGCGCCGAAGACCGTCAGGACCCAATGCGAGCGCTGGATCAGCGAGACGCCGGCGTAGATGAAGACGAAGCGCATGACGATGGCGCCGAGGATGCCCCAGTGGAGCACCCGCGATTGGTGCTCCCCGCCGATCGCGAAGAACCGGAAGATGATCAGGAAGACGAACAGGTTGTCGACGGACAGGGACTTCTCGAGAACGTAGCCCGTCAAGTAGAGCATCGCGCGCTCGGGACCCTGCAGCGCCCAGATGGCGCCGCCGAAGGACAGCGCCAGGGCGATCCAGGCGGCGCTCCACGCGGCGGACTCGCGAATGCCGGGCCGATGCGCGCGGCGGCCGAACGCGCCGAGATCGACGGCGAGCATCGCCGTGACGGCGGCGGCGAACAGGATCCAGAGCCAGGTCTGGGACATGAAGCGGGATTCTACCATCCCGGCGGGGAAAAGCGGCGGCCGGTCAGCGCTTGAATGGGCGCGGCGCGGTCACCGGCTCGCGCCGCCCCCGTCCTTGAAATACAGGAGGCGGCCCGCGTCGGGATCGCACACCCACGCTCCGCCGCTCTCGTCGGCCGCGGCGCAGTGCGCGCCCTTGGCCGTCTTCAAGGTCTTCAGAAGCTTGAGCGTTCCGTCATCCCCCACGGCGATGATCGCCATCGTCGCGCTGTCGGCGCCGGGCAGGTAGAGATGACGCAGCCGTTCGCTGTACGCGATGACGTCCACGCCCTTCCCGGACTCGAGGCTCGAAAGGACCTTCCCGCCGTGCGCCGCGTCGAGGACGACGGCCTTGCCCTCGTCGCAGCCGGCGAACAGGAAACCCCTCGTCTCGTCGAGCGCGATGCCGCGCGAGCCCGTGCAGCCGTTGGCCCAGCGCGCCTCGACGGCGCGGCTCTTGAGGCCGATCGCCAAGCTCTCGCCCTTCCAGGTGTGCGCATAAGCGCGTCCGCGCGCCGCGTCGATGACGAGCGACTCGGGTCCTCCGGGCACGGAGATCTCCCCGGCCTTGGCGATCGTGAGAGCCGCCGTCCCCCCCGAGAGCGTAAAGAGCTCGATCTTCTCCGCGCTGGGCTCGCTGACCCAGAGCTCGCCGGTCGGCGCGGCGTAGCGGACGTAATCGGGACCGCCGGAGAGCTTGGCCGAGGCGAGGGCCGCGCCCGTCTTGGGATCGACGGCGACGACGGCGCCGCGGTTGCGGTCGGTGCCGAACAGGAGCCCGCGTCCCTCGTCGGCCGAGGTCACGCCCTCGCCATGTCCGCGCTTGTAGTCCTTCTCCGGGGTGAAGCCCCCCACGGACGAGACCTTCCGCGTCCCGGGATCGACGAGGAACAATCTCCCCGTCCGGCCGCCGGGCACGAGCATCTTGTTCAACCCCGGCGCGTAGCCGAGGTCGTCGAATCCGATCCCCGCGCCGCCGCCCGGCATCGGGACGGAGGTCGAATCGAGGTCCTTGGCGGAGGCGCTCGAGGCGACGACGGACAGCAGCAGCGCGGCGGCGAATAATCTCATGTTCACTCCATTTGCGTGTCGAGCGCGGACTTGAGCCCCGCCGCGAGCTCGGTCGTCTTTCCGACGCCCCAGTAGTGCAGGAACATGACCCGGGGCGACTCGCCCGTCATGTGGGTGTGGATGGCGACGATCGAGATGCCGGCCCGCCTCAGAGCCTTGAGCACCCCTTGGAGCTGGCCCTCGGACATGGCGAAGTCCCCGTCGACGACGGCCTTCTCGTCGGAGCCGGCGAACGCGGCCCAGGTGTTGACCCCCATGGCGCTTCCGATCTCCCGCTCCCCCATCTTCGACTTGAAGCCGATCGTGACCTTGTAGACGCCCTTGGCCAGCTCGCCCTTGCGCCCCAGGACGGCGTCGATCTTCGCGGGATCGAGCGTGCTGCGCGCCGGGTCGATGCGCGCGTCCGGCCGCGGGCCCTTGGCGCCGATCGTCTCCTTGAGCTTCGCGAACACGGCGCCGACTCCGCGCGCGAGCTTCTCCTCGTCGCCCATGCCGCCCACGTGCATGAACATGACGCGAGGCGAGTCCCAGAGGAAGTGATTGTGGAGCGCCGTGACCTCCAGGCCGTTGTCGAGCGCCGCGCTCATGACCGGGTTGACCTGGTCCTCGAGAAGGACGATGTCCCCCATCACCATCGCCCGGCCGTCCATCCGGGTGAAGGCCGCCCAAGCCGTGAGTCCCAACGCCGGCGTCATCGCGACGCCCGCGACCGTGGCCTTGATGTCGTCGCGCGGATAGCTGACCTTGAAGACGCCTTCCTTCTCGTTGAGCTGTCCCTTGAGGCCCGTGAGCGCCTCGATGCGGGCGGCGTCGAGCTTCGCGTCCTGGCCGGCCGCCGTCGTTCCGCCGGCCGCGAGCAGGACCGCCGACAAGATGATCTTCTTCATGAGTCCCTCCTATCCTTTAAAAAGCAGCAGTCCCGCGAGTCCCGCCGCGGCGATGAGCGCGGGCTCCGGGAGCTTGAGGCGGACCAGCGCGAACAGCGCCGCCGCCGCGATCAAGGCCGTCGGGACGTCGCGGATGGCCTTCGTTCCCAGCACGAACACGGCGCCCGTGATGGCGCCGACCGCCGCGGCGGTGACTCCGTCCACGAACGCTCTGAGCTGCGGATTGTCCCCGTTCTTCTTGAACCAGCCGAACGGGATCACGACGAAAAGATAGACCGGGAGGAAGACGCCGAGCGCCGCGAGCGAGGCTCCGGCGAGCCCGGCCACGAGGTAGCCGATGAAGCCGACCGTGATGACGACGGGGCCGGGAGTGATCATCGCGACGGCGACGGCGTCCAGGAACTGCGCCTCGGTCAGCCAATGGAAGTCCTTCACCACGCCGCCGTAAAGGAACGGGACGATGGCGAGCCCGCTTCCGAACACGAACGCCCCCGCCTTCGCGAAGAACAGGAAGATCCGCGCGAGCGTCCCGAAATCCGCGGCCGCGCGTCCTTGCGGCGCCCACAGTCCAAGCAGCGGCGCGGCGACGCTCAGTCGGCCGGCGGCCCACCGCGGCGGGGCGTAGGCGAAGAGGGCGACGACCCCGGAGAGGACGAACAGCGTCGCGATCTCCTCCCCGGAAGCCGCGGTGACGGCGGCCATGACCGCGTAGATCGCCCAAAGCAGGCGCTTGCGGCCGATCGTCGAGCGCGTGAGCTTGTAGGCGGATCGGACGATGATGCCGATGACGGCGGCCCCGATGCCGTAGAACAGCGCCTGCATCCAGCGCAGGCCGCCGAAATGGACGTAGGCGGCTCCGATCGCGACGACCATGAGGAACGACGGCAGGATGAAAGCGAGCCCGACCAGCGTCGCTCCGGCGACGCCGCCCCGCACGAAGCCGAGACCGATCGCCGTCTGCGCCGCGAGCGGGCCCGGCGCCAGCTGCGCCAGCGCGAGGCTCAACTTGAAGTCCTCCGGCGCGATCCAGCCGCGGGACTCGACGAGGTCGCGTTCCATGTAGCCGACGAGCGCGATCGGCCCGCCGAAGCCGACGGTCCCGAGCTTGAGGAAATAAAGGACGAGCTCGCGCAGCTCGCAGCGGCTCTCGGGGCTCTTCATGGAGCCATAAATTACGAAATAAAAAAGCCCTCTTCTCAGAGGGCTCGTTTACGAGGCGAGGCGGATCTGGTGGACCTGAGCGGGATCGAACCGCTGACCTCCTGCATGCCATGCAGGCGCTCTCCCAGCTGAGCTACAGGCCCGTGAATCGGATTGTACCAGATTGCGGCGGGCCGTCTCAATGGGCGCGCTACGGCCGCTCGGCGCGCGCGTCGAGGAGCCGGGAGTGGGGATGCGCGCCGCGAGGCGGCCCCGCGGCTTCGGGATCGGCCAGCACGAGCCCCTCGGGGCCGTCGACCGAGGCGGCGTCGAAGAGCTCGGCGATCCTCCCCCCGGAATAGTACGCCTCTTCGGCTTCGCCGCGGCGATGCCGTCTCGGCGCGTCGCGCAAGGCCGCCAGCAGCTTCCTCTGACCGGTCCCTTTGGCCCCGGAGAGAAGCTTGGCGGCCTGCCGGCCCACTCCCGGCTGCTCGGACTCCAGGCCGTCGAGCACCTCTCGGAACTGCTCGGGGCGCGAGAGCGCCTCGGCCAGCAGAAGCGCCGACGCTTTCGCCGGATCGAGCGCCTCGCGTCCCAGGACGCGGCGCAGGCCGGCGACGCCGTCGCTGCCGGCCGACTGCTCCAGATAGCCGGAGACCTCGCGCTGGCTCGTCATCACGCAGACGGCCTGCAGATGCTCGTCGAGCGCGTCGAGCAGGCGCGAGCCGTAGCGCGCCTCGTCGTTGAGCGCGAGCTGGATCGAGCCCAGATACGCGCCCGGAAACCCCGTCGGGGAGGCCGCGTGAGGGTCGTCGGCGCCGATCGGGCCGGCGAAGGCGCGGGAGGCGAGCACGACCGCGAGGACGAGCGCCGCTCTCATGCCGTCAGGATAGCCCGCGGCGCGCGCGGGCGCAAGGCCGCGTCAGTCCAGGAAGTTGGGCAGGTAGCCCGCGAACTCGCGGTCCGCCGGGAACATCTCCTCGACCGGCAGGCGCGCGGGATCGGCCCAGAGGAGGTCGAGAACGTCGTCGTCGTTGCCGCCGGCCCGGAGCTTTCCGCCGACGCGCTCGACGAGCCAATAGGCGGAGACGATCTGGATCGGCGCCTGCGTCGAGAGATGCGCGCGTTCGCTCGAGTAGAGCGCGCGCACCGGACGGACCGCCAGCCCCGTCTCCTCGACGAACTCGCGCAGGAGCGCCGACATCGGACCCTCGCCGATCTCGACGCCGCCGCCGGGAAAGTTGATGAAGGAGGAGCCGCGGAACGCGGAGCGCGTCAGGAGCACTTTGCCGTCCTCTCGCAGGACCCCGTAGATGCGGCAGGAGAAGACGCGGCTCGCGCCGCTCATCCCAGCAGCGCCCCCGCCGCGGCCTTCGCCCCGGACAGGATCGGGTCGCCGTCGCCGACGAGCAGGACGTCGAAGTCCAGCGATTTTAAGGAACGCAGCGAACGTTTGAGCTGCGCCGGGTCGTCCATCTTCTCCTCGGGCACGGTCTTCACCTTCCCGTAGGGCGCGATCAGCGCGTCGCCGGCCAGAAGGATGCGCCGCTCGGGCCAGAACAGCGCGATCTCCCCCGGCGACTTGCCCGGCACGTGCACGACCTTCAGGCCGTACACGTCGTCGCCGTCCTCGACGTTCCAATCGGGCCGGATGCCCGCCGAGTCGGCCTCCAGATCGTGCAGGACGGTCTTGATGTCCCAGCGCTTGAGCGCGTCCTCGCGCGCGCGGAGATGATTGCGGTTGGTGATGACCAGGACGTCCGGCTTGAGGCCCGCGGCCTCGATGTAGGAGAGATCGTCGGCCGTCAAGGAGACCGGATCCGTCATGACCGTGCCGTGCGGCGTCTGGAAGAGATGACCGTTGAAGTTGAAGCGCTTCTCCGGGCTGAACCACGACCACGTGTAGACGCCTTCGAGCAATCGGATCATGCGCGAATGCTAGCGCTTATGCCGCTCTCGGAGCAAAGCCGCGGCCTCGCCCAAGGAGCTGCCCCTCGCGCGCAGAAGAAGCATGAGATGGAAGATCAGATCGGAGGCCTCCCCGACGAAAGCCGCCTTGTCCTTGTTCTTCGCCGCGATCACCGTTTCGACCGCCTCCTCGCCGACCTTTTGCGCGATCCGGTCGAGGCCTTCTTTTAGAAGGGAAGTCGTGTACGACCCCTTGGGCTTCTTCTTGAGACGGTCGACGAGGACCGCGTCGAGGTCGGCAAGGAAGTCGAGCGGCTCGTCGAAGCACGACGTCGCGCCGGTATGGCAGGCGGGGCCTTCCGGAACCGCGCGGACAAGAAACGCGTCGCCGTCGCAGTCGAGAGCGATCGAGCGCAGGCGAAGGAAATTCCCCGAGCTCTCGCCCTTCGTCCAGAGACGGGCCTTCGAACGGGAGAAGAAAGTGACCTTTCGCGTCTTGCGGGTCTTCGCCAGCGCCGCCGCGTCCATGTAGCCGAGCATCAGGACCTTTCCCGTCGCGTCGTCCTGCACGACCGCGGGGATCAGCCCGCCCATCTTCTTGAAATCCGGCTTCATGGCCTCACCTCGATGCCCGACGACCTCAGCTCGCGCTTGAGCGCCCCGATCTCGAGCTCGCCCCGGTGGAACGCCCCCGCCGCGAGCGCCGCGTCGACGCCCGCGATTTTGAAGACGCGGACGAAGTCCGCGGCGCTTTTCGCTCCGCCCGACGCGACGAGCGGCACTTGCAGGACCTTCCGGGCCGCCGCGAGCTGCTCGACGTCGTAGCCCGCGCCCGTCCCGTCGGCGTCCATGCAGTTGAGCACCACCTCGCCCGCGCCCCGGTCCTGCGCCTCGCGCAGCCAGTCGAGCATGCGCCTCTTGGACGAGACGGTCTTCGTCTCGAGGCCCGTGTACTGGAAGACTCTCCACTCGCCCTCGTCGCGGCGGCTGTCCACCCCGACGACGACGCACTGCGCGCCGAAGCGCCGCGCGAGCTCGGAGATCAGCGCCGGCCGCTCGAGCGCCGGGGAGTTCACGGAGATCTTGTCGGCGCCGGCGTTGAGCAGCTCCTCGGCGTCCGCCACGGAGCGGATGCCGCCCGCCACGCAGAACGGGATGTCGAGCGCGGCCGCGGTCTTCTCCACCCACGCGCGCGGCACGCGCCGCCCCTCCGCGCTGGCCGCGATGTCGTAGAAGACGAGCTCGTCGACGCCCTGCGCGCGGTAGCGCAGCGCCAGCTCGACCGGGTCGCCCATCGGCTCGTGGCCGCGGAACTTGACGCCTTTGACCACGACGCCGTCCTTCACGTCGAGGCAGGCGACGACGCGCTTGGTCAGCACGCGGCGAGCGCCTCCCCTAGGTTGAGCGTCCCTTCGTACAGAGCCGTGCCGACCACCGCCGAGTGCACCCGGAAGCCCTTCAAGAGGTTCAGGTCGTCGAGGTCGCGCACCCCGCCGGAGGCCTGGATCTCCAGGCCCGGGAACGTGTCGACCAGCAGGCGGTAAAGCGAGGCGTTGGGACCCTTCGCCGCGCCGTCGCGGGAGATGTCGGTGCAGAGGACGCGGGTCAACCCCTTGGCGCGGAAGCGCGTGATGAGGGAGGCCAAGCGCGCGTCCGTCGTCTCGCTCCAGCCCTTGATCGCGACGCGCGGCAGGCCGTCGGGCCCGTTCTTGACGTCCGCCGCCAGCGTGAGCCGCTTCGGATCGAGGTCGCCGAGCAAGCTCTCCACGAGGTCCGGGTTCGCCACGGCGGCCGAGCCGATCACGACGCGGTCCGCGCCCCAGGACAGGAGCTGCTCCGCGTCCTCGCGCGTGCGCACCCCGCCGCCGACCTGGACCTTGAGCCCGGGGATCCGCAGGAGGGGCTCGATCCAGTTCTTCTGTCGCGTGTGAGGATCGCGCGCGCCGTTGAGGTCGACGAGGTGGGCGAAGCGCGCCCCCGCGGCGCGGAAGCCTTCCAGGACCGAAGCCGGGTCCTCGGAATAGACGCGGACTTTGGAATAGTCGCCGTGCGTGAGGCGGACGGCCTTTCCGTCGAGCAGGTCGAGGGCGGGATAGAGGATCATAGATCGAGGAAGTTCCTTAAGACCCGCGCGCCGGCCTCGCCGGAACGCTCGGGATGGAATTGAACGCCGTGGAAAGCGCCGGAGCGGACGACGGCGGGGACGGCCCCGCCGTAGTCGCAGGACGCCTCCACCCACGCGCCGGACGGCGCCGCGTAGGAGTGGACGAAATAGAAGTGCGTGCCGTCGGGGATGCCGGCCAGCAGCGGCGTCTCCCCGCGCGAGCGCGCCACCGCGTTCCAGCCCATGTGCGGGACCGTCAGGCCGGCCGGCGTCATCTTCGCGACTCGTCCCGGCAGGAGGCCCAGACCGCGCGCGGGCCCTTCTTCGGACTCGGCGAAGAACAGCTGCATGCCGAGGCATATCCCGAGAGTCGGGGCGGTTCTCTCCCGCACGGCCTCGCCGAGCGCCCCGGCCAGGCGCGACGCGGCCTCGGGCGCGGCGCCGACGCCGGGAAGGATCGCCCGCTCCGCCGCGCGCACGCGCGCCGGGTCGGACGTCACCTCGGCCGCGGCGCCCAGCCGGCCGAGCGCGTGGACGATGGAGGCCAAGTTCGCCCCGCCGGTGTCGACGATAATGATCATAACATCCCTTTGGTGGAGGGCAGCCCCTTTCCGTTCTTCGCGAAAGCCGGCCTCAACGCGCGGCCGACCGCCTTGAAGCAGGCCTCGACCATGTGGTGCGCGTTCCGCCCCTCGACCGTCAGGTGCAAAGTCGCGCCCAGGGCGTCCGAGAGGCTGCGAAAAAAGTGAGGGACCATCTCCGTCGGCAGGCCGCCGACGGCTTCCCGCGGGAATTTTCCCTTGAACTTGAAGTGCGCCCGCCCGCTCAAGTCCACCGCCGCCGAGGCCAAGGTCTCATCCATCGGGAGAGTGAATCCGTACCGGCCGATGCCCACCTTGTCGCCCAGCGCCTTCCGGAGCGCCGCGCCGACCGCGAGACCCACGTCCTCGACGGTGTGGTGCTCGTCGATGTGCAGGTCGCCCTTCACGGACAGGCGCAGGCCGAAGCCGCCGTGCTTGGAGAGCTGCTCGAGCATGTGGTCGAAGAAGCCGATGCCGGTGGAGATCTCGGCCTCGCCGCCCTCCAGGTCGACCTCGACTTTGATCGCGGTTTCCTTCGTGACGCGCTCCGTTTTGGCGGAGCGCCGCGTCCCCAAGAGGCCGGCCGCGACGCGCGGCCACGTCCCCATGAGGATCCCGCGCACGCCCAGGTTCGCCGCGAGCTCGAGGTCCGTCTTGCGGTCGCCGATCACGGCCGAGCTCTCCCGGTCCCAGCCCGGATCCGCGAGGTATTTCTTGAGCAGGCCCAGGCGCGGCTTGCGGCATTCGCAGCCGTCGTCGGCGAAGTGCGGGCAGACCAGCACCGCGTCGAAGCGGATTCCCTGGGACTCGAGCACGCGCGTCAGCAGCGCCTGCATCGCGTCCCACTTCGCCTTGGGGTACTTCTTGGTCCCGAGGCCGTCCTGATTGGTGACCATGACGAACCGCCAGCCCGCGTCGCGCAGGGCGAGCAGGGCCGGGATCACGCCCGGCACGAGCGCGAACTTCTCGACGGCGTCGATCTGGAAGTCCGGCGGCTCGGCGATCAGCGTGCCGTCGCGGTCCACGAACAGGATCTTGCGGTCAGCCATCGATTCCCTCCAGGATCTCGAGCAGGGCATCGTTCTCGGACGGCAGCCCCACGGTCACGCGCACGCAGCCCTTCAGGCCCGGCTCGGTCCCGCGGTCGCGGATCAGGATGCCTTTCGCCTTGAGCGCCGCGAAGGCGCCGTCCTTGCCCTTGAGCCGCGCCAGGATGAAGTTGGCCGCCGACGGGAACACCGTCTCGACGCACTTGAGCGCCCTCAGGCGCGTTTCGAGGCGGGCGCGCTCGGCGAGGATGGCCGCGACCGAGCGGCGCATCGCGGCTTCGCCCTCGGCGTTGAAGACGGCCTCCGCGCCGCGGGCGGCCGCGGCGGAGATCGGGTAGGGCGCGCGCACCGTCTGCATCAGGTTCACGATGTCCGCGTCGGCGAGCAGGAACCCGCAGCGCGCGCCGGCCAGGCCCCAGGCCTTCGAGAGCGTCTTGAGAACGACGAGGTGCGGATATCGCTGGATCAGCGGGACCGCGCTGGGCAGGTCCGAGAACTCGAGATAGGCCTCGTCCACGACCAGCAGGGCGCGCCCGGCGAGGCCGGCCGCCAGCGCCTCGACCTGCGCGAGCGGGAAGCCGTTGGCCGTCGGGTTGTTCGGCTGGCAGACGAAGACGAGCTTGACCGGGTTGGAGCGCGCGGCGGCGAGCATCGCGTCGACGCCGAGCGCGAAGGCGCGGGCGGCGTCGAGCGGGACCTCGCGCACGCCGCAGTCGTTGAGGCGGGCGGCGACGGAGTAGACGCCGTAGGTCGGCGGCGCGATCAGGACCTCCTCGCGCCCCGGCGCGACGAACGCGCGCACGAGCAGGTCGATGCCCTCGTCGGCGCCGCGCGTCACGAGCACGCGCTCGGCCGGCGCGCGGTAAAAGCGCGAGGCCTCGCGGACCAGCGCCGGCGGCTGAGGCGCCGGGTAGCGGTTGAGGCCCTCGGACGCCTCGAAGAGCACGCGCGGCGACTCGTTGGCGTCGAGGTACACGTCGGCCTCCGCCGCCAGGCTGCGGGCCGAGCTGTAGGGCTTGAGCCCGCGCAGGTGCGGACGCGCCAGGTCGAGGACGCTCACGCGGCCCTCATGGTCACGGAGCGGCCGTGCGCGTCGAGACCCTCGACCTTCGCGAGGACCTCCACGTCGGTCGCGAGAGCCTTGAGGCCGCCGCGCGTCAGGCGCTGGAAGGTCACCGGACGCAGGAAGCTCTCCAGGCCCAGGCCGCCGAAGGCGCGCGCGGCGCCTCCCGTGGGCAGGACGTGGTTGGGACCGCTCGCGTAGTCGCCGGCGGCCTCCGGGGCCCAGGGCCCGAGGAACACCGCGCCGGCGCGGCGCACGCGCGCGGCCAAGGACTCGTCGTCCTTGGTCTGCAGGATCAGGTGCTCGGGGGCGTAGCGCTCCGAGAGCTCGAGCGCCTGGTCCAGATCCTTGGTGACTGCGAGCAGAGCGTGCGCCAGCGCGGCGGAGGCGATCTTCGCGCGCGGCAAGGTCGCCAGCTGACGGTCGAGCTCGGCTTTCACGACGTCGAGCAGGACGCGCGAGGGCGTGCCGAGCAGGACCTGGGAGTCCTCGCCGTGCTCCGCCTGCGCGAGCAGGTCCGCGGCGACGAAGACGGGGTTGGCCGAGTCGTCGGCGATGACCAGGACCTCGGAGGGGCCCGCCGGCAGGTCCTGGGCCGCGCCCTCGGGGTCCTCGGCGGCCTGGCGCTTGGCCTCCGCGACCCAGGAGTTGCCCGGTCCGAAGATCTTGTCGCACTTGGGCACGGTCTCGGTGCCGTAAGCGAGCGCGGCGATCCCCTGGGCGCCGCCGGCGCGCACGACCTGCGTGATCCCGGCGAGCTTGGCGGCGGCCAGCAGGCGCGCGTCGACCCGGCCGTCCGGGCCCGGCGGCGTGGCCAGCACGCGGCGGCGGCAGCCCGCCAAGCGCGCGGGGATGCCCACCATCAGCACGGTCGAGACGAGCGGCGCGGACCCCCCCGGCGCGTACAAGCCGACCGTGTCGAGCGGCACCCAGCGGCGCTCGCAGGCGATCCCCGGAGACGTCTCCAACGAGACGGCCGCCGGGGCCTGCGCCCGGTGAAAGGCCTCGATGCGCGCCGCCGCCGAGGTCAACGCCTCGCGCACGTCCGCGGCGCACTCCTCCCACGCCTGGTCGAGCTCGGCCTGAGGCACGGCCGACTCGACGACGTCGGCCCGGTCGAAGCGCTGGGTGTAGTCCCGCACGGCGGCGTCGCCGCGCGAGCGGACGTCGGCCATGATCGCGGCCACCGTCTTGCGGCGCGCCTCGTCGGTCGCGGCCGTCGGCCGGCGCAGGGCCGCGGCGCGCTCCGCCTCGGGCAGACCGTCCCAGTCCAGAATCTTCATGAGATGATCTTCTCGATGGGCAGGACCAGGATGGAGCTGGCGCCCACGGCTTTGAGCTTTTCGATGGTGTCCCAGAATACATCCTCGCGGGCCACGGCGTGGATGGCGATGCGCTCGCCGGAGGTGCCCAGCGGCATGATGGACGGCTCCTCCATGCCCGGGATGATCTTCTGGATGGCGGGCAGGGCCGTCTTGGGCGCGTTCATCATGATGTACTTGGACTTCGCGGCCTGGCGCACGCCGTCGACGCGGACCAGGATCTTGCGCCGGGCCTCGGCGGCCAGCGGCGAGACCTCGCGGCGCGTGCCGATCAGCACCGCCTGGCTCTCGAACACGGTCAGGACCTCGCGCAGGCCGTTGGAATGAAGCGTCGAGCCCGTCGAAACCAAGTCGCAGACGGCGTCGGCGATGTGCAGGGACGGCGCGATCTCGACCGAGCCGGAGAGCGTGACGATCTCGGCGCGGATGGCCTGGTCCTCGAGGAAGGCGCCCAGGAGGCCCGGATACGAGGTGGCGACGCGCTTGCCGTCGAGCGACTTGGGGCCGTCGAACTTCGCGGCCGCCGGCACCGCCAGCGACAGCCGGCAGCGGCCGAAGCCGAGCTTGCGCAGGACCTCGATCTCTCCGGCGCCGTGCGCGCCGGAGCGGGCGCGCTCCTCGAGCACGTTCTCGCCCACGATGCCCATCTCGCACGTGCCGCTGGCCACGTACTCGGGGATGTCGTCGTCGCGGACCATCATGAGGTCCACCGGGAAGTCGGAGCAGCGCAGGACGAGCTTCTCCTTCCACTTCACCGCGTCGAACGTGAGGCCGCACTGGCCGAGCAGGGCCAGCGACTTCTCGTTGAGCCGGCCCGACTTCTGCACCGCGATCGCGAGGCGGTCCGTTTCCTTGACGGTCATCGGGCGCCTCCATTGGAGCGGCCCAGCAGAC
>DATNGC010000052.1:0-19400 GCA_035606075.1 Elusimicrobiota bacterium
GGACGTCCGCCGTCCCGCGGACGACGACCGGGGCGTCACGGTCCTGTCTCCGTTTCTTGACGGCACGCGGCCGCGATCACACCGTGACAGCCGCTCCATGGCTTCGCGCCGGCGTACGGCGTATCATGCCGCCGATGGCCAACCGTCCGGAGGTCCCCATGAAGACGCTCCTCGCCGCCGCGATCGCTTCGCTCTCGACGATCGCCTCGCTCTCGACGATCGCCCTCGCCGCGTCCTCGCCCGCGCTGGCCGGGACCCAGTCCTTCGACGGCGGCATCATCGCGGTCCGTCCGGTCGAGGCCGTGGCGGTCGTCGTCGCCTCGGACGCGGCGGCGCGGACCCTCACCATCAACGACCCGGCCGGCAAGAAGCTGACATTCGACGTCCCGCCGGAGATCCCGCTCGACGGGATCCGCGTGGGCTCGCTCGTCGACGTGAGCTACGTGGAGGGCCAGGCGCTGACCATCCTCAAGTCGGGCTCGGTGCCGACGGCCGTGGTCCAGAGCGTCGCCGTCGCTCCGCGCCCCGGACGGCCCGTCGGCCTCAGCGTGAGGCCGCGGCGCGTGCTCGGGCGCATCCGCGACATCGACAAGAGCAAGCGCGCGCTGACGATCGTGGGCGCCGACCAGCAGCCGGTCGCGCTGAACGTGGCGCCCATCGTGGACGGCTTCGATCAGCTCAAGCCCGGCGACTCCGCGGCGATCGAGTACACCGGCGCCATCGTGCTCTCCGCGGTCGCGCACGACGCCAAGCCCGGCGCGCCGCGGCTCTAGGCTTCGGCGGCCTCGGAGGCGATCCGGATGAGGCCGCGTCCGGGGAGGTGCCGCAGCAGGAAGGCCTTCACGGTCCCCCATTCGACCCTTTCGGGCTCGCCCGCCGCGCGAAAGCGGTGATAGCGCCAGAGCATCCGGGCGCCGCGGCGGTTGGCCACGACCCGCCGGAACGTCAGCTCTCGCTCCACGCCGGCGGAGCTGCCGAAGGCGCGCCGGACGGCGCGCGCCATCCGCTCGAAGTCCGCATCGAAGTCGATCCGGCCGTCCACGTCGAACGGCTCGCCGCCGTGGTTGGCGAACGGCGCCGGGTCGAACCACGGCAGCGCGTGCATCGCGCACAGCGACCGGGTTAGGAAGCGGGCGATCCTCAGCGACATCGCCATCTGGTCCTTGTACTTCGTCGCGCTGACGCTGGCGCCGTGCCGGCGATAGAGGATCAGCTTCTTCGGGAGATTGTCGCAGCGCCCCAGCATGGCGAGCTGTCCGAACAGGAAGTAGTCCTCCGCCAACCCGTCGACCTCCATGCTCCGCTCCGGCGGCAGGGCCTTTAGGAAGTCGCGGCCGTAGCGGGCCCCGAGGCGGCGCAGGGCGTCGAAGCGCAGCATGGCGGTGGGGTGGACGATCGGCGTGCGGAACAGCGAGGCCGCCGACAAGCGCGCGGCGCCCGTCGGCATGGAGACCGCGCCGACGTGGACGCCCGTCCCGTCGATCACGTCGGTGTTCCCCCCGAGCGCGACGCACTCTTCGCGCGAGGCGAAGGCGTCCAGCAGCGCCGCCATGCGATCGGGGAAGCAGACGTCGTCGGCGTCGTGCCGCAGCACGTACTCGCAGTCGGCGATGTCGAGTCCTCGGTTCAGCAGGCCCGCCAGGCCCTTCGCGTCGGGAAAGGAATGGAGCTCGACGCGCGGGTCCCGCGCGCGGTAGCGCGCGGCCAGCTCCCGGCTCCCGTCGGTCGAGCCGTGGTCCAGCACGAGCACGCGCCAATCGGTGAAGGACTGCGCGATGAGGCTGTCCAGCGACGGCGCGAGGAACTGGACGCCGTTCTTGACGGGCAGGAGGACGTCGATTCTGGCCATGTCCGCATTCTAGACGGGGGGCCCGGGCGCGGACCATGCACGGCGTGTCACGGTATTGTCCGCGGACTATGCGGACGTCGCGGCGTCCAGGGCGTCGAGGATCGCGTCGTCGTCGGCGGAGTTGAACTCGCGCGCGAAATGCGCGCCGCTCGCCTTCAGGCGCGGCAGGTCCTCGTGATACTCCAGGAGGTACTCCGCGGCTTTCCGATGGTGAACCACCCCTCCTTCTGCGGGCACGGAGTATAGCGCGAGGCGCCGGCATCGATTGATAACGGGACTGTCAATTTCTTGCGAAGGCCGCTTGGCCGTTTCATTGCGAGGGATGGAACGGTTCGTCCGCTCCGGCGAATTGGTTAAATACCTCCATGAACGGAATCCCCCGCGCCGCGGCCGCCGCCTCCCTGCTGCTCGTCATGGTCGGCTGCGAAGCCCCCCTCTCGAAGGCCATCCGGCGCGGAGATCCCGGCGCGATCGCCGCGCGTCTCGACGCGGGCGACGACATCAACGGCTCGCTGGGCGCGTCGAGCCGCACGCCGCTGCAGATCGCGGCCGCCGAGGGCCGCCTCGACGCCGCCAAGCTCCTGCTGGACCGCGGCGCCGACGTCAACGTCCGCCGCAAAGGGACCAGCGCGCTGAGCCAGGCCGTCATGGCGGGCGACGTCGAGATGACGAAGCTCCTGCTGTCGCGCGGCGCGGAGGTCGGGCGGCGCGAGCTGCTGTGGGCGAACGGGCCGCATAAGGCCGAGATCTCCGCGCTCCTTCGGGACGCCGCGGCCCGCCAGGCCGCCGCGGAGCGCGAGGCCGCCGCGAAAGCCGCGGGCCCGTCGCTCTCCTCCGCGCCGGCGTCCGCCGTCGACGAGCCGTCCTACAAGGCCGGCGAGCGGCCGGACGACGTCGCCCTCGTCGTCTCCGTGGCCAAGACCATGGACGGCACGGAGTCGCGCTTCGCGGCCGAGGACGCCGCCGCGGTGCGCCGCCACCTGATCGCGCTGGGCTGGCCGAGCCGGAACATCGTGCTCCTCTCGGACCGGGCCGCGGGGCGCGCGGGACTTTCCCGTTATCTCGAGCGGTGGCTTCCCAACAACGTCGTCGAGAACAGCCGCCTCGTCTTCTATTTCGCCGGCCCCGGGACGTCGGACGCGGTGGGGCGCGCCTATCTTCTCCCCTGGGACGGCGATCCCTCCCAGCCCGAGGCGACGTGCTACCCGCTCACGCGGCTCTACGGGATGCTCAACGATCTCAAGGTCCGCTCCGCGGTCGCCGTGATCGACGCGGGCTTCTCGGGCGAGGGCCCCCGGAGCCTGAAGGGGGCCGGCGCCAAGGTCCCCGCGCCGAAGATCGACCTCGGCGCCGCCGCCGTCGGGAGCGCGGTCGTCCTCACGGCGGCCGGCGACGCCAAGCCCGCCGGCCTCGAGGAAAACGAGCACCACGGCAAGCTGACCTATCTGCTCCTCAAAGGCCTCAACGGCGCCGCGCTCGACGAGCACGGCGCCGTCACCTTGAAAGACCTGTACCGCTACGTCCGGACCCAGGCCCCCGAGCAGAACCCGCAGGCCCTCACGGGCGGTCTCGGCGAAGGCGACCTGCGCCTTCGCTGAGGACGCCGTTCCGGGCCTCAGCGCCCGAGGCTGGAGAGGTAGCGCGCCACGTCCTCGATCTGCACGTCGGTCAGCTGGCCCTTGAACGAAGGCATGACCGTGTCCGGCTTCGCCGAGGCGGGATCGTTGACGTAATGCTTGATGAAGGCCTTGTCGCGCGCGGAGCCGATCAGCGACAGGTCGGGACCCACCTCGCCTCCCTCGCCCTTGATCTTGTGGCAGACGGCGCAGTTCTCGGCGAACAGCTTCGGCGCCTCCTTCGTGAACGGCGCTCGTTCCGCGCGGCTCCGCCTGATATAATAACGCCATGCCCGCGAAAGAAGCCGTCGTGCTCATCGGCCACGGCGGCTCGCCCTCCGACATCCCGCGCGGCGTCGTCGCCGAGCTCAAGCGCCTCGAGGGCGAGAGGCAGGCGCGCAAGCTGCCCGCGATGTCGCCGCGCGAGATCGAGCTCGACAAGCAGGTCCGCGAATGGCCGCGCACGCCGGAGACGGACCCGTACAAGTTCGGCGTGGAGGCGATCGCCGGCGAGCTCGCGCCCAAGCTCGGCGGACGCCGCCTCGTCACCGCCTACAACGAGTTCTGCGCTCCGTCGGTCGAGGACGCCATCGAGGGCTTGGTCGCCGAGGGTTTCGAGCGGATCACCCTGATCTCGACGATGTTCACGCGCGGCGGCGTCCACGCCGAGTACGAGATCCCCGCGATCGTCGCCGCGACGCGCCGGAAGCATCCCCGCGTGGCGGTCGAGTACGCCTGGCCCTTCGACGCGGACTTCATCGCCGGCTTCCTCGCCGATCAGCTCGCGCGCGCCGCGGGCCCCGCGCGCTAGCCGATCGCGGGGAGGTTCAGCACGAGCCAGTACAGGCCGAGCTGCTTGACGGCCTCGCTGAACTCGCCGAACTCGATCGGCTTGCGCACGTAGCTGTTGCACCCCAGCCCGTATCCGGCGACCCGGTCCTTCTGCTCGTTGGAGGAGGTCAGGATCACGACCGGCAGGAGCCTGGTGCGCTCGTTTTCCCTCACCCGCCGGAGAACCTCCAGGCCCTCCACTTTCGGGAGATGCAGGTCGAGAAGCATGACCATCGGCAGCTGCGACGCGTCCCGTCCGGCGTGCTCGCCCGTGCCGAACAGGTAGTCCAGCGCCTCCTGGCCGTCCCGCGCCACGTCGACGCGGTTCGAGATGCGGTTCTCGTCGAGCGCGATGCGGATCAGCTCCTCGTCCGCGGGACTGTCCTCGACGAGCAGGATCACGTTGCGATAAGCGCTCATGGTTTCGCTCCTGGCAGGGTGAAGTAGAAGACGGCCCCTTCGCCGACCTTGGCCTCGCCCCAGACGCGGCCGCCGTAGCGGCCGACGATCCGGTGGACCGTCGCGAGGCCGATGCCCGTCCCCTCGAACTCCCCGGCCTTGTGAAGGCGGTTGAACGGCTTGAAGAGATTGCCGGCGTACCGCATGTCGAAACCGGCCCCGTCGTCCCGGACGAAGAAGACCCTCTCGCCGGCGCTCACGGCGGACCCGAGCTCGATATGGGCCCGCGTCGGCTTGCGCCGGGTGTACTTCCAGGCGTTCCCCAGCAGGTTCTCGAGGAGGATGCGCAGGATGGCGGCGTCGCCCTGCACGACGAGCTTGGGCGCGACGACGACGTCCACGAGGCGTTCCGGCTCGGCCCGGCGCAGCTCCGCGAAGATGAGCTCCGCCATCTCGCTCAGGTCGACGCGCTCCCGCGCGAGCGTCGCGCGCGAGACGCGCGACAGCTTGAGCAGGTCGTCGATCAGGCGCCCCATCAGCACGCTGCCCTCGCGGATGCGGCGCAGGTAGCCCAAGCCCTGCTCGTCCAGGCGCGAGGCCGCGCAGCGCCGTGATCACGACGCTGGCCCAGAACAGGGAGCCGTCCTTGCGGACCCGCCAGCCCTCGTCCTCGACCCGGCCCTCCGCCGCGGCGACGCGCAGCTCGCGCTCGGGCTTGCCGGCTTTGACGTCCTCCGGCGGGTAGAAGGCGGAGAAATGCCGGCCGAGGATCTCCTCGGCCTTGTAGCCCTTGATGCGCTCCGCGCCCGGGTTCCAGCTGGCGACGCGGCCCTCGGGGTCGAGCTCGAAGATCGCGTAGTCCCGGATCGAGTCGATCAGCAGCCGCGCGCCCCTGGCGCGCCGGCGGTTCTCCGCTTCGCTCGGATCGCTCATCCCGCCTGATTGTACTCGCCCGGGCTCGGGCGGCCCACGGCCGCCGCGTCATGTAAATGCGACCGCGGCGCGACGAGACCGAGGCTCGATTGTTGCGTGTCCCCCGAGTATAATCCCGAGTATGAACCCCGACCGCTGGACGCATAAGACTCAGCAGGCCTTCTCGGACGCCCAGGCGCTGGCGCAGAGCCGGGGCCACCAGGAGCTTTCTCCCGAACATCTCCTCGCCGCCCTGCTCGCCCAGGACGGCGGCATCGTGCCCGAGACGGTGAAGAAAGCGGGCGTCGATCCCAGGACCGTCTCCGCCGAACTCGACAAGGCCCTCGCGCGCAAGCCCCAGGTCTCGGGCGGCAAGCTCTACGCGTCCGACGCCCTCGACAAGCTCATGCTCAAGGCCGAGGAGCGCATGCGGGCCATGAAGGACGAGTTCGTCTCGGCCGAGCACGTCGTCCTCGGCCTGCTCGACGCGGGAGGCGACTCGGCGAGGCTCTTATCGAAGGCCGGGCTCACTCCCGACAAATTCCTGGCCGCGCTGACGCAGGTGCGCGGCTCGCAGAGGGTCGCGTCCCAAGAGCCCGAGGCCACCTACCAGGCGCTCGAGAAGTATGGAAGGAATCTGACGGACGCCGCCCGGCGCGGCAAGCTCGACCCCGTGATCGGCCGCGACGCCGAGATCCGCCGCGTGATCCAGGTCCTCTCGCGCCGCACCAAGAACAACCCCGTCCTGATCGGCGAGCCCGGCGTGGGCAAGACCGCCATCGTCGAGGGGCTGGCCCAACGCGTCGCCGCGGGCGACGTGCCGGAGGGCATCAAGGACAAGTCCGTGATCGCGCTCGATCTGGGTGCGCTGATCGCCGGGGCGAAGTTCCGCGGGGAGTTCGAAGAACGGCTGAAAGCGGTCTTGAAAGAGGTCGCCGCTCAGGAAGGAAGAGTGATTCTTTTTATCGACGAGCTCCATACTCTCGTCGGAGCGGGCGCGGCGGAAGGAGCGATGGACGCGGCCAATCTGCTCAAGCCCATGCTCGCTCGAGGGGAGCTGCGCTGCGTGGGCGCGACCACGCTGGACGAGTACAAGAAAGGGATCGAGAAAGACGCCGCGCTGGAGCGGCGCTTCCAGCCCGTCTTCGTGGGCGAGCCGTCGCCGGAGGACACCATCGCCATACTTCGAGGCCTCAAGGAGCGCTACGAGGTGCACCACGGCGTGCGCATCCGCGACGCGGCCCTCGTCGCCGCCGCGGCGCTCTCGGCCCGCTACATCCCGGACCGGCAGCTGCCCGACAAGGCCATCGACCTCATCGACGAGGCGGCCAGCCGCCTGCGCATGGAGATCGACTCGCTGCCGCAGGAGCTGGACCAGTCGGAGCGCGACATCCGGCGCCTGGAGATCGAGGCCACGGCCCTGCGCAAGGAGAAGGACTCCGGCTCCGCCCATCGCCTGAAGGCCATCGACAAGGAGCTCAAGCGCCTGAAGGACTCCTCTTCCGAGCTTCGCGAGCACTGGAGAAAGGAGAAGGACCTGATCGCGCGCCTGCGCAAGCTCCAGGGCGAGTCCGAGGAGCTCAAGGCCGCCGAGAAGGCGGCCGAGCGCGGCGGAGACCTCGCCAAGGCCGCCGAGATCCGCTTCGGCCGCCAGCCCGAGATCGCCAAGGCGCAGGAGAAGCTCCAGAAGGAGCTCGCCGCGCTGCAGAAGGACAAGCAGCTGCTGAAGGAAGAGGTGGGCGAGGAGGACGTCGCCGCCGTCGTCGCGCGCTGGACGGGCGTGCCCGTCGAGCGGCTGCTCGAGGGGCAGGCCGAGAAGCTTCTGCGCATGGAGCAGAAGCTCCACGAGCGCGTCGTGGGCCAGGACGCCGCGGTCAAGGCCGTCAGCGAGGCCGTGCGCCGCTCGCGCTCGGGCCTCTCGGACCCCAACCGCCCCATCGGCGTGTTCCTGCTCATGGGGCCGACGGGCGTCGGCAAGACCGAGCTCGCGCGCACGCTGGCCGAGTTCCTGTTCGACTCCGACAAGGCCATGATCCGCCTCGACATGAGCGAGTACATGGAGAAGCACTCCGTCGCGCGTCTGATCGGCGCTCCTCCCGGCTACGTCGGCTTCGAGGAGGGCGGACAGCTGACCGAGGCGGTCCGGCGGCGCCCGTACTCGGTCGTCCTGCTCGACGAGATCGAGAAGGCGCACCCCGACGTGTTCAACGTGCTCCTGCAGATCATGGACGACGGCCGCCTGACCGACGGACAGGGCCGTACCGTGAACTTCACCAACACCGTCCTGCTCATGACCTCCAACGCGCAGAAGGACGAGCTCAAGACGCGCTTCCGCCCCGAGTTCCTCAATCGCATCGACGAGATCCTGGAGTTCTCGAGCCTCGAGCCGAAGCACCTGCGCGCGATCGTGGACATCCAGCTCGAGTCCGTGCGCAAGCGGCTGGCGGAGCGCCGCGTGACTCTGGACCTGACCGACGCGGCCAAGGACTTGCTGGCGCGCGAGGGGTACGACCCCGCCTACGGCGCGCGCCCGCTCAAGCGCGCGATCTCGCGGCTCGTCGTCGATCCGCTCGCCCGCCTGCTGCTGACGGGAGAGGTCAAGGACGGCGGGCGCGTCACCGCCGACGCGGGCAAGGACGGGCTCGTCTTCCGCGCGACCGGGCCCAAGCTCGCCTCAGCCTGACGGCGCGGAGAGCACCGGAACCGGCGAGTGGCGCAGGACGCGCTCGACCGTGGTCCCGACCACGAGGTCGCCGAGCAGCGACTTGCGGTGCGCCGTGAGGACGACCAGGCCGTGCCGGCGCGACTCGGCGAGGATGACGGGGATCGGCTCCCCTCCGCGCAGCAGCAGGCGCGGACGGGACGCATCCCGCAGCGCCTTCGGCAGCCGCTCCAGCAGCCCGTTGACGGCGAAGCGAGGGTTCCCCTCGCGGACGCCGGGCGGCGAGACGTGCAGGAGTACCAGCTCCGCCCCGAGGTGGACCGCCGTCTCCGCGGCGAGCAGCATGCCTTTGTAGGAATAAGGCCGGGCGTTGACCGGCGCGAGCACCGTCTTCACGCGGCCGCTCCCGCCGCGGGCGGCGAGCACCGGAACGGGGCTCTCCCGGATCACGGCCTCCGTCACCGAGCCGAACGCCGCGCGAGCCAGGCCCGTGCGCGCGTGCGAGCACATCACGACGAGATCCGAGCGGCGCGCGCGGCGCAGGATGCCGGAGACGGCGTCGCCGGCCTCGACCGTCCACAGCTTCGCCTCGGGCCTCTGAGCGCGCATGCGCTCCTGGAGTTGCTTCCTCACGCGCGGGGACAAGGCCGGGGCCGGCAGGCCCATCAACGGGGCCGGCGGCATCTCCCACACGAACAGCGACTCCAGCGGCGCGCCTTCGACGGCCATGCGCCGCGCCCACTCCCACGCGCAGTCGGAGGCGGGCGTGAAATCATCGGGGACGAGGATCCGGCGGGCGGGGAATGTCATGCGGGCGCCTCCTGCACGGACTTTCTCCGTTAAGGATCGCAACGGATCGGCCGCCGCGCCATGGCGGGCGGTTCCCGGTTTCGCGCCGGAATTTGGAACCCGCGGCGCGCCTCAGTGCCGGGGATTCTCCGGCCTCTCCGTCCGCTCCTGCCGCTCCACGCGCTCGGCGCGCTCCGCGCGCTCGGGACGTTCCGCCGCCTCGGCGCGCTCCTTGCCCGCGCGCTCGTCGCGGTCGCGGCGAACGGCGTCATCCGCGCGCCGCACGTCGCTCATGACCTTCCCGAGGGAGACCCCCTCCTTCTTCGCGATCCGCCCCCAACCCATGACGGGAGGCCCGTCGCGCTCGGCCATGATCTTGGAGACGTTCGCGTCGTTGATCCCGCCGGGGAGCTTCTGGGCCAGCGCGAGCACGATCGCGATCTCGCCGTAGCCCAGCTTCCGGCTCCTCAGCCCGTCGATGCGCGCGTCGCCGACGTGGAACCGCGCCTCCAGGGTCTCCTCGACTCGCTTGTCGCCGTCCGCCCGCGTCGAATCCTTGTCCAGGTCCGCCGCGGTGGCCGCCAGCTTCTGCTCGTCCCGCGTCGGGGCCTCCTCCGCCGCGGACCGCGACGCCGCGACGAAGGCCAGTCCGATCGACAGGCACAGCATCTTGCTCCTCATGGCATCCTCCTTCAGAACCTCCGGCTTCCTCCGAACGTGAAGCCGTAGTCCGGACTGCCGTTCGAGAGTCCGACGAGAACGCCCCCGGCCAGGCGGCTGAGGTCGTCGAGCTTCCAGTCGACGAGCGCGCGCAGGTCCTGCGGGTCCGACTCGCCCGAGACGAGCGCGGTGCTCTGCTCATAAAGCCCCGTCAGCGTCAGGTCCGCGCGCAGAGGGTGAGAGAAGCCGAAGTCGAAGGCCGTCTCGTTCTTGAGGCTGGTCCCCGGGGGGCTCCCGATGAACGTGTAATAGACGTCGGCGAGCAGAGTCCAGTCCTCGACGACCTTCTTTCCGAACTCGAGGCCGGCGCCTTCGTCGACCTCCCCCGTGCCGAGCCCGTCGGAGCGGCTCGCGGTCGGCAGCTTGACCTTGGCGACGGCCGTGAGGTCGAAGGGCTGCGGGTCCTCCCTGAGAATCCCGTAGCCGCCGCGGAGGATCATGTCGCCCAGGCCGGAATGGGTCGTCGTCGTCGACGAGCCGCGGCCCCGGCGGATCTTGAGGAGACGGCCGTCCACGTTCGTCACGGTGCCGTTCGTGGTCTCGCTGATCCACGGCGCCGTGAAGGAGCCGTAAGCGTCTCCCCAATACCGCTTCAGCGTGAGCGGGACGTACCGCGTGGAAAGGCGGGTCCCCGTGCCGTAGTCGCCCGACTCGTAGTCCAGCGCCGCGCTCGCCTTCCAGTCCGTGTCCGCCGCGGCCGCCGGCCGCGACGCGGCGAGAATCGCCAGCGCCGCCGACACAGCCGCTCGTCCGAGTCCGCGTCCGATGCGCGCCATCGCTCACCTCCGTCCCTGACGATAGCGTAGCGCGCGAAGCGTTCCAAAATCCATCAAGTCGCCGTCAACAATTATTGACGAAACCGTCACGGCCGACTAAGCGGCGAGCTCGGGCAGAAAATACATGACGAGCGCCGCTTTGACCGCGGCGAGAGCCGTCGTCGCGAGGACGCCTCGCGAACCGGCGTCGGCCAGGGAAAAGAGCGCCGTCAAGCCGAAAAAGAACGGTCGGACTCGGGCCCGAGGCCATGAGAAGCGCCCGCTCGGCGCCGAGTCCAGCGTGGTTTCCATGGCGGATATGCTACCGTCGCCGCCGCGGTGAGTCCTATAGAAGGCGCGTCAACTTTCTATCGCCGTTTTGTCTCAAAGACGGGTGAACAGGTCGGCCAGCGTCCCCGAGACCAGCAGGCCCAGCCAAACGAGGGCCGCGCCCGCCATGAACCAGACCGCCGGGACGCCCTCCTCGAGCTCCATGAAGAACCAGCCGACGAGCATGGCCTTGACCGCCGCGACCGCGAGCGCGATCGCGAAGCCGGCGGAGCCCAGGTCGAGGTACGACAGGCCCACGGTCAGCGCCAGCAGGGCCAGCAGGGCCGCGGCGACGCGGTACAGCGTGCGCACCCGGTGCTCGTCCATCAATGCCCCCTCACGAGATAGAACATCGGAAAGAGGAAGATCCAAACGACGTCGATGAAATGCCAGTACAGCCCGGCGACCTCCACGTGGGTGTCGAAGCCGCGCGCCGCGCCGCGTCTCGACGCGATCACGAGCGCGCTCAGCCAAACCACGCCGGCGAGCATGTGCAGGGCGTGGAGCCCGGTCATGGTGAAGTACAGGTAGTAGAAAAGCTCCCCCGGCCTCGACAGAGAGGCCGGCTCGAAATGGAAGCTCTCTCCGGGCCAGAGGCCGTCCCGGATGTGCTCGGCGTACTCCAGCCCTTTGAAGACCAGGAAGACGGCGCCCATGCCCATCGTCGCGAGAAGACGCTTCGCCGCCGCGTCCGGCCGGCGCGCCTTGGCCGCCTCCACGGCGAGCGCCATCGTGAGGCTGCTGACGAGAAGAAGACCGGTGTTCAGCGAGCCGAGCAGGAGATCGGTGTGCTTGGAAGCCGCGACCCAGCCGTCCGGATACAGGTGCCGGTCGTAGAAATAGGTCAGGAACAGCGCGCCGAAGAACATCACCTCGGTGCCGAGGAACGCCCACATGCCGATGCGCGCCGCCTCGCGCTGCTGGACGGGATCGGTGAAAGGAGAATCGGCCGCTTCGGCGCTCACAGGGCGGCCTCCGTCTCGGCGTCGTACGCGTACGGCTCCTCGTCGACCTCGGGCGTCACGCGGTAGTTCTCCTTGGGCGGAGGCGAGGAGGTCGTCCATTCGAGCCCCGTCGCCCGCCACGGGTTGGGTCCCGCGTCGGCCCCCCATTTCAAGGACCAGAGCAGGTAGAGCAGCGGCACCAAGTAGCCGACGCCCAGGATGGAGGCGCCCGCGGTCGAGAGCACGTTCAGCGTCTGGAACTCGGGCGGATAATGGTAGTAGCGACGCGGCATGCCGAGGTAGCCGAGCAGGAACTGCGGGAAGAAGGTCAGGTTGAAGCCGAGGAACACGAGCCCCGCCGAGATCCGGCCCCAGAACTCGGGGTACAGCTTCCCGGTGATCTTGGGCCACCAGAAGTGCATCCCCCCCAGGTAGCCCATCAGCGCGCCCCCGACCATGATGTAGTGGAAATGCGCGATGATGAAGTACGTGTCGTGGACGTGCGCGTCGAGCCCCATCGCCGCGAGCACGAGGCCCGTCAGTCCGCCGATCGTGAACAGGCCGATGAAGCCCAGCGCGTACAGCATCGGCGTGCGCAGGTAGATGCGGCCCTTGTGCAGCGTCGCGGTCCAGTTGAAGACCTTCACGGCCGAGGGGATCGCGACCATGTAGCTCAGCAGGGAGAACGCCATCCCCGCGTACAGCGATTGGCCGGAGACGAACATGTGATGGCCCCAGACCAGGAAGCCGATCAGCGCGATGGCCAGGCTCGACGCGGCGACGAAGGCGTAGCCGAAGATCCTCTTGCGCGCGAAGCAGGGCACGATCTCGCTGACCACGCCCATCGAAGGGAGGATCATGATGTAGACGGCCGGGTGCGAGTAGAACCAGAAGAGGTGCTGGAACAGCAGCGGGTCGCCGCCGAGCGCCGGGTCGAAGACGCCGAAGCCGAACACCCGCTCCAGCGCGATGAGGACCAGCGCCATCGCGAGCACCGGCGTGCCGAGGATGAAGATGATGCTCGTCGCGTAGAGCGACCAGACGAACAGCGGCAGGCGCATCCAGGTCAGCCCGGGCGCGCGCAGGCGGTGGATCGTCACGATGAAGTTCAAGCCCGTCATGATCGAGGAGAAGCCGGCGATGATGATCCCGACCGCCATCGTGATCACGTGCGTGTTCGAGTAAACGCTGCTGTAGGGCGCGTAGAACGTCCAGCCCGTGTCGACGCCCCCCAGGATCATCGAGGCCAGCCCGAACAGCCCGCCGGCCATGAAGACGTACCAGCTGGCGAGGTTGAGGCGCGGGAACGCCATGTCCTTGGCGCCGACCATCATCGGGATAAGGAAGTTGCCGAGGACCGCCGGGATCGACGGGATCAGGAAGAAGAACACCATGGTCACGCCGTGCATCGTGAAGAGCTTGTTGTAGGTCTCGGCCTGGACCAGCCCGCCGTTGGGGACCAGCAGCTCCAAGCGCATCAGCAGCGCGGCGAAGGCGCCGACCAGGAAGAAGAACGTCACGGACATGAGGTAGAGCAGGGCGATGCGCTTGTGGTCCGTCGTGAGCAGCCAGGAGGAGACGGTGACTTCGTCGTTCAGGTAGTTCTCGGTCTTCTCCATCACGCCCCCTTGAGCGACTTCAAGTACGAGACGAGCTGCTGCACCTGCGCCTCGTCGAGCCGGCCCTCGTACGACGGCATGCGCGGAGGCCAGCCCTTGAGCACCTTCGCGTTCGGGCGCAGGATCGACTCCCGGACGTACGTCTCGTCGGCGAGCGCCGTCCCGCCGCCCTCCAGGGCCTCCCGGCGTCCGAACATCCCCTCCAGCGCCGGCCCGGCGCCCCCGGCCCGGTGGCAGGAGGCGCAGCCGGCGCGCCGGAACAGGCGCTCCCCCGCCTCCGTCATCGTCGGCTCGGCGCCCGGCTGGGCCAGCCAGCGCTCGTAGTCGGCCGCCGACAGCACCGTGATCCAGCCCGTCATCGCCGAGTGGGCGGTGCCGCAGTACTGCGCGCAGTAGAGCCGGTAGCGCCCCGGCTCGGTCGCCTCGAACCACTCGGTCTCGTAGCGCCCCGGCAGGACGTCCTGCTTGACCCGGAACGCCGGGACGAAGAAGCTGTGGATCACGTCGGCGGAGGTCATCAGCAGCCGGACCGGCCGTCCGACCGGCACGTGGACCTCGTTGAGCTCGCGCCGCCCCTCGGCGTGCTGGACCTCCCACATCCACTGCTTGCCGACGACGTCGACCTCGAGCGAGTCGGGCGGGGGCTCGCGCATCGTGATGAACAGCCTGGCCCCCCAGACGAACATGCTCAGCGTCAGCGCCAGCGGCACTCCCGTCCAGAATATCTCGAGCGGGATGCTTTGGAAGACGGGACCGGAGCGGTCGACGCTGCGGCTGTGGTGGTACTTCACCGCGAAGTAGAAGATCGCCCCGCCGATCAGCGCGATGAAGCAGACCGCCACGAAGAGCACGTAGCCCATCAGCAAATCAACGCGCGCGGCGACGGTCGACGCCTGCGGAGGGACGATCCAGCTCACGCGGACCTCCCTCCGCGGCTCATCCCCAGGACGAGCGCCGCGAGCCCCGCGATCGTCAGCGCGCCCGCGGCCTGGAGGACGCGCAGGATCCGCAGGCCGTACCGGCCGGTCAGCGGATCGTAGTGAAAGCAGTACAGCACGAAGCGGTCGATCGGGCTGCCGATCGCGCCGCCCGCCGCCTCGACGAGCGCCAAGCGCAAGTCGCCGGCGGCGAACTCCACCCCGAAAAGATATTTGGAAACGCGTCCGGCGGGCGTCAGCACGACGAGCCCCGCCGGATGCGCGTAGAGATCGAGCTCACGGTCGTAGGCGTAGCGGAAGCCCACCGCCGCGGCGAGGCGGCGGATCGACGCCTCGTCGCCGGTCAGGAAGGACCAGCCGCGCGCGCCGCCGGCCCGGCCGTAGCGCTCGACGTAGACCTTCTCCTTGGCCGCGGCCAGCGCGGAGCCTTCTCGAGGGTCGATGCTGAGCACCACGACGTCGAAGTCGCGGCCCGCGTCGAAGGACAGCGCGCGCAGGGCGCGGACCAGGCCGTTGAGCGTCTCGGTGCAGAGCATCGGGCACCGGTAGTAGACGAGCGCGAGCACGGCGGGCCGGCCGCGCAGGAGCGAGCCGAGCCGCGCGGGCTTGCCCCCTTCGTCGCGGAAGACCAGGTCCAGCGGCGCCTGCGCGCCCAACTTCTGGTCGAAGCCGACGGCTTTCAAGACGGAGGGCGGCGAGGCCGAGGCGGCGACAGGAGCCGCGAGGAGCAAGGCGGCCAGGGCCGCGAGCTTCGTCATCGCGTCGATCCCCCGGGACGGGTCGGCAATCCGCGCTGGAGGACGAGCTCCATCGCGCGCTCGACCGGCAGGCGGACGACGCCCCGCGCGCGGTCGGCCCACGAGTAGGACCGCAGCGCCGCGTCCTCCTCCTCCCGCCAGCGCCGCAGGTCCGTCGCCGGGTCGGACTGAAGCCGCGGCTCGGGCGGCGGCAGGCGGCGGCGCGGAGCGGGCTGGAAGTTCGACCACGCGCCCAGCGCGAACCTCGCGCCGAACCCGCCGACCACGATCAGCAGCGCGAAGGCGCCCAGCGCCTTGGCGAGCGCGGAGAAGCTCACGTCGCGGGTCTCGTAGGAGCTCACGAGGGCTCCGCGGGCGGAGGCGCGACCAGGGGACGCGTCGCCAGCCGGCCGAAGAAGGCCGACAGCCAGGCGCCGCCGATCGCCAGCGCCGCCGCCGCGTCGAGCCAGTGCACCGCGGGCGCGGACGGCGCGGCCGGCTTGACCAGCCAGAACGCCTCGAGGTAGCGGCCCGCGACGACGACGAGCGCGATGCCCGTCAGGCGCTCGAGCCGCGTCTTGTTCCGCCGCACGAGCAGCAGGACGAACGGGAGAGCGAACATCGCCGCGATCATCGCCAGGCCCCCGGCGAACCAGATCCCGTTCTGGCGGCGGATGTACCAGGAGATCTCCAGCGGGATGCCGCCCGACCAGATGATGAGGTACTGGGAGAAGCCCGCGTAGGCCCAGAGCATGACCGTCGCGAGGAGGAGATTGCCGACGTCGGCGAAGGGCTTGGACGGCACGGTCTCGGCCAGCCGCCGCCCGTCGCCCACGACCGCCAGGGCCGCGATGGCGAAGGCCAGCGCGGACGCGGCGTGCCCGCAGATCAGGAGGAGCGGATAGACGGTCGAGTACCAATGCGGCTCCAGCGACATGGTCCAGTCGATCGCGGCGACGGTCAGCGTCAGGAACATGAGCAGCAGGCCGACGGCCGCGAGCTTCACGGCCGCCGCCGCCCCCGCCGCGTCGTCCGGGCCGGGCCGCCGGCGCAGGCGGCGGAACAGCCAGCTCCAGAGCGCGAAGCAGCCCGCCGCGCGCAAGGCGAAGAAAGGGACGTTCAGGTAGGCGTGCTTGTGCCGCAGCACGACGTCGCTCGCGAGCAGGTCCGCGCGAGTCCAAGGGTACAGAGCCGCGAGCCCGAACAGCAGAGGCACGAACAGCAGGGCGAGGAACGGGACGGTGCCGGCGCCCGCCTCGAGCATGGGCCGGATCAGGTCGCCCCAGCCGCCGCCGACGATGTAGTGGAGCAGGAGAAGGCCGAGGCAGCCCGCCCCGAGGCCGAACCAGAACAGGTACGCGGTGAGATAGGAGCGGAAGAAGGCCTCCCCGTGGTGGAGGCCGCCGAGCAGGCACAGGAGAAACCCCGCCGCCGCGGCCGCGGCGCAGCGGTCGCGCCATTCCGAGAACGCCGCCGGAGCCGGCGCGCTCACCGGCTCGCCTCCAGCCGGGCGCGCTCCGCCGGCGGAGCGTCCGCGAGCGGCGCCCCTCCGCTGAGCTGCAGGGCCCGGATGTAGGCGGCGACCATCCAGCGGTCGCGGGCGGAGACCCGGTCGGCGAAGGGATACATCTTGCCCAACCCCTCCGCCATCACGGCGACGAAGTGCCCCGCCGGCGCGGAGCGCAGCCTCGGCTCCTCGAACGACGGCGGGCGCGGAAAGCCGCGGCGGACCACCATGCCGTCTCCGCTCCCGTCGCGGCCGTGGCAGTCGGCGCAGTAGATGTCGAACCTCTCGCGGCCGCGCGCCAACTCCGCCGCGCCGATCGGAAACGGGAAGAGGTCCGCGTCGCGCCCGCCCGAGCGGCCGGTCTCGAGCAGCTCGTCCGCGCCGAGGAATCCGCGCGCGACGGTGCCGGGCACTCGCGGCCGCGCGGCGCGGCCGTCGGCGAAGAAGGAGCTTTGCTCCAGAGTCCGCACCTTGGGCTGGTGCTCCATGCCGCGCCCGCACGCGGCGGCGGCCGCCGCCGCCGCGATCAGCAGCGCCGCCTCACTCCGGGACGTCATAGACCTCCTCGGCGCCCGAGCCCTTGAGAAAGGCCCTGGCCGCAGCGGCCTCGAACAGCGGATCGCGCGCCTCCAACACGAGGAAGAAGCGCGACTTCGAGGCGAGCGAGAAGCGCGGGACGTTGAACACCGGATGGTAAGGAAGAGGAAGGCCGTTGATCAGCACCATCCCGAACGCCGCGGCGAGCGACGCGAAAAGGATGGTCAGCTCGAAGGTCACGGGGATGAAGGCCGGCCAGCTGTTAAGCGGCCGGCCTCCCGAGTTGAGCGGGTAGCTCAGCACGCTGGCCCAATACTGCAGGCCGTAGCCCGTCGCGCAGCCGGCGAGCCCTCCGACGAGGATGATGAGGGGCATCGGCGAGTCGGGCAGCGCCAGCGCCTCGTCGAGACCGTCGACCGGGAACGGGGCGTAGGCGTCCAAGGCGCGATAGCCGAGCGTCCTCGCCGATTTCGCCGCCGCGAGGAGCTTGTCCGACTCCGCGTACTCGGCCATGACCCCGTGCAGGCCGCGCCCGCTCACGTGCCGACCTCCTCGCCGGCCAGCAGCTCGCGCGTCTCGAAGATCGAGATCAAGGGCAGGAAGCGGACGAACATGAGGACCAGGAACAGGAACAGGCCGATGGAGCCCGCCAGCGTGGCGTAGTCCCAGATCGTCCCGTGGAAATGGCCCCACGAGGAGGGCACGAAGTCGCGGCTCAGCGAGGGGACGATGATCACGTACCGCTCGAGCCACATGCCCAGGTTGATCGCCATGGCCACGCCGAACAGGCCCCACGGCGAGCGCCGCACGGAGCGGAACCAGAGCAGCTGGGTGATCACGACGTTGCACAGGATCGAGAGCCAGTACTGGAACCAGTAGGACCCGAACGAGCGGTTGTGGAGGAGAGCGAGCTCGAACGGGTCGCCGCTGTACCAGCTCGTGAACGCCTCGACCGCGTAGCTGTAGGCGACGACCAAGCCCATCGCGAGCATGACTTTCCCCATGTTGTTGAGGTGGCGCTCGGTGATGAAGTCCTCCAGGCCGTAGAGCGCCCGCGCCGGGATCGTCAGCGTGAGCACCATCGCGAAGCCGGAGAAGATCGCCCCGGCCACGAAGAAGGGCGGGAAGATCGTCGAGTGCCAGCCCGTGAGCTGGGTCGTGGAGAAGTCCCAGCTCACGACGGTGTGGACCGAGACCACGAGCGGCGTCGCCAGTCCCGCGAGGATCAAGTACGCGCTCTCGTAGTTGCTCCAGTGACGCGCCGAGCCCCTCCAGCCCAGGGCGAGCACGCCGTAGAAGATCTTCGCGAGCGGATGGCGCGCCTGGTCCCGGAAGGAGGCCAAGTCGGGGACGAGCCCGATGTACCAGAACAGGAAGGAGACGGTCCCGTACGTGGACACCGCGAACACGTCCCAGACCAGCGGGCTGCGGAACTGCGGCCACAGGCGCATGGTGTCGGGATACGGGAACAGCCAATAGAACACCCACGGACGCCCGAGATGGAGGAGCGGGAACATCGCGGCGCACGCGACGGCGAACAGCGTCATGGCCTCGGCGAAGCGGTTGATCGAGTTGCGCCACTTCTGGTGGAGCAGGAGCAGGATCGCCGAGATCAAGGTGCCCGCGTGGCCGATCCCGATCCACCAGACGAAGTTCGTGATCGCGAAGGCCCAGGCGATCGGGACGTTCACGCCCCAGATGCCGACGCCGCGGTAGAAGAGATAGAGGACCGAGATCAGCAGGAGCAGCACGAGGCCGGAGGCCAGCGCCGCCGCGATCAGCCACTCGAGCGGCGTCCGGCGCGTCAGCACGATCGAGCTGATCTTGTCGGTGACGGTCTCGAAGGTATGGCCCGGCTTCAGCAGGGGGACGCTCAAGCGGCCTCGAGGTCCGGGTTGGGATTGCGCAGGCGCGCGCCGTAGCTCGTGCGCGGCCGGGTGCCGAGCTCCTCCAGGATGGAGTAGTCGCGCGGATCGCGCTTGAGGCGGGCGACCTCGGAGTTCTCGTCCATCAGGTTGCCGAACACGATCGCGCGCGCCGGGCAGGCCTGCGCGCAGGCCGGCGTGATCTCGCCGTCGCGGACGGAGCGGTCCTCGAGCTCCGAGTCGATCTTCGCGCGCGAGATGCGCTGGACGCAGTAGGTGCATTTCTCCATGACCCCGCGGCTGCGCACCGTCACGTCGGGATTCTGGGCCAGCTTGATCGTCGCCTCGGTCTTCGAGAAGTTGAAGAAATTGAAGCGCCGGACCTTGTAG
>DATNGC010000053.1:0-3936 GCA_035606075.1 Elusimicrobiota bacterium
ATACTGGAGGGCGGGGCCGCTCTCTTCGCCCTGCTCCTGCTCAACACGGCCCACGCGCAGCTGCTCGGCACTCCTTCGCGGAACTTCTTCTACAGCGGCGCGTGCCTGGCCGGCTGGCTTCTGGGCGCGCTCGTCGCCCGCAGCCGCGGCGCGCCGGAGGACGAGTCCTACGCGCTCGCCGGAGCCGTCGCTCTGCTGGGCGCCGCCTACCTGAACGCGGGCTTGAGCAAGCTCGCGTTCGGAGGGCTCGGCTGGACCCAGGGTCTTCCCCTGCAGTCGATCATCATCGGCCGCGACAACTCCGACGTCGGCTTCCTCGGCGCCTTCCACGCTTGGATCCTGAACGCGCCGTCGGCGCTGCGCTTCCTGGCGACGGCGACCGTGGTCCTCGAGCTGTCCGGGCCGCTGCTGCTCGGCGGGCCGCTCGCTCGGCGGCTCGTCGCGTCGGGGCTGCTGCTCATGCACGCGAGCATCTTCCTGCTCACGCGCATCCGCTACTGGGAGGCGGCGGCGCTGCTCGTCGCGTTCGGGCTCCTGCCGTGGGAGCCGGTCCCCGACGACGGGGGGCGCGAGCCTTTCCCGAGCCGCCGCGCGTTCCGTACGGCGGCGTGCGCGCTCGCGGCGTGCGGGCTGCTCGCCGTCGTCCATCAGAGCCGCCGCGCCGGCGCCTCCGCCCAGGCGGCGGTCCAAGCGCCGTAAGACGCGGGCTAAAGAAGCCCGAGGGGCGCGCCCGAGGCGGCCGCGCCCGGGAAAACCCCGGAGAGGTCCGCGGCGTCCAGGTGCCCGCGCAGGAGCTCGGCGAGGACCCGGCGGTAGTCGGTCGTCACCGCGAGATCGCGCGACTCGAAGAGCGCCCCGTCCCCGAGCCCCGGCCAGTCGCCGTAAACGCGGCCGCCCTTGACCGGACCGAACACCGCCATCGCCGAGCCGTGGCCGTGGTCGGTGCCGACGTTGCCGTTTTCCTCCAGCGCGCGGCCGAACTCGGTCATGGTCACGAGCAGCACGTCCTCGGAAGCGGCGCCGAGATCCTTGTAGAACGCGGCGACCGCGCTCCCGAGCTCGGCGAGGCGCCGCGCGAGCAGGCCTTGGGTCGCGCCCTCGTCGAAATGATGGTCCCAGCCCGCCGAGTCGAGAAAGCCGACGCGCAGCCCGACGTCCGCCTTGATCAGGCGGGCGAGCTCGAAGAAGTCCCGGCCGAGCCGGCATTTCGGATAACCCGCGTCCTCGGCGGCGCGGGCGCCGGCCGCGGGGAGTCCCGCGACGGCCTTGCGCGCGGCGGCGAGCTCGCGGGCGGGACCGCTGAGGAGGGAGTCCGCGGCCTCGATGTAGATGGATTCGAACGACTCGGCCTCCGCGCCGACGCCGCGCAGCTGGTCGGCGCTCGAGACGGCCATGACGGGGAACGGACCCTCCATCGTCCGCGGAGTCCGTCCGGCGATCGCGACCGCCGCGAGCGGCTCGCGCGGCGCCGCGCCCGCCGCGAGCGCGCGGTTGAGCCAGCCGTCAGGGGTCGCCTTAAGCCCGGGCGTGCCGCTCTCCATGTAATCCTGAGCGTCGAAATGCGAGCGGGTCGGGTCGGGAGAGCCGGTCGCCTGGACGACGGCGAAGCGTCTCTCCTTCCAGAGCGGCAGCAGCGGGGCGAGGGCCGGGTGAAGGCCGAAGCGGCCGTCCAAATCCAGCGCGCCGGCGGGCCGCCCCGGCTCGGGGATGCGGATCGTCGGCCGCGCGAGGCGGTACGCGGGGTCGGCGTACGGCGGGACGATGTTGAGCCAGTCGGCGGCCCCGCGCTGGAACAGGACGACGAGGACCTTCTTGGCGCCGCGCGACGCGGCGGCCGCGGCGCGGATCCACCCGGGAGCCAGACCCCAGCCGGCCGCGGCGAGGCCGCCGAGGGCGAGGAAGCGGCGGCGCGTCATCCGGGATCCGTGGTCCATGGCTTATTTCCTTTGGAAATCCGGCGAACCCAGGACGAAGGCCGCGGCCGCCTCGGGCGGCGAGGAGGCGCCGAGCCGAGCCGTGATCGCCACTCTCGCGCGCTCGCCGATCACGCCGCCGAGAAACGCGTCCGTGAACGCCGAGACCTCGCTCGCCGGCCCCCGCGCGGCCGTCGCGACGAGCAGGGCCTTCGCGTCCGCGCCCGCCGGCGAGTCCCGCCGGCCGGCGAACAGGTCCGCCGCCGCGCGCGTGCGCGCGAGAATGGCGCCGGAGTTGATCCAGGCCCGCGCGTCGTCCGGCCAGCCGGTCGGCGCGTCGCAGCGGTACAGCGGCTGTCCCATGTCCGCGATGCCCTGGGCGACCCTGAAGGGATCGCGCAAAGAGGCGCCCGACGCGCGCAGGGCGCTCGCGGTGAACTCCAGAGGCGTCTTCACCTTGGCCCGGAAGAAGCGCCGCTCGTAGAAGGCGGGGTCCGAGAACAGGGCTTCGAGCGTGCGCCGGATGTCCCCGTCGCTCTCTCGGAAGCGCGCCGCGACGCGTTCGACCATGTCGGCCGGCGGGTCGTCGGAGACGAAGCGGCGGCAGAGCTTGGTCGCGATGAACTTCGCCGTTTCCGGGCGGCGCGCGAGGAGATCCAGGGCGCGCTCGCCCTCGTCCTCACCGGATCCTGGGAAGTCCTGACCGAGGAAGACCTTCGGACCGGGATCGTGCCGCTGCGCCTTGAACCGGAACTCGAACGCCTCGGACCGGTTTCGCGGCCGCGGGAGGACCATGCTCCAGCCCGTCAATATGCGGGCCAGCTCCACGACGTCCTTCTGGGTGTAGCCGCCGTCCACGCCGAGCGTGTGCAGCTCCAAGAGCTCCCGCGAGTAGTTCTCGGTGAGGCCGAGCTTGACGCGGTCGCCGCGCATGCTGTCGACCGCGACCTTCTTCTCCATCGCGGAGATGGCCTCGCGCGAGCTCGCCGGCGCGTAGCGCGAGTCGATCGTGCTCCGGAAGTTGTCGAGATAGGCGAGCATGGCCGGGCTGTGCGCCGTCGCGCCGAGGAGGTCGCGGAACCGGCCGAAGACTCGAGGGCGGATCGTCTCGCGCTCGTACGGCGAGACGAGCCAGCGGTCCTGGTCCTTGTCCGCGGAGACGTTGAAGTGGTTGAACCAGAAGTCGGTCATCACTTCCTGCAGCTGGCGCTCGCTCTCCACGGCGCGGAGCACCTTCGCCGCCGCCATCGCGTCGGCGACGTCGGCCGGCTTGGTGCCGTCCGTCGACGTCCGGTCGTCGGGATAAGCGGCGTACAGCTCGCGGCCCGACAGCCTCAGGATCGGGAGGGCCGAGAGCCGCTTGTCGAGGGCCGAGTCGTCGATCGTCTCGGGGCGCAGCTGGCGGGCGACCCAGGCGTCGACGCCCTCCTTCAGGACCCGATCGACCTCGCCCTGGCGGGCCCCGTAGCCGAGACGATCGAGGACGTGGATCGCGCGCTCGCGCTCGGACATGCGGACGGGCGCGGAGCCGGCGGCGGCGAGCGGAAGGGCGAGCAGCAGGGCGGCGGCCGCGGCGATCATCGCGCGGGGCGGAACGACAGGCGGGGATTTCGGTGGACCGGACTGCGCCGGTCGCGATAATAGACGCGCACGAGAAAGGGGTTGGCGTCGATCGAGCCGCCGCGCTTGACCCGGCTGGAGCCCGAGTCTTCCCACGCGCGGCCGTCGGCGGGCGCCCCGTTGTAGGTGCCGCGGTACCAATCCTCGACCCACTCCCAGGCGTCTCCCGCCATGTCGCAAAGCCCCTGCGCCGTGTTGCCCTTCGGGCGGGAGCACACCGGCAGGACGGCGTCCGAGCAGCCGTAGATCACGGCCCGCTCGCACGTCGCCTCCTCGTCGCCCCACGGGTATTCCTGGTTCCGCCCCGCGCCGCGCGCCGCGTACTCCCATTCCGCCTCGCTCGGCAGGCGTCCGCCCGCCCAGACGGAAAAGGCCTTCGCTTGACTCCAGTCGACCCCGACCA
>DATNGC010000054.1:0-6444 GCA_035606075.1 Elusimicrobiota bacterium
CCGGCGGCGCCGATCGGGCCGCGGGACATCAAGCCGACGCCGACGGGGAAGATCGTCGTGGATTTCATGAACGGGAAGATGCCGTCGTACATCGACACGGGCATGAACATCGTGCACGTCGACGACGCGGCGATGGGGCATTGGCTGGCGGCGCAGAAGGGGCGCGTGGGCGAGCGGTACATCTTGGGCGGCGAGAATCTCACGCTCAAGGGCGTGCTCGATCTGCTGGCGGCGGCGACGGGCAAGACTGCCCCCCGCTTCAAGACGCCTTATGCGGTCGCTTATGCGTTCGGGGCGGTGGATACGGCCATCGCGCGGATGCGAGGGGTGGAGCCGATGGCGCCGCTCGACGCCATCAAGATGGCCAAGCACTACATGTGGTTCTCGTCGGAGAAGGCCAAGCGCGAGCTCGGCTATTCATCGCGGCCGGCGGCCGTCGCGCTCAAGGATGCTGCCGATTGGTTCTCCGCCAACGGCTACGTTCCTTCGAAGCCCGCGGCATAAGCCAACACCGTCCGCGCGAGTCTCGCGCCCTCCTCAGACCAGACTGCTCATCTTTCGATTGGGCTTATGAGGATTATTGTCCGCAGCAATTCGCCTTCCGCTTCGATAAGCATGGCACGCGCTCGCTCATGCTGCCATTGACGTATGCTACTCAGTAGCATATACTACTCAGTAGCATGAAGCGCATCTTTGTCGAATCCACAGCATTCAGCAAGCGGGTCGACAAGGAAGGCGAGGAGACTCTTCGCAAGATACAATTCGAGCTTCTTGGGAGACTGGAGTCCGGCGAGTTCGTCCAAGGAACCGGCGGCCTCCAGAAGATTCGAGTCGGCGATGCGGGCCGAGGCAAAGGCAAACGCGGAGGCTTCCGCGTCATCTACCTCGACCTGCCCGCACGAGAGACGACGTATCTGCTGTACCTTTACGATAAGGGCGAGCGCACCGACATCTCCGCCGACGAGAAAGCGATTCTTCGAGGATTGGCTGCGCAGTTGAAAGGAGGATCACGATGAGGAAGACCAAGATGGGCCAGGAACTGATCGCGGGCCTCCAGGAAGCCGTCGAGCACTCTCGCGGCGCGAAGAAACTCCGCGCGTCCGCCCGGGAGCTTCCGAAGCCCGCTCCCCACTGGAGCAAGTCCAAGATCGCGGCCCTGCGCAAGGAGCGCTTCCGCTTGAGCCAGTCTGCCTTTGCCGCCGTGCTCAACGACACGGCCTCCACCGTCCGAGCCTGGGAGCAGGGCCGAAAGGAGCCTTCCGGCGCCGCGGAGCGCCTGCTCCAGGTCGCGGACGGAGATCCGACGGTGTTCGAACGGCTGCCCAAGCGTTAGAGCCCGGCGACTCCGCGTACGCGGAGTTCTACAAGCCTGGCACCCCGCACCGCTACCGACTCAAAAACCCTCCTAAAAAACCCGAAAAAATGGGATAATATCCGTCCGATGTCCCAGTTGATGCAAGACGATATCGACGCCCCGCAGATCGCCCTCCCCAAGACCCCGGTCCTCATCACGGCCGCGACCAAATGGGAGGCCGAGCCCCTGGCCAAAGCCCTAGGCCTCAACCGCACTTCCCCCACCCGCTGGGAGGGCACCGTCAACGGCCGCCCGCTCACTTTGCTCAAGTCCGGCATCGGCGCCAAGAACACCGCCGACGCCCTGACCGCCAGCAAACCCCAGGACTTCGGCCTGACCATCTCCGCCGGCCTGTGCGGCGCCATGCAGAAGGAAGCCAAGACCGGCCACCTCGTCGTCGACGCCCGCGAAGTCGACCTCGACTACGTGAAGCCCCTGCGCGAGACCGCCATCTATCTCTCGCTCCCCTTCCACTTCGGCAAGATCCTCCACACCAACATCGTCCTCAAGCCCGCCGTGAAGAAGTCCCTCGGCGAGGAGCAGCGCGCCCTTGCCTGCGACATGGAGACCGCCGCCCTGCGCCGCTGGGCCGAGAAGACCCCCACCATCGCCGTCCGCGTCGTCCTGGACGAGCTCCACGAGGAGATCCCCGCGGACGTCCCCGAGGGCGAGGACCCCGTTTCCCTGGCCAAGTTCGCCCTGACGCACGCCGCCGATCTGCCCCGTCTCATCTCGACCGGACGGCGCTCCGCCCGCGCCATGAAAACCCTCTCCCAATTCCTGAAGACCTACCTGGAGACGATTTGAACTCGATGCTCGCGAAGGCGATGGATAATAACACCGCTATGGTAGATGCGGCGCTCGCTAAGCTTCTCTCCCAAACGCCCGACCTCCCTGAAGGCTTGCGCAAGTCCATGCGCTACTCCATCTTCGCGGGCGGCAAGCGCCTGCGCCCGACCTTGGTCCTCGCGGCGTCCGAGTGCTGCGGACTCGCGCCGCGAAAGTCGCTCAAGACCGCCGCCGCTCTTGAGATGATCCACACATACTCTCTGATCCATGACGATCTCCCCGCCATGGACGACGACGATCTCCGCCGCGGCAAGCCCACGAACCACAAGGTCTTTGGCGACGCCATGGCGATTCTCGCCGGAGACGCTCTGCTGACGAAAGCTTTTGAAGCCGCGGCGGAGAACGCCGCTGACCTCAAGCTCAACGGCCGCGCGACCGCGGAATTGATTCGGATTATCGCCTACGGCGCCGGGGCGGAAGGCATGGTCGGCGGACAAGTGGCCGACCTCGCCGCCGAGGGCCAGACCAAGAAGCTTTCCAAGAACGCCGCCGCCCGCATGCTCGAGGGCGTGCACCGCCGCAAGACCGGCGCCCTCATCATCGCCAGCCTCGACGCCGGAGCCGTCCTCGCCGGAGCCCCCAAGTCCTCGCGCGAGGCGCTCTGCTCCTACGGCGAGAGCATCGGCCTCGCCTTCCAGATCGCCGACGATATTCTGGACGTCGTCGGCGACAAGAAGAAGCTCGGCAAGAACGGCTCCGACCGCGACAACGACAAGCTCACCTACGCCAGCCTGTACGGCGTCGACGGCGCCCGCGCCAAGGCGCGCGCCACCGTCGAGGAAGCCCACGCCCATCTCAAGCCGTTCGGACGCAAAGCCGACACCCTCCACGAGTTGGCCGACTACATCATCACGCGAGATAAATGAACATGGAACTCCTCAAGACCATCAATTCCCCCTCCGACCTGAAGAAGCTCAAGGTCGACCAGCTCCCCCAGGTGGCCGCCGAGATGCGCGCCTTCATCGTGGAGACCGTCTCCAAGCTCGGCGGGCACCTCGCCTCCAGCCTCGGCTCGGCCGACATCACCGTCGCCCTGCACTACGTCTTCGACACCCCCAAGGACAAGCTCGTCTGGGACACCGGACATCAGACCTACGGCCACAAGGTCCTCACCGGCCGCCGGGAGAAGATGAACACCATCCGCCAGTTCGGCGGCTTGAACGGCTTCCTGAAGCGCAGCGAGTCCGAGTACGACGCCTTCGGCGCCGGACACGCGTCGACCGCCATCAGCGCCGCCCTCGGCATGGCCGTCGCCCGCGACCTGAAGGGCGACAAGACCAAGGTCGTCGCCATCGTCTCCGACGGCTGCATGACCGGCGGCGAGAGCTATGAGGGCCTCCAGAACGCCGGCCAGGTCCAGACCGACCTGATCGTCGTCCTGAACGACAACCAGATGTTCATTTCGAATCGCGTCGGCGCCCTCGGCGCGTTCTTGTCCAAGCTCCTGACCCTCGGCGCCGTGCGCGACGCCGAGCACTCGATCAAGAAGTTCCTCGCCCGCTTCCAGTTCTGGGGCGAGTCCATCCTGCGCGTCGCCAAGCGCGCCAAGGTGCTCCTGTTCCCCGGCATGCTGTTCGAGGAGATGGGCTTCTCGTACTTCGGCCCCGTGGACGGCCACGACGTCGTCCAGCTCGCCCGCGTCTTCCAGCACGTCAAGCAGCTGAAGGGCCCCATCCTGGTCCACTGCGTCACCAAGAAGGGCAAGGGCTACGCGCCGGCCGAGGAGGACCAGTACACCTGGCACGGCCCGGGCAAGTTCGACGTCGCCACCGCCAAGTTCCTGAAGTCCCCCACGGTCAAGACCCCGCCGCCCACCTACACCTCCGTGTTCGGCAAGGCCATGGTCCGCGAGGGCAAGGCCGATCCCCGCATCGTCGGCATCACCGCCGCCATGCCCGAGGGAACCGGCATGGACATGTTCCGCGACCAGATCCCCAACCGCTACTTCGACGTCGGCCTGGCCGAGGAGCACGCCGTGACCTTCGCCGCCGGCCTCGCCTGCGAGGGCTACAAGCCCGTCGTCGCGATCTACTCCACCTTCCTGCAGCGCGGCTACGACCAGATCGAGCACGACGTGTGCCTGCAGAAGCTGCCCGTGGTGTTCTGCCTCGACCGCGCCGGCCTCGTCGGCGAGGACGGCCCGACGCATCACGGAGTCTTCGACTACTCCTACATGCGCATGATCCCGGGCATGACCGTCGCCGCCCCCGCGGACGAGAACGAGCTCCAGCACATGCTCCATACGGCGATCCGCTTCGACGGTCCTATCTCGCTGAGATACCCGCGCGGCGCCGGCGTCGGCGTGAGCATGGACCCCGAGCCCAAGACCCTCCCCATCGGCAAAGGCGTCACTCTCAAGGACGGAGCGGATCTCACCATCCTGGCCATCGGCAACCGCGTGCACCCCGCCCTGGAGGCCGCGCAGATCCTCGAGGACCGCGGCATCTCGTGCGGCGTCGTCAACATGCGCTTCGTGAAGCCCTTGGACGTCGAGTTATTGAAGGCGTGCGCCGCAAAGACCCCCCGCCTGGTCACCGTCGAGGACAACGTCCTGCCCGGCGGCTTCGGCTCGGCCGTGCTCGAAGCTCTCGAGCCCGGCGAGGCCCAGGTCCTGCGCCTCGGCCTGCCCGACGGCTTCGTCGAGCACGGCGCCCCGCACCTGCTGTACGATCTCGTCGGCCTCTCGGCCCCCAAGATCGCCGAGCGCATCGCCGCCTGGATGCCCGCCAAGGCCAAGGCCCACGCGCACTAAGGTTTTAGGAGACGACATGACCTCTCAAGCCCCGTCCAAGATCAAGATCGAGAAGCTGGTCCTCGCCAAGGTCCGCGGCTTCTGCGCCGGCGTCGTGCGCGCCATCGACGTCGTCGAGAAGGCCCTCGAGCTGTGCGGCAAGCCCGTCTACGTCCGCCACGAGATCATCCACAACCGCTACGTCGTCGACGAGCTCCGGAAGAAGGGAGCCGTGTTCGTGGAAGAGCTCTCCGAGGTCCCCGAGGGCTCCTGGCTCATCTTCTCCGCCCACGGCGTCGGACCGGCCGTCGTCCAGGAGGCCCGCGACCGCAAACTCAAGCAGATCGACGCGACCTGCCCGCTCGTCACCAAGGTCCACCTCGAGGCCATCGCGCTGGCCAAGCAGGACTACACCATCGTCCTGATCGGCCACCGCGACCACGTCGAGACCATCGGCACCCTCGGCGAGGCCCCCGAGCACATGATCGTCGTCGGCACCCCGGCCGAGGCCGAGACCGTCACGATCAAGAACCCCGAGAAGATCGCCTACCTCACCCAGACCACCCTCTCGCTCGACGACACGCGCGAGATCGTGGCCGTGCTCAAGCGCCGCTTCCCCAAGCTCATGGCGCCCAAGAAGGACGACATCTGCTACGCCACGCAGAACCGCCAGAACGCGGTGAAGGCCATGATCCCCGAGGCCGACCTCCTGCTCGTGCTCGGCGCTCCGAACAGCTCCAACTCCAACCGCCTCTGCGAGGTCGCCCGCGCCAAGGGCATCCCCTCGCACCTGATCGAGCGCGCCTCCGACATCAAGGACGAGTGGCTCGAGGGCGTGAAGACCCTCGGCCTGACGAGCGGCGCCTCCGCGCCGGAGATCCTGGTCCAGGAGGTCGTCGCTTTGGTCCGCGAGCGCTACGGCGTGAGCGAGGTCGAGGAGATCGAGACCGTCGAGGAGACCGAGCACTTCGGCCTGCCGTCGGAGATCGTCAAGATGATCAAGGAGAAGGGCGACAAGTGACCCCGGGGACCTGGCTCCAGCCTCGCCACGGCTCGAAGGAAGCCTTCGAGAAGGACTTCCCGAAGGTGGAGGTCAGCGGGCTGGACGTCGCCTGTCCCGGGTGCAAGGGAACCGTCGTCGTCATCCGCCGCGCCCCGAACGGAAAGCTGGGCGGGTGGTGCAGGACGTGCAATCGCGGAGTCGGAGCCTGATATGACCGAAACTTTGACGGACGAGCTGGTGATCGAGAATCCCTTCACCCCCACGAAGGAGAAGGAAAAGCCCGCGGAAGAGACGGACCTCCGCAAGCTCTCGCAGAAGAAGCCCCCCTCCAAGGGCCTGTGCCGCCGCTGCGGCGAGAACAAGCCCATCAACCGCCTGATGCTGTGCTACCCCTGCTGGGTCAAGTCCGAGCTCGAGAAGGACGGCTGGCGCGAAGGCCAGCCCCACCCCGACTCCTGCCACTGCGAAGGCATCAACGGCCACCCCGACCGCAAGTCCACCGGCAAC
>DATNGC010000055.1:0-2191 GCA_035606075.1 Elusimicrobiota bacterium
AGGGACGCTCGGCGCTCGCCCTGGTCGACGGCGCCGCGGAGACGGCGTCCGCCGCGGTCCCGGCCTTCAGCCGGACCTCCGGCCTCTTCACCTCGACGGTTTCGTTCGCCGTCCGCGACGGCTCCTGGAAGCTGATCCGCAGCGGCGGCGGCGCGAGGGCCGAGCTCTACGACCTCGCCTCCGACCCGGCGGAGAAGACGGATCTCGCGGCGAAGCGTCCCGAGGTCGCGTCGCGCCTGAACGGCCTCCTCGACGCCCGCGCCGAGCGCGACGCCGCCGCGTTCTCGGCCCTGCCGGCGCTCTCCACCGCCGCGGCGAGCGCTCCCGGCCTGGACGACGCGCTCCGGGCCGAGGGCTACCTCAAGTAGGCCGGCGCCGCGACAGGCGGGAGACCGCCTGGTCCAGGAAGCGGTCGGCGTAGCGCCAATCCCTCGCCAGCGCGCGGTCGCGCCGCTCGAGCGCGTCCCGGAGCCAATCGACGTCGCGGCGCGTGAGGAGCGCGCCTCTTTTCAAGCGCGCGCTCAAAGGGGACGGCCGCGGCGAGCCTCCGGCGGGCTTTCCCCGGGAGAGCTCGCGGTCTCGCTCCAGGAACGGCTCCTCGAGGGCCGCCCAGAGACGCGGGTCCAAGCGAGCGCCCTCCTTTGCGCCCCGCGGAAGCCGGCGGAAATCCCACAGCGTCAAGCGCGGCGAGGCCGCGCCGGGGGGAGGCGCCTCCGTGTAGAAGAAGAGCGAGACGCTCAGCCGCCGGGGAGCGGCGACGGGCTTCAGCGAATGCCAGGCCCTCTCGCCGCCCGCGAAGATCAGAAGGCGGTTGAACGACGGCGCGACCATCCTTTCGGCCTGGCCGCGCGCGAGAGAGCCGAGCACGACCTCGCCGCCGCGGCCCGCCGAGAGGAAGAGGACGGCGTTGAGGCGCCGGTGCCAGCGCGTCCCGGGCAGGACGTTGAAATCGAGGTGCGGCCGCAGCGACATCCCGCCCCGATACTCGTGGGCCGCGCCCCGGCAGCGGTCGCGGGCGTGGAGCAGGCGCGGGATTCCCGTCAGCGCCTCGAGCCGGGAGAGAAAAGATCGGCTCCTCGTGAGCGCGTCGAGGCGGCGGAAGGCGGGGCCGAGCGCCGCGAGGTCCGGATACGACGCCTTCGCGGGCCGACCGAAACGGTCCCGAAAGCGCGACTCGTCGTAGACGGGGAACTCGGAGGCGAGCGAGCGCGCGAAGCCGGGCGCGAGGAAATCGTCGAGGACGAGATGGGGAAAAGGCTCGGCCGACGCGAACCGGCGGCGCAGCGTCTCCGTCGAGGTCATCCGCGCGATCTTCCCAAAATCGGGGGGCGGCGTCAAACGGGAGCTTCCCCGGCGCGTTTAGTATGATGAGGAGCTTGAAAGCAGCCCTCGTCGTGATGCCGTGGGTCGACGCGGCGATCTGTCCCTTGGGCGTCGCCAGCCTGAAGGCCCACCTCCAGTCTCGCGGCGTCGAGACCGACGTCCACTACCTGAACCTGCGTATGGCGGACCGCGTCGGAGAGAAGCTGTACTCGATCCTCTCGCGCAATCCGGAGCTCTGGTCCGAGTGGTTCTTCGCCTACCACTTGTTCGGCCCCGGCGGCACGGGCGAGCTGAAGGACGATTTCGCGCGCCTGAGCGCGACGCCGGAGTTCAAGCGCTTCATCGCCCAGTCGGGCGCGCCGAAGACCCGCTGGCGCTCCCTGCTCCTCGACGACGTCCCCGCCTTCCTCGAGGACTCGCTGAACGGCGTCCCGTGGGCGAGCTACGATCTGGTCGGCTTTTCCAGCACGATGTACAGCCACACCGCGAGCCTGAAGCTCGCCCAGGAGGTCAAGCGGCGCTTCGGCAAGCCGATCGTCCTCGGCGGCCCCAACGTGGAGGGCGAGATGGGGCTGGAGACCCTCAAGGGCTGCCCGTGGATCGACTTCGTGGTCGACGGCGAAGGCGAGAACGCGCTGCTCTCGATCGTCGAGAACCTGGGCCGCGGAGGCCCGCTCGGAGAGCGCGTCCGCTCGCGCGCCGCCTCGGGGGAGATCCTCTCTCACGAGGGCCGCGCCGCCCTACAAGACATGGCGGACCTGCCCGTCCCCGACCACGACGACTATTTCAAGACGTGGCGGTCCTGCCCGAACCTCCGGGGCCTGCCGGTCACCGTCACCTTCGAGACGTCGCGCGGCTGCTGGTGGGG
>DATNGC010000056.1:0-4566 GCA_035606075.1 Elusimicrobiota bacterium
GGTCGGCGCGCAGCGTGTCGATCGAGATGATGATGAGGCCGCGGGGCTTGACCGCGGCCGCCGCCGCGGCGCCTTCCGCGGATGCCCGTGCCGCGGCCAAGAGGAGCAGGACGACGACGGCGGCGCGCATAAGACATGCTAGCAAAAGAGGCCGGGAAGCGTTATCATCGCTCTCGTGCGCCGCAGTTCCGACGTCGCCTTCGCGGCCGTCCTCGCCGGAGCGATGCTCTTCGTCTACCGCCCGCTGCTCTCGCAGCCGCTCCTCCTCGACGACGTGGGCCTGTTTCATTTTCTCCGGGCCGGCCGCGGCCTCGGCGCGGGCGCGTCGCTGGCCCTCGCGTTCGCTCGCTGCGCCCTTCCGGTCTATTTCCGGCCGCTGGCCGCGCCCGTGTTCTGGGCGCTGGAGCGCCTGTGGGGCGCCGCGCCGCTGGGCTACCGGCTGCTGATGCTCGCCGCGGCCTGGAGCTCGTCGCTGCTCGTCGGCCGCGTCGCCGCGCGCCTCGGCGGCGGCGGCGCGGCCCAACGGACGGCCGCCGCGCTGTACGCGTTGTCCTGGGTGCAGTGGTCCGGCCTCACCCTCGTCGCCGGCCTCCCGCAGTCCCTGAGCGATCTCCTCTTCTGGGCCGCCCTGCTCGCGTTCCTCCGCGGGGAGCGCCCGCGCCTGGCGCCCGCGCTCGCGCTCGCGACCGCCGCGCTGCTGCTCAAGGAGCACGCGCTCGTCTGGCCGCTGTTCGCCGCCGCGGCCGCGGGGGGAACGGCGCGGCTCGAGGGGAAGCGCCGGACGGCGTTCGTCCTCGCCTGTGCGGGCTGGGGGGCGGGCTACCTTCTTTTGCGCCTCGCGCTTCCGGGACATGACTTCGCGGGAGCCGCCTACGCGCCTCGCCTCGACCCGGCCGCCGCGGCGCGCGGCGCGGCCGTCGTGCTGGCGTCGCTCGTCCAGTCGTGGACGGCCTGGCCGGCGCACGCGGGCTCGCCCGGAGAAGCCCTCGCCGCCCTGGCGCTCGGCGCCGCGGGCGCCTTCGCCGTCCTCGCCGCCTCGCCGGCGCCGCCGCGCGCCCCCTTGTCGCGCGCCCTTCGCTTCGCGGCCGCCGGCCTCGCGGCGGGCCTGCTGCCCTATCTTTTCTTCCCGGAGGCCCTCGACGCCGACAGCGTGAGCCGGTTCTCGCTCGCGTGGGGCGCCGCCGCCGTCGGCCTGGGCGCCGCGATCGAGAGCGCCCTCGGGCTCGCCCGCGCCGCGTCGCCGAAGCTCGCCGCCGGAGTTTGGCTCGCGGCGGCCTCGCTGCTCTTCGTGAGGACGGCCGCGCTGTTCCGCCATCCCGACGGCGGCCGCCGCGTGTTCGCGCGCTGGCCCTTGATGGCCGAGGCGCGGCGCCTGGAGCGCGCGCTCGCGCCCGCCGCGGCGGCGGCGGCCCCGGGCGACGTCTTCGTGTTCTCGGGCTTCCGCGCGGAGGATCGCGCGCCGTGGCGGCTTCAGCTCCTGGCGGCCGACGGCGTCCAGGCGCGCGCCGACGACGCCCCGGCCGGGCCCGCCGCGGGCCGCTGGAGCGTGGCCCTTCGGGCCGGAGCGTCCTGCGTGGACGTGCGGCCGCCGACGGGAGCCGCGTGGTCGGCGTGCGGGGAGGCGCCGTGAGCGCCGCGATCCCCGACCTGCGCGGCGCCCGGGTCCTCGTGACGGGCGGGCTCGGCTTCATCGGCTCCGCGCTCGCCGCCCGGCTGGCCCGCTCGGGCGCGGAGGTGGCCGTCATCGACGCGCTGATCCCGGAGCACGGCGGGAACCGGCGCAACCTCGACGGCTCCGACGGACGGATCGAGATCGCGACGGCCGACGTGCGCGACGAGGCCGCGCTGAAGAGGCTCGCGGCGGGCCGGGACTTCCTCTTCAACCTCGCCGGGCAGACGTGCCACATGGACTCCATGGCCGATCCCTGGACCGACCTCGACATCAACGCCCGGGCGCAGCTCTCCATCCTGGAGGTCTGCCGGCGCGCCAATCCCGGCGTCAAGATCGTCTTCGCCGGCACCCGCCAAGTCTACGGGCGGCCCGACTCCCTTCCCGTCGGCGAGGACCATCCCCTGCGACCGGTGGACGTCAACGGGATCAACAAGCTCGCGGGCGAGCGCTATCACCTCCTCTACAACGACGTCTACGGGCTGCGCTCCTGCGTCCTGCGGCTGACCAACACCTACGGGCCGCGCATGCGGGTCAAGGACGCGCGCCAGACTTTTCTCGGGGAGTGGATCCGGCTGGCGCTGCGCGGAAAGACCTTCGAGGTCTGGGGCGGAGAGCAGCTGCGCGACTTCAACTACGTCGACGACGTGGTCGACGCGCTGCTCCTCGCCGCCGGCTCCGTCCGCGCGAACGGACGGGTCTACAACCTGGGAGGCGAGAGGGCGGTCCCGCTCGCGGAGGTCGCCGCGCTCCTGATCGAGACGGCGGGCGCCGGCGCTTTCAAGGTCGCGCCGTTTCCCGAGGACCGCAAGAGCATCGACATCGGCGACTACCACGCCGACTCGACGCGCATCCGGTCGGAGCTGGGCTGGAGCCCGCGGGTGAGCCTTCGTGAAGGCCTGGCGCGCACGGTGGAGTTCTTCCGCGAGCGCCTCGAGGACTATGCCTAAGCGTTCCGGGCTCCGGCCGGTGCGCGTCCTGAGCGTCGTGCCGCGAATGATCTACCCGTTTCAGAGCGGAGGGGAGATCCGCGTCGGCGCGCTCATGCGCCGGCTCATGCCCGCCTACGAGTTCCACGTCTTGACCTTCCGCTCGGACTCCGCGGCGCTCGAGCAGGCCGCGGCCGCCATCGAGCTGGAGCGGCGCCACGGGATCAGGTCCATCTTCGTCGGCCGCACGCCGGGACTTCCCGCCGATCCGGGCAAGCCCTCGATCGCGGCCGGCTTCTGGGATCCGCGCATGGCCGCCGCGGTGAGGACGGCGGTCGCCGAGCGCGGGATCGATCTCGTGCAGCTCGAGTTCACGCAGATGGCGCAGTACGCCGAGCACGCCGCGGACCTCGCGCCCGTCGTGCTGACCGAGCACGACTCGAGCGTCCTCGCGCCGGCGGACTCCTACTTCCGCACCGGCGACGACGGCGTCGCCCACGCGCGCCTGGCGCGCGCCTACCTGTCCGGCTGCTTCGCGCACAGCCGGCGCGTCGTCGCCCTCTCGCCCGCCGACGCCGCGCGGCTGGAGCCGCTCGCGGGCGCCGCGAAGCTGAGGGTCGTCCCCACGGGGGCCGAGATCGAGCGGCTGGCGTGCAAGCCCCAGGCCGGGCGGCCCGCCGAACGCGCCCTCTTCGTCGGCCACTACCCGCATTACCCCAACGAGGACGCCGCCGTCTTCCTGTGCCGCGAGATCCTTCCCCGGCTCCAGCGCTCGATGCCGCGGGCCCGCGTGACCCTCGTCGGCTCGGCCCCCACGCCCGCCGTGCGGGCGCTCGCGGCGCCGGACGTGGAGGTCGTCGGCACGGTCGACGACGTCGCGCCGTATCTGTGGGGCTCCGGGCTGTTCGTCGCGCCGATGCGCGTCGGCTTCGGGATCAAGGGCAAGGTCCTGGAGGCCTTCAGCGCCGGCCTGCCGGTCGTCGCCACGCCCGAGGCGTGCGAGGCCATGCCCGGCGCGCGCGACGGGCGCGAGCTCCTGCTCGCGCGCGGCGCCGACGACCTGGCCGCCGCCGCGGCGCGCCTGATCGCGGACCGCCCGCTCGCCGCGCGCCTGGCCCGCGCCGCCCGCCGCTACGTCGCGGCGCGCTTCGGCTGGGAGCGGCAGGCGCGCCTGCTCGACGCCGTCCTCCGCGAGGCGCTCGCGGCCGGGCCGGCGCCCGGGGCCCGGAGATGATCCTTCCGGGGCTGCTGCTGGCCGCGTCGCTGGCGGGGCCCGCGGCGGCGGCGCCCGGTCCCGGTCCGGTCGACGACGTCCTGCTGATCGTCGTCGACGCGCTGCGCCAGGACCGGCTGAGCGCGTACGGCAATCCGCGCAGGACCAGCCCCGCGCTCGACGCTCTCGCCGGGGAAGGCGCGCTCTTCTTGAACGCCGAGGCCGCGTCGAATTGGACTCTGCCGGCGCTCGCGTCCATCATGACGTCGCTGGATCCCGCGGTGCACGGCGCTCTGAACCCGCCGCGCGGCCGCCCCGACTGGCCGAAAGAGCTCGAACGGGGCCGCTTCACGGCCGCTCCGGGGGGGAGGCTCGACGCCGCGCGTCCCACGCTGGCCGGGGCGCTGAGCCGCGCGGGCTGGACGACCGCGGGCATCGTCAGCGGCGGCTTCTGCCAATCCGCCTTCGGCTTCAATGCCGGCTTCGGCTCCTACCGGGACACCGGGATCAAGCTCGAGGAGCTCAACGACAAGTATGTCCTTCCCTGGCTCAAGGCGCACCGCCGCGAGAAGTTCTTCCTGTACGTCCACGTCGGAGACGTCCACGACCCCTACGACACGACCCCGCGCTACAACCGTTTGTGGGATCCGGATTATAAGGGAACGATCGACGGGTCCCGCGAGACGCTCGACGCCGTCAACGAGGGCCGCCGCGCTCTCTCGGCGCGCGACCTCGAGCACCTGCTCGCGCTGTAC
>DATNGC010000057.1:0-2787 GCA_035606075.1 Elusimicrobiota bacterium
GAAGAACACGTACGGGACGGGCTGCTTCCTTCTCATGAACACCGGCGAGACGCCGGTCCCGTCGACGAGCGGCCTGCTGACGACGGCGGCCTACCGGCTCGGCGCGGCGCCGCCGCGCTACGCGCTGGAGGGCGGGGTGGCCATCGCGGGGGCGCTCGTGCAGTGGCTGCGCGACAACCTCGGTCTCATCGCCAAGAGCGACGACGTCGAGCCGCTCGCGCGCACGGCGGAGGACAACGGCGGCGTGTACATCGTGCCGGCCTTCTCCGGGCTTTACGCGCCGCACTGGAGGGCGGACGCGCGCGGGGTCATCGCGGGGCTCACGCGCCACTCGCACAAGGGGCATTTCGCGCGGGCGGCGCTGGAGGCGACGGCGTTCCAGACGCGCGAGGTCCTCCTCGCGATGGAGAAGGACTCGGGCGCGAAGCTCGACGCCCTGCGCGTGGACGGCGGCATGACGCGCAACGAGACGCTCATGCAGTTCCAGGCCGACATCCTAGACCGGCCGGTCGTGCTGCCGCCCGTGGCGGAGACGACGGCGCTTGGCGCGGCGTACGCGGCGGGCTTGGCCGTGGGATACTTCAAGAGTCTCGACGAGCTGCGCGCGAACTGGTCCGCGGGACGAACGTGGGCTCCGCATATGAAGGAACCTCGGCGCGCGGCGCTTTGCCGGCAGTGGGACAAGGCGCTGACTCGTTCCCTCGGCTGGGTCGACGACCTCGCCGCGTGAACGAAGTTCGACGATCGTCCATGAACCGCCCCCTCGCCTCGGGCTCGTTCGGCAACTCCGGCCCATTCGGCTTTAACCGAATTTTTAACGTCGGTTAAGCGTAAATTGACCCTTGAGGGCCGCCGCCTGGCATAAAATGGGGTCATGAGAACTTGGATCGCCGCGGCGCTGGCGGGGCTGGCTTTGGCCTCGCCCTCGTCCGCCCAGACCGCCGGCGTGTCCGTGTGGCTCCAGCTGCCGAAGGGGGAGGCCGCTTCTCCGGCGCGCGCCCAGAGCGCCGACGTCCTGATCCTCAAGCTTCTCGGCCCCAAGGCGAACAAGGAGACGACCCCGTCGAAGGACGGCCCGCTCGTCCATTATCGCTCTCCGGCTTGGTCGGAGCGGGTCCCTGAATTCGAGCGGCGCGCGGAGCTGGCGACGCTCAGCGCGTCCTGGGGCTCGGCGCTTCGCGTCGAGGAGGCGCGGACGCCCGCGCCCGCGCTCAGTGCCCTGCCGCGCGCCTTCGATCAAAAGGCTCCGACGCTGGACTCGGCGCTCGGCCTCGTGCCGGGCTCCCTGCTGGCGGGTGATCACGCCGGGTTCTATGACGGCTTCAAGGCGGCGCCCGGCTCGGCCGCGGAGCCGGTCCTCGGGCGCTTCGGGTCGAGCTCCTCCTTGGCGCCGGCATCGCCGTCGGCCGCGCCTTTCGCGCCGAAGGCCGAGCCGCCGTCGCCGCTCGGCGTCCCGGCGGTCTTGGCCTATCCCTACTCCGACTTGATCGAGAAGGCCGCCAAGGCGTCCGGCATCGACCCGGCGCTCCTGAAGGCCGTCGTCTCGGCCAAGTCCGGCTTCGACCCCAAGCGGGCCGTCGCCGGCGGCTACGGCCTCATGGCGATCTCGGCGCGCAGCGCCCGGATCTACGGCTACACCGCCCAGCAGATGCTCGATCCGCAGATCAATCTGAAGGTGGGCAGCGACATCCTGGCGGATCTGCTCAAGGAGTTCGGCGGCGACGTCCATCGCGCGCTGGCCGCCTACCAGGTCGGTCCGAAGGAGGTCCTGCGCAGCGGCGGCATCCCCAACGACCGCTCCGTGCGCGACTTCCTGAACGAGGTGGAGGTTTCGCTCGGTCCCGACGCCCGCGCCGCCCAGATCCCCGTCAAGACGATCCGCTCCCCGCTGAAGTACGCGGTGCAGAAGGACCTGATCGAGCTGGCGGAGCAGGCCCGCAAGGGGACGGGCGTGTCGCGCTATCGCCCGATCATCGAAAAGATGGCCGCGCAGTTCGGCGTGGACCCCAAGCTCATGGAAGCCATGGTCATGCAGGAGGACCCGTCGGGGAACCCGCGCATCGTCTCGCCGGCCGGCGCGCAGGGCTTGGCCCAGCTCATGCCCGAGACGGCGGCGCAGCTCGGCGTGAAGAACGCGTTCGATCCGGTGCAGAGCCTGCGCGGCATGGCGCGGCACATGAGGCACCTGTCCGAGGTCTTCGACGGCGACAAGGTCCTGATCGCGGCGTCCTACAATTCGGGCGAGGGGACCGTCGAGCGCCTGGGACGCGTGCCGCGCTACAAGGAGACGATGGCGTACGTGCGCCGCGTCTTCAACAACTACTTCGCGCTGACCGACACGAAGGTGAACGTCGAGCCCTACATGCCGCCGCCGCCGCGGAAGGCTCGGACGCGGCGGCGCCGCAACCCCGCGCCTTAGCGGCGCGCGACGAGCGGGGCGCTCAGCAGAGGCAGCCGCGCGACCGGCATCGGCATCGGGAACAGCACCGGCTCCTCGCGCACCGCGTTCTCGAGCTGCGCCGCGAAGTTCAGCGAGACCGAGGGCCGGATGCAGCGCGCGAGAGCGGCCGGCGCGCCCAGGCTGAACATCGCGGCGGAGATCGCCAGGCTCGCCAGCGGCAGCCAGGCGAAGATTTTCGAGGTCATCGTGGGGGTCATGTCGTTCATGGCGTTATCGTAACCCCGGAGCGCGGAAAACTGATGGACGAATTGTTACCGCTTCGGCGGCTCTTCCGCGCCGCGACGTTTTGTTAGGATAGGAGGATGAACTCGAAAGCCGCGGCCGCG
>DATNGC010000058.1:0-16773 GCA_035606075.1 Elusimicrobiota bacterium
CAGCGCGGACGTGGCGTTGCCGTAATGGCGCTCGTAGTCGCGGCGCACGGCGGCGATCTTCGCCTCGGTCGCCTTCACGCGGCCCTCGTAGTCGGCCTCGAAGGCGGAGATGCGCGCGAGGTCCTTCTCGATGGAGTCGTAATCGCCGGCGTTCTTGGCGGCCTTGAGGTCGGCGTCGACGTTCTTCTTCTCGAGGGCGTAGGTCTGGTCCACCGTCTCGTTCGTCGCCTTCGCCTCGAAGATCTCGGCGGTCAGGCGCGTGTTGACCCAGTCCTGGTAATGTCGGTCGAGCATCTCCTTGCGGAGCTTCTCGGAGCCCTTCTTCACTTCGTCCGCGTAGTCGCGCAATGTCTTGAGGACGTCGAGGGTCTGATGGGCGCGCTTCTCGACGAGCTTGTAGTGGCCGTCGGAGGCGGCGCTGAAGACGGGCTCGAGCGAGCGGGCGAAGTCGGCGTCGGACGCCGCGGGGACGGCGGCGCCGGCGGCGGAGACGAGCAGGAGGGCTGCGGCGAGCGAAAGGAGCTTGGAGAACATCATGTCACCTCGGCGTTGAAATGAACGAGATGTGAGAATAGTAATTAACCAGGTGAGTTGCAACCGAGGTCCAAGCGGGAGTCGGGCCTGAGGTCTTGAACCCGAGACTATCCCCGGGGATAGTCGCCGGCGCGGACGGCTCGCCACAGCCGCGCCGAGCGGGCGCGAGGGTTCTCGCGCACTTCTTCCGGCGAGGGCTTGAGCGGTTCCGAGAGGCGCCAAGTTCCCGGCTTGTCACGGAGGGCTTGTCCGACGAGCCCTTCTTCTCCGGAGTGGAAGGTCAGGAGCGCGACGCGGCCTCCGGGCTTGACCAGCGAAGGCAGGTCCGCGAGGAGCTTCTTCAGCGATTCCCGCTCCGAATTCACGATGATGCGCAGAGCTTGAAAGGCGCGCGCGGCGGGATGCTTCGCGGACGCGTCCTTCTTCACGAAGCGGCCCGGTCCGAAGCCCTTGGCCTGGCCGACGGCGGAGGCGAGCTCGAACGTGGTCTTTGGCGCGCGCCCTTTCGCGGCGAGCGCGGCGAGGGAGGCGGCGACTTTCGCCGCCTCGGGCTCGTCGCCGTAGCGCGAGAGCGCGTCCGCGATCTCGGCCTGCGTCGCGCGCGCGAGCCATTCCGCAGCCGTCGGCCCGCGCGAGCGGTCCATGCGCATGTCGAGCGGCCCGTCTTTCTTGAAGGACATGCCGCGCTCGGGGCGGTCGAGCTGCATGGACGAGACGCCGAGGTCGGCCAGCAGGGCGTCGACTTCGGGGACTCCGAGCTCGTCGAGGGCGCCTCGGGCTCCGGCGTAGTCGGTGTGCTTCGCGATGATCGAGAGGCCCTGCGAGCGCAGGCGCTCCGCCGTGCGCGCGAGCTCCTCGCCGTCGCGGTCGAGTCCGATCAGAGAGCCTCCGGCGCGCGCCAATTCGGCGGCGTGTCCGCCCCAGCCGAGCGTGCAGTCGAGGACCGTCTTCCCCGCGAGAGGTGAAAGGGCCTCGAGGATCTCCTTCACCATGATGGGCACGTGCGCGCCCGCCGGCGTCGAGCCGCGCGCCTTCGCCTTCGCGACCGCCTCCGGATCGGCGGCCAGCTCCTTGTACTTCTCCTCGAACGACCGCGGATGGGTGCTCTTGTAGCGCTTGCGCCGCCGGTGCGCGGCGACCGCCTCGGCGATGGGCACGTCCGCGGGCGCGAGATCGTACTCGAGCAGGCGCCGCGCCTCGACCCAGGCGATCTTGTCGTGGTCCGTGAGCTTGAGCTCGCCGGAGTACTTCATGACGAAGTGCGCGATCAGCTCGATCTCGCCGAAGTCATAGGCATGGCGCGCGCGGCCGGCTTCCGCCCCGACCTCGGCCTCGATGCCGAGCTCCTCGCGCAGCTCGCGCGCCAGAGCCGAGGCGCTCGTCTCGCCGTCCTCGATGCGCCCGCCGGGAAACTCCCACTTGCCCGCGTGCTTGCGCCCCGGCCCGCGGCGCGCGAGCAGGACCATGCCGGAGCGCAGGATGACGGCGGCGCAGACGGGGATCACGGAGAAATTCTATCTTATGGAAACCGTGAGCTCGAATTACGCGCGCATCTACGCCGTCGTCCGCCGCGTCCCGCGCGGCCGCGTCGCCACCTACGGCCAGGTCGCGGCTCTGGCGGGCCTGCCGCGCCACGCGCGCCAAGTCGGCTACGCCCTCCACTCGCTTCCCGACGACGCGGAAGTCCCGTGGCAGCGGATCGTCAACTCCAAGGGCGAGATCAGCGCGCGCTGTCATCCCTACGCCGTGCCCCAGCAGCGCGAGCTGCTCGAGAGCGAGGGCGTGAAGTTCGACAAGACCGGCCGCATCCCGCTCGAGCGCTTCCAGTGGAATCCGAAGCGCTGACCCCGGCGCCGCTGGAGACCGAGCGCCTGCGGCTCGTGCCGGCCACGCTCGAGCTCGCCGACGCCGACCTGCACAACCGCATGGAGTTCTCGCATCAACTGCGCGCGAGCGTGCCGGACTCGTGGCCGCCGCCTCTCAACGACGAGGGCTCGATGAGGCATACGATCGACTTCCTGCGGCGGAATCCGGAGGATTCCGGATGGGCGGCTTGGTATTGGATCGCGAAGACCCGCCGGCCCTTTCTCGTCGGCCAAGGCGGCTTCAAAGGCCGCCCGAAGGACGGCTGCGCCGAGGTCGGCTATTCATTGCTGCCCGCCTTTCAGAGGCAGGGCTACGCGTCGGAGGCGGTCGCCGCACTGCTCGCGTGGGCCTTCGCCCACGCGGAGGTCGAGCGCGTCGCGGCGGAGACTTTGCCCGAGCTCGCGCCGTCCATCCGCCTGCTCGAGCGCGCGGGCTTCTCGCGGGGAGGAAAGCCGTCGGTGGAAGGGATCCTGCGCTTCGAGCTTACGCGGCGATCTTTCCGTCCAGGCGGCGCTCGAGATCGCTGATCAGCAGGTCGGGGAACTTCTTGTCCTCGAGCTGGGACCAGATCCACGTCGCGTGATGCGAGGACGGGACCACGTAGCGGTGGTGCATGGGCCGCACGTAGTCCTCGTAGAGGCGCAGGGTCTCCTCGAGGTCGATGCGGCGCTCCGTGCAGTCGCGCCGCACGCGCCGCATCAAGCGGACGTCGTCGGGGGCGTCGATGTACACCGAGAGGGTCATGCGGTCCCGGAGCTCCTTCTCGTGGAGGATCAGGATGCCGTCTATGATGAGCAGCTCGCGCGGCGCGACGCGCCGCGTCTCCTTCAGACGCGAGTGCGTCGCGTACTCGTAGACGGGCGCCTCCACGGTCTCGCCGGCGATCAGCGCGTCGAGCTGGCGCCGCATGAGAAGGGTGTCGAGCGCGTCGGGATGGTCGAAGTTGAGCTTGACGCGCTCCGCCTCGGAATGGATGCCGCCGTGGTTCTTGTAGTACCAGTCGTGGCAGACCACGACGGAGCGGCCGGCGAACGCCTCGGCGACCGCCTTCGCGAGCCACGATTTCCCGGAGCCGCTGCCGCCGGCGATGCCGAGGACGACGCGGGGAGCGTTGGTCGGGGCGGGGGGCATCGGAGCCCATTATAGCGGTTTCGGCGGAGGGCCGCGGGATGCGCTACAATGGACGCGATGCGCGCCCACGCCGGCACCGAAATCTTCCGCGTCCTCGGACAGAAGATGCTCGTCCATTACCATCGGCCCGCCGGCCGGGAAGGACAGCGGTTCCCGACGGTGCTCTTCCTCCACGGCTTTCCGGGGTCCGAGAAGAGCTCCGACGTCCAGCGCGCCTTGATGGCGCGCGGGATCGCCTCGGTGGCGCCGAGCTTCCTGGGCGCTTGGGGCAGCGGGGGGAGATACCGCTTCACGACCTTGGTCCCGCAGGCGCGCGCGGCGCTGAGGGCCGCCGGACGACTCCCTTTCGTCGACGCGAGGCGGATGGCCGTGTACGGCTTCAGCATGGGCGGCTGGACGGCGCTGAACCTGGCCGCGCTGGAGCCCGCGCTCAAGGCCGTCGTCGCGGTCGCGCCGTGCGGCGGGCCGGAGATGATCGGGCCCAGCAACCGCTCCTTCCTGGCGCACCTTTCGAAGCCGCTCAACGCGCCCGCTCCGGCCGCTCTCGAGGGCGATTTCCGCGCCGCGATGCGCCGCTTCGATCCCGCGCTCGCGATCCCGCGCCTGCGCGCTCCGCTCCTCCTGATCCACGGCGACGAGGACGAGACGATCCCGCCCGCCATCTCCAAGCGCTACGCGGCCCTCGCGGGAAAGCGGGCGAAGCTCGTCGTCCTGCGCGGCGCGGACCACGGCTTCCTGGACTGCCGCGAGCGGCTGAAGCGTCTCGCGTCCGATTGGCTCGCCGCGCGCGTATAATAACCCCATGATCGCCCAGACGGGGCTGGTCCTCGTCCTTCTGTCCTGCGCGGGAGCCGCCCGCGCCTTGCCGCCCGCCGAGATGTCGGCCGAGTTCGACGGCCTGCGCGAGGCGCTGCTCCCGCGCCTGGCGGCCGCGAAGGCGGCCGCCGCGCTCGAGACTCCGGCCGCTCAAGCCCGGGCGCTGGTCAAGGCCAGGCTGGCGGGCTCCGGCGTGCCGGACTCCTACGTCGACGCCGTCTTCGACGATCCGCGCGCGAAGCTGTTCCCGGAGATCCCCGGCAAGTTCGAGACGCCGAGCGGTCCCGTGAAGCCCGTCCCCTACGAGCAGTACCGCAAGTACTTCATCACGGAAAAGAACATCGACGCCGGAGCGAAATTCGTCGCCGAGCACCGCGCCCTGCTCGACGCGGTGAAGGCCCGCTACAAGGTGGACGGCGTCCTGCTCACGGCGCTCGTCTCGATCGAGACGCGCTACGGGACGGCCGCCGGGACCTACCCCGTCTTCGACGCGTTGAACACGATCATCCAGAAGGTCCCGTCGCGCTCGGCCTGGGCCGTGCGCGAGGAGGGCGAGTTCCTGAAGATGACGCGCGCGCAGGGCATGGACGCGCACGCGGTGCTGGGCTCCTACGCGGGCGCCTTCGGCTACGTGCAGTTCGAGCCGTCCACGTACAACCTCGTCGCGGTGGACTTCGACGGCGACGGCCTGCGCCGCCTCGACCAGTGGCCCGACGCGCTGGCCAGCTGCGCGAACTACCTCTCCCGCGCGGGCTACGACGCCTCGGCGCCGTTCACGCCGGAATCCGCGATCGGGCGGTCCCTGTACTCCTACAACCATTCGAGCAACTACGTCCGCGTGATCCTCGAGCTGCGCGGCGAGATCCTGAAGCGCCTGCCCTAGCTCAGCGCGGCCGCTGAGACCGGGCGGCGTCCTGCGCGGCGCGGATCCGCTGCTCGTCGGCGCCGCTGCGGCGGACGTTCTGGTCCTTGGCCGCGTCGGCGTCCGCCGCCGCGCGCCCCCGGCGCAGCTCGGCGTCGTAATCGGAGACGAGGTCCGCGTCGCGCGCCTTCTCCTCGGCCGAGAGCTCGTCGAGCGCGGCCTTGCGGCCGGCGGGGCTCGACGACGAATATCCGGGAGACGAGACCAAGGCGCGCCGCTTCGCGGCGTAGTCCTGCAGCAGCGCCTCGCGCTCGCGGGCGTACTTCTCGGCGAGCGGGCTGAGGCCCGGCCGGGTCCGCGGAGCCCGGTCCGCGGCGAAGCCGGGAGCGGCGACGAGCACGAGGACGGCGAGGATGATCGGTCGCATGTCTCGCACCCCCTTCAAGCCCAGGGTAGCATCCGGAGGGCGACTCCGCCGGTGACGAGCGAGCCACGAGAATGTGCCGGTTCAGCCTCCCTCGATTTCGAGGATATAGCGATAGCGCGGACTCGTCAGCGCGCGCCGACGGGCTTGAGCGACTTCAAGAAGCGCATGAAGTCGTCGCGGTAGTCGAGGTAGTTCGAGCGCGCGGACACGAGGCGGACGACGTAGTAGGCTTCCCCGCGCGGGATCACGGCCACGTACTGGTGGAGCTCCATCGAGGAGCTCACGCCCGACTCGACGGGGACGCGGCGGGACTCGGTGATCTCGAAGATCCTCGCCAGCCCGGCGCCGATGCGGATCGAGCGGACCTGGGTCGCCTCGCGGCCGGGCCCGCCGCGCCGCATGCCTTCGACGGCCTGCTTGGCGGGCGCGAACGCGGGCGAGTCGCGGTCGACGAGGCGGACCGTCAAGGAGGCGCGCAGCGCGCCCGAAGGATCGTCGGGCCCCAGGATGCGCACGACCGTGCCGAGCGCGTCCTCTTCCTCGAAGGCGTTCCAGCCGACGGGCGGCAGGTCGGCGCGGAAGAGGCGCGAGGCCGGCTCATAGGGGACCCAGTCCTTCTTCGGCGCGTCGGGAACGGGCTCTCCCGCGATGGCCGTGGTCGCGGCGGTCTTCTGGGCGGTGACCAGCCAGTCCTCGGCGCGCGCGGACGCCGGGAGGAGCGCGATCAGAAGCGGCAGCAGGAGTCTAGAGAGCATGGTTTTCGATCCCCGCGCGATGCTCGCGCAGCAGGCGCTCGGCGCGCGTCGCCTCCGTGAGGAGGAGGGACGCCTTGCGCAGGCCTTCCTCGCGCGCCGGGTTCGCGGGCGGGCAGGCGGGCGGCCGGACGATGAGCGCCAGGCGCTTGTTCGCCTCCTCGTCGGCGGCGGCGCGCGCCGCGGTCTTCGCGGCGCCGGAGTCGACGAGCCCGGCGTCGGCCAGGGTCGAGAGCTCGCCGACGCGGGCGGCGCCGCGGCGGGCGTTCTCGGCCAGCGCGTCCTCCAGCGCCGAGCGCACGCACGAATCGCGCTGGCGCGTCTCGAAGTCGAGCGCGGCGGCGGGAGGGCCGCGGCGCGGGTCGAGGAGCTGGACGCGCGAGCCGCTCCAGACCGCGGCGGTCAAGTCCTCGCTCTCGTCGGGATGGTCGAGCCAGCCGCGCAGCTCCGCGCGGCGGTCCGGATCAAGGAAGTTGTCCTGCTGCGTCTCTTCCTTGAGCCGGGCGTAGAACATCAGCCGCGCGGTGCGCGCCCATTGCCGGGCCGCGTACGGCGAGGCGTCCAAGCCCTCGCGCGCCAGGCCCAGCAGGAGCAGCTGCTCGAGCATCTCGCCCGCCATCTCCGTCGTGGAGTAGGAGCCGCGGCGGCTGCCGTCGGCGTAGAGCCGCGTCGCGCCCCAGTCGCCGTTCTCGGTGGAGACCGGGCTGGCGTCCTCGCGCAGGGCGTCGAGACGGGGGCGAGAGACGCCGAGGTCGGCCCACGCCTTCGTGGACTCGGGCACGAGGACCGCCTCGCGGCCGCCGAACATCCCCTGCTTGACCACGACGAAGACCGGACCGGGGCTCAGCGCGATGAGCGGCGGCGCGAGCGGGTTCGCCGCGTCGACCGTGAACCCCGCGCGCAGCTCCGCGCCGGTGCGCGCGCCGTCGCTGACGATCTGCGGGATGGCTCCCACCACGGTGCGCCGCAGCAGAGGCAGGCAGAACTCCGGCGCGCGCTTGCCGAGAAGCTCGAGCACGGCCTTGCCGCCGGAGTTGTAGGGTCCCTCGGCGATGAACTTCTCGTACTCGGCCTCGCTCACGGCGGCGATCTTGGGCGGCTCGGGCGGAGGCGGAGCCGCCGCGACCGGCGCCGCGGGCTTCGCGACGGCGACGACCGGAGCCTTGGGCGCGACGCGCGGCGGAGCGGCCGCGCCCGCCGGCGGCGTCCAGACTTTCAGCGTGCCGAGGCCGGCCGCGACGACCGCGGCGACCGGAGGGGCGACCGGCGCGGCATAGACGACGGGAACGGCCGGAGGCGCCGGGGCCTCGACTCTGAAGGTCGCCGCGGGCGCGGCCGGGTGCGCTCCAAAGGCGATGGGGGCGGGACCCGCGGCGATGGGAGCCGACGGCGCGGCCGTATAGACGACGGGAGCGGCGGTCACGGGCGCCGCGGGAATGACCGCGGCGGGGGCGACGGGAGCGGCCGGGAGAGCCGCGGCGGCGACAGGCGCCGGCGGGGGAGCGACGGCGGCGGGCGCCGGCGAGGCCGCGACGACTGGAGCGGCGACCGGGAGCGCCGGAGCGGGCGCAGGCGCCGGAGCGGGAGCGGAGGCGAAGGGCGACTCGCGCTTCAGAGACGGCGGCTCCATCAAGGGCGTGAGAGTCGGGATCACGCGCGCGGGGACGGCCGCCACGGCGGCGGCCGCGGGAGCGGCCGCCTGGGGAGCCGCAGGCGGAGCGACCGGAGCCGGGGCGGCGGCGACGGGCGCGGCGGCGACGGCCGCGGGGGGAAGAGCGGTGACGGACGGGGGATTCTCCGTCACGGAGTCGATCGGAGGATCCGTCATGGTGATCGCGCTCATCGTGTCGAAGCGGGAGGGGATCTTGTCGAGAGTCTCCAGCTCCTCGACGGAAAAATAAGACCGGAAGTCGTTGCGCGGCGCGACGCCGAACACGACCCAGTTCGCGCGCACGAGCTGGCGCACGGCTTCCTTGTCCTCGGGCGTCAGCTTGCGCTCCGCGTCGTAGCGCGTGATGATGTTGTTGATCTCGAGGAGCGCGCGCAGGCGCTTGGCGCTGGCCAGGCGCGAGAGCAGGTAGGGCATGTCGTCCCGCGTGACCGCGGCCTCGCCGATCTTGTCCCAGACCACGCCGTCGTCGCGGATCTCGTAGCCGTTGCCGGTCAGCAGCTCCTTGCAGAGGTCGTCGAGCGGGGCGGCCTTCGCGTCGTATACCGCCGGGGAGGAGGAGGCGCGCGCGGGCCCGGCGGCCAGGAGAGCGGCGGTGAGCAAGAGCGCGGCGCGGGTGATCATCGGATGATCAATTGTAGGCCGGCCCGATTATACAATTGTTGCGAAATCCGGCCCGAAAAGGCATCATGCCGCGCGGGGCTTCTCCGACGACAGAATGGGCGAACTGCTGACCAATTGGTTTCCGGGCGGATCGGGCCTCACGGCGACCGATTTCCTGACCTTCGCCGTCCTCCTGGGAGGCATGACGTGGCTCGGCTGGAGGGAGGGCGAGCGCACCGCGACCCCCGACGATTTCTACCGCGCCGGAGGCCGCCTGCCGTGGCTGCCCGCCGCCCTGGCCCTCGTCGCCGCCGAGGTCAGCGCGCTGACCGTCATCGGCGTGCCCGCGACCTCTTTCCGCGGCGATTGGACCTTCCTGCAGTTCTTCGTCGGCGCCGCCGCCGCGCGCGTCCTGGTCGCCTTCGTCTTCGTGCCGGCCTTCTTCGCGGCCGGCGGCGAGACCCCGTACGCCTATCTCGGCCGGCGCTTCGGCCCGCTCACGCGCACCGCGGCGGCGGGGTCTTTCGTCGCGACGCGCCTGCTCATCGCGGGCGTGCGCCTGCTCGCCGCGAGCGTCGCCGCGGGAGCCCTGATGGGCTGGGGACCTCTGCCGACGATCCTTCTGTTCACGGCCGCCGCCCTCGTCGGCCTGTCGCGCGGCGGCGCGCGAGCGGCGGTGCGGACCGGCGCGTTCCAAGCCGCCGTCCTCTTCGGCGCGGGAGGGCTCGCCGCCCTGTACCTGCTGCACCGCGTCGACGGCGGCCTGCCCGCCGCCTGGCGCATCGCCTCGGCCGCGGAGAAGTTCCGCGCGCTCGACCTCGGCCCTTCGCCGAGCGCGCCCGGCTTCCTCGCGCGGTTCTTCTCGGACTCCTCGGTGCTTCCCGTCGCTCTCCTGACCGGCTTCTTCGGCTCGGCCGCCGCCTTCGGGACGGACCACGAGCTCGTCCAGAAGCTCTACGTCGTCAAGGACGCGAACGAAGGACGCCGGGCCCTGCTCGCTTCCACGGTCGGAGCGTTCCTGATCCTGCTGCTCTATCTCCTGATCGGGACCTTGCTGTTCGTGTTCTACAAGCAGAACCCCGGCATGGCCCTGCCGGACCGGCTGGACCGCATCTTCCCGCACTTCGCCTCGACCGCCATGCCGCGGGTTCTCCGCGGCCTCGTGCTGTCGGCCATCGTGATGGCTTCCATCGACGCCCCGCTGGCCTCGCTGTCCGCGGCGCTGATGACCGACCTGCGCCGCCCCTTCGGCGGCGAGCTCGACCCCGAGCGGGAGCTGCGGCTCGCCCGCCTCTGCGCCGCCGCCTGCGCGGTCGCGCTCGCTGTCCTCGCGGCGATCTTCGCCGCGTCGGACTCGGCGATGTCGGTCGCCTTCAAGGCCGGCGGCGTGGCCGCCGGGCCTCTGCTGGGCGTGTTCGCCTTCGGCTTGTACACGAGGCGCCGCGGCGACCTCGCGGTCGTCTCCGCGTTCGGGGCGGTCGCCCTGCTGAACCTGTTCCTGCTCGTCTTGTCCGAGCGCGGGATCCTGCCGTTCGGCTGGAGCTGGCTCGTGGTCTTCGGCGCGTGCGCGTCGTTCGCCTTGAGCGCCGCGTTCACCCGTCCGTCGCGCCGCTGACGCGCGGATTTTTCTAAGATGGGGCCATGAGGCTCCGGCTCGGCGTTTCCGCGCTCCTGACCGCGCTCCTTCTTTGGGCCGCCGTGCCGGCGCGCGCGCTGTCGCCCGAGGACGAGAAGATCGTCGACTCCGGCCTCGACGCCATGTACCGCAGCGACTACGACGGCGCCCGGAAGATCTTCGACGAGGCCGTCGCCGCGCGTCCGGGCGATCCGGCCCTGTCCCTGTGCTCCGCGATCGAGGCGTGGTGGGTCATGGAGAGCGACTTCGCCCTGGCCGGCAGCCCGCAGGCGAAGCGCTTCCTCGACAACGACAAGCGCGCCATCGACGACGCCAAGCGCGCCTCCGACAAAGGCGGCGACGCCGAGGCCTTCACCGCCCTCGGCGCCGCGTACGGCCTGCGCGGACGCTACGAGGCCACGCAGAAGCACTGGTTCAAGGCCTACGGCGACGGCAAGCGCTCCTACAAGAGCGAGCTCAGCGCGGCGAAGCTCGATCCGAAGCTCGACGACCCTTACCTCGGGCTGGGCGCGTTCGACTATTACTCCTCGCGGCTCTCGTCCTTCGTGCGCTTCTTCCTCTTCACGAAGAACGGCGACAAGGACAAGGGGCTCGCCGAGCTCGAGCGCGCCACGCACGGACGCTTCAGCGGCGTGGCCGCCCAGTTCCTGCTCGTCGGCATCGACTGGACCTTCGAGAAGAAGCCCCAGGAGGCGTGGAAGATCCTCGAGGAACTGCGAGCGCGCTATCCCGGCTCTCCTATGATCGACGGCATGCGCCTGATCGGCTTGTTCCATCTGCGCGACGCGGCGGGCTTGGAGCGCGAGGCCCGGATCTTCCTGGCCAACGCGGAGAAGCCCGCGCCGTACTACCGCGAGATCGACAAGGCCGCCGGCCATTATTTCCTGGGACTCGGCCTCCAGCTGTCGGGCAAGTACGAGGACGCGATGCGGGAGGATGAGGCGGCGCTCGCCCTGATCCCGCAGGGCCACCGCACGCGCAGCCTGCCCATCCTTTTCATCGGCGAGTGCCAGGACCTGCAGGGCCGGCGCGAGGAGGCGCAAGCCACGTACAAGCGGGCGCTGAAGGAGCAGCAGTTCTGGGGGGTGCAGCGCTACGCCAAGTACCTGCTGAGCCATCCCTTCCGGCCGGACTCCAATCCCCTGCCGGCCCGCAGCGACGAGCTCGACTAGCGCGCGGCGGGAGGCAGGCCCGGGACGGTGACGGGCAGCCGGCCGCGCGGCGGGATTTCTCCAAAGAGAAGCCTCGTCGCGGCCTCGAGCGCCGAGTCCGTCATACCGTAGGCGGCGATGCCCGCGCGCGCGCCGCTCGACAGCGCGAGATCGTAGGGATTCATGAGGCTCACCGCCGCGACCGGCGCCGGGCCGGCGACGAGCCCGCGGATCAGCTCCGCCTGCGGCGCCGGGACCGCGTAGCCGTACTGGAACGTCCCGACGATCACGGCCGCGGCCGTCCGCGTCCGGGCCAGCACGCCCGCGACCGCGGCGGAGCTCGGGCTGACCGGCAGGTCGAAGACCTCGGTGTTCGGATGGCGCTTCGCGACGTCGGCGGCCCAGCGCGAGGCCTCTTCGCCGTAGCGCCCCGTGTGGAAGACGACGAGGCTCAGTCGCTGAGGAGGCGCCGGATGCAGCGGCACGAGTCCCTGATTCCAGACCAAGGTGACGGCGTCGTCCGCGGCCTTCTGGGCCAGCGCGCGGTCGGCCGCGACCGTCTTGGCTTTCAGCGGCTTCGGCTCCGAGAACGAGAACAGGCCCAGGCGGCGCTTCGCCTCGAGGATCCGAGCCACCGACGCCTCGACGCGCGCGCGCGGGATGCGGCCCGACTTCACCGCCTCGACCGCGGCCGAGAACGCCGAGGGATAGTCGCCCTTGCCGATGAGCAGGACGTCGTTGCCGGCCAGCAGGGCGAGCACGGCGGACTCCGAGGAGCCGTACACGTCGACGATGGCGCCCATGTCGAGGCTGTCGGAGAAGATCAAGCCCTTGAAGCCGAGCGTGCCGCGCAGAAAGCCGCCGAGCACCTCGCGAGACAGCGTGTTCGGCCGCCCCGCGGGCGCGCCCAACGCGGGGAAGACCATGTGCGCGGGCATGATCGCCTGCGCGCCGCCCTGGATGGCCGCGCGGAACGGCGGCAGCTCGGTCTTCTCGAGCTCGGCGAGCGGCTTCGTGTTCACGGGCAGGCCGAGGTGCGAGTCCTCGGACGTGTCGCCGTGGCCCGGGAAGTGCTTGGGCACCGCGAGGATGCCGCCGTCGCGGTAGCCCCGGAGAGCCGCGAGGCCGAGCTTGGTCACGAGAGCCGGGTCTTCCCCGTAAGAGCGCAGGCCGATGATCGGGTTGGCGGGATTGTTGTTCACGTCGAGCGAGGGGGCGAAGGTGACGTCGATGCCGAGCGCCCTCAGCTCGCGCGCCGTCGCCTCGGCCGCCTCGCGCGTCAGATCGGGTGAGCCCGCCGCGCCGAGCGCCATGCTGCCCGGGAACGGCGCGAGCCCGTAGAGGCGCTGGGTGAACGTCGGACCGCCCTCGTGATCGGTGGAGACCCAGAAGGGGATGCGGTGCGGCGACTCCTTGGACCACGCGCGCAGCTTGCCCGTCATCTCGAGCGCCTGGGCGCCGGTGAACTTGTCCCAGCGCAGCATGCCGCCGCCGAGGCGCCCGGCGCGGACGTCGGCCTCGCGCGCGACGGCGATCTCGGTGTCGATCGCGATCATGAACGTCTGCCCGACGAGCTCCTCGACGGACAGGTCCCGCGGATCGGGGACTTTCGCGGCGCGCGCGGGGAGCGCGGCGAGAGCGAGCGCGGCGGCGAGCGCGAGGGTCCGCATCGGAGACGATAGCGTAGCGCCGCGCGGAGCGGGCGTCAAGGAGATGAGCCGTCCGGCCTCTCCTCCGATTCGGCGCGTGACGTAATCGGCATAGTATTTTGACGGTGCAGCCATGGTTATCGAGGAGCCCGCGTATTACCGTATGAGTCAGGAGGGAGCGATGGGTCCAAGCGAACGAGCCCCCGACGAGACGGACCGGAAGCTGATGGACGAGGTCCTCCGCGGCCCTTTCGGGAGGCTGCGCGCGAAAGGGGTCATCGACGAGGCGGGCCTGCTGGACGTGGAGCTGTCCGCCCGGCGGCTCAAGGCGGACTCCGCCTCGATCCTCATGCGGCGATACAAGGTCTCGCGAGCGGACCTGCGCGATTGCCTCACCGCCTACTACGGACTCCCGTTCGTCGAGTATTCTCCCGACCTGCGCGCCTCCCCCGAGATCATCGACAAGCTGAGCCGCCGCTATCTCAACCGGGTCGGCTGGGTACCGTTGTCTTCGCCGGCCGAGCCGCGCGGGAGCGAGGCCGAGCTCTCGTCCGTCGAGGTCGTCGCGATCAATCCCGCGAGCGGACGATCGAAGAGTCTCGACGCCGAGGAGCTCGGCGCCCTGATCGAGCTCCTGGCGGAATACGAGAGATTCCTTCGCCGAGCCGCTCCCGACGCGGCCGGCGCGAGCGAGCCGCGGGCGCGGACGAATTTCGAGAGGCTCTCGCGGAGGTTCGAGGAGATGGGACTCGACGTGAAATGGTTCGAGCGCTCCGCGGAGGAGGCCTCGATCCCGCTGTACCGCTCGCGCACCGCGCGAGGGGAGAGCGAGGGCTGCGATCTTAAGAGCCTGCTCGCGGCCGTCCGCGGCGCGGGCGCGGCGCTGGAGGACCCCGCGGTCTCCATCCTGATCGACAATCCCCGCAACGCTTGGAAGGTCCAGGACATCCACGCGATCTTCCGCGACCGCGAAATCCGCTGGTTCGTCGGGTTTCGCGAGGACATCCTGCGCTTCATCGATTCGGCCTTCGGCGCCGTCCCGCCGGAGAGGAGCATCGCGTCGATCATGACCGAGCTCGGCGACGCCGCGGCCGCGCCGGCCGAGGCGGAGCGCGACGACGCCGGCGAAATCGTGACCGAGTCGGACAGCACGATCATCCTGCTCGTGAACAAGATCATCCTCGAAGCCCACAAGCAGGGCGCGTCGGACATCCACATCGAGCCCAACTCCGGCGACCGGGAGACGTGGATCCGCTTCCGCGTGGACGGCCACTGCCGCCCTTACCTCAAGGTCCCCGGCAGCTACCGCAAGCCCTTGGCGGCCCGCGTCAAGATCCTGGCCGGCTTGGACATCTCGGAGCGGCGCAAGCCGCAGGACGGGAAGATCGTGTTCCGCTCCGGAGCGCAGAAGCTCGAGCTGCGCGTCGCGACGATCCCGACGAGCGGCCCGGGCAACGAGGACGTCGTGCTGCGCCTGCTCTCGTCGGGCGAGCCGCCTCCGATCGACAAGCTCAACCTATCCGAGCGCAACCACCGCTGCCTGGCCGCCCTGCTCGAGAAGCCCTACGGGCTCATCCTCTGCGCCGGACCGACGGGCTCGGGAAAGACCACCACCCTGCACTCCGCCCTGAGGCACCTCAACCGGCCGGAGAAGAAGATCTGGACCGCCGAGGACCCCGTCGAGATCACGCAGGCCGGGCTGCGGCAGGCGCCGGTCCAGAGCAAGATCGGCCTCGGCTTCGCCGCGCTGCTGCGCAGCTTCCTGCGCGCCGATCCGGACGTGATCATGATCGGAGAGATGCGCGATCAGGAGACGATCGAGATCGCCTTGAAGGCCTCCCTGACCGGGCACCTCGTCCTGAGCACGCTGCACACCAACAGCGCGCCGGAGACGGTCAGCCGCCTGCTCGACATGGGGGTCGATCCGTTCTCGTTCGGGGACGCGCTTCTCGGCGTCCTCGGCCAGCGCCTGGTCCAGACGCTGTGCGCGCATTGCCGCCGGCCGTACGACGCGCCCCCCGGCGAGGAGCGGGAGTTCCGCGACGCGTACGGCGAGGAGGCCTTCGCGCGCCTGGGACGGCCCGCCGGCGCGGGTCTGCGCCTGCATCGCGCCGGCGGCTGCGCCGCGTGCGGCGGGACCGGCTACAAAGGACGCACGGGCATCCACGAGCTCCTGGTCGTCACCGAGCCGATCCGGGCCCTCATCCACGCCCGGGCCCCCATCTCCGAGATCCAGCGCACGGCCGCGTCCCAGGGAATGACCACCCTGTGCCAGGACGGGCTCATGAAGTGCCTCCTCGGCCAGACCGATCTGCGCCAGATCGTCGCGAAGACCGGCTAGCGGGAGAGAGCGGGAACGGCCCCTCTGTCATAGTTCCACAATGGAGCCGGCCGCGCGCTTCTGATATCATGCCGTCGTGACCCGCCTCAGCGAGCCGCGCGGCATCGAATACAAGGGGATCAGCGGCACGCTGTCGATCCGCCGGCCGGCGCTGGCGGTCGTGCTCGTCGAGTTCTCCGGTCACGACGCGGGCGACTTCGGCGCGGCGCCGTTCCGGGAGATCGAGAAGGACATCGCGGCCTACGGTTCCGTCGCGCTGTTCATCGACGCCCGGAATGGGAAAGGCGCCTCGATCGACGTCAGCGGCGAGTGGGCGGTCTGGCTGAAATCCCGCGCCGCGGCCCTGCGCGAGATCCACATGCTGACGGGCTCGCGCTTCATCCGGCTGAGCGCCGACTTCGTCCGGCGCTTCGCCCAGCTGGGCGACGCGATGCGCCTCTATACCGACGGGGCGGCTTTCGACGACGCGCTCGACGCGGCCCTGGTAAAGAAGGCCTGACCCGGCCTAGCGGTAGAGCAGGAACGGAGCCCGCCGCTTCTCGAACTCGGCCGCGTCTGCCTCGAAGAGGCGCGCGATCTCGGCGCCCGTCGCTCCGGCCGAGTAGAGCTCGAAGAACCGCTCGCGGCCGATGAGGCGGCGGCTGCGGTTCCAGTCCAGCTTGAAGCCGGGCTGCGTGTCGCGCAGCGCCGCGGCGAGCGCGGCGAAGACGCGCAGGGGATTGGCGGCCTCGCGGTCGGTCACGACGATGCGCAGCCCGGGGCAGCTCTGTCCGGCGTATTTGTCCTTGGACGGCGCGCGCGCTTCCACGGAGAAAGCCACCCCGTCCAACAGCGCCTCGTCCATGCGCTTTTTCAGCGCTTCCGCGTCCAGCCACGGCGCGCCGATCCAGCCGAACGGGGTCTCCGTGCCGCGGCCGACCGAGAGGTTGGTGAACTCGAGGTTGGCGACGCCCGGGTAGAGCGTCGCGGCCGCGAGGTCGGGCATGTTCGGCGACGGCGGCACCCAGGGCAGGCCGGTCTGGTCGAACCACATCGGGCGCTTCCAGTTTCTCATCTTCACGACGGTCAGCTTTGAAGAGCCGAGCGTCGAATTGCGCAGCAGGGCCATCTCGCCGGCCGTGAGCCCGTGGCGCGTCGAGACGTCGAAGTAGGCCACCGCGTCCTTTCCGACCTCGTCCGGCTGGTCGACGCGCGGGCCCTCGACGACGGCTCCGCCGATGGGGTTCGGGCGATCGAGCACGAAGAACGGGATTCCGGCGTCCTTGGCGGACTCCATCGCCATCGCCATCGTCGCGAGATAGGTGTAGAAGCGCGCGCCGACGTCCTGGATGTCGAA
>DATNGC010000059.1:0-31562 GCA_035606075.1 Elusimicrobiota bacterium
GAGGTCACCGTGACCGCCAATCCCGGCGAGAAGCTCACCATCATGCTCAACCCGGTCAGCGCCGACCCCGAGGTGGCCGCGAACATCGTCGGGTACGTGGGCTACCTGAACCACCACATCTGGCTCAAGGGCCTTCCCGGCATGGACTCGCGCATGGACGTCCCGCTGGCGGGCGGCATCGTGGTCAACGGCCACGAGGAGCAGGGCAACGCGTTCTACGACCCGTCCACCGACAGCGTGAACCTGATGGCGGCCGCGGTCATCACCGTGCACGACCAGCAGGGCCGCGCGAAGAAGATCTCGGTCGAGAACACGGCCGTCTGGTCCATCGAGGACCACGAGGACACGCACCGCGTGGTGCAGACCTACGCGCAGATCCAGCTCACGCAGGCGCAGAAGGAGTCGCCGGCGTACCGCTTCGTGAAGTGGAGCATGGACACGATCATGGGCGCCGACGTCAACGAGTCGATCGCCGACGTGGTCTCCTACTTCATGCGCAAGGCCTCCACCATCGGCGAGGGCTTCTACGGCAACGCGCCGAAGGGCAAGCCCGACTACATCCGCAGCGCCGAGGAGAAGACGCCGTACGACCCGAAGAACCCGGACCCGCACAACGGCGTGCTCGCGCAGTCGATGTGGATGACGCGGCAGGGCATGGTCTCCCAGCTGGGCGAGGACGCGGGCTCGGCGTACGCGAACGCGATGATCCCGCTGATCCTGATCTCCCAGCCGCTGAACCCGGTCGACGCGCTCATGCACATGATCCTCTGGGACATGCGCGCCGACGGCAGCAGCCCGTTCGGCGACCTGATCCGCCGGATCGCGCACGACGACCACGGCATCGACCTGCCGGCGGTCCCGGCGCCGCCCGCGCCGGTGGCCTGAGGAGTTCGGCGGCGCGGGCCGTCACAGGAGTTTCACCCCGCTGAAATGGCGGGCGGGCGGACCTTCGTCTACACTGAGGGGGTTATGGAGGCCGCATGAAACCCAAGAGCCCCAAGCCCGCCGTGCTCGCGACCCCTCACGACGGGACGACCCGACCGCCGGAAGCCCCGCTCAACGAGGGCGTCGCCGAGGCCTTCCGCGAGGTGGAGCCCGCGGGCTTCGCCGACGATCCGGCCTACGGCGTCGAGGCGGCCGTGGCGGACCCGGACGTGGACGACTCCGAGGGCGGCGAGTAGCGGGCGGGGCGCGGGCGTTCTAGAGTCCCAGCTCCATGGACAGCCGCTTCGGGAGCTTGAACACGTTCTTGATCGTGTTCCAGAACGGCGCCGCGATCGTCTTCGTCGGAAGGACGTCGACGTCGGGGTCGTCGGCCTTGCCGGTCACCTTGAGCCAGATGGGCAGCATGCTCTTGCGCCCGCCGAGCAGGACGTCGCGCACGCCCGGGATCAGCCGGATGATCTCGTCGGTGACCGTGACCACGTGCACGACGACCTTTCCGTCCACGGTGCGCGTGGGCAGGTCGTAGCTGCCCATGTAGGCGAGCAGGAGAGTCTTGTTCTTGAGGACGAGCGGGCGCGTCGTCGAGAGCTTCCCGCCGGCGACCGTGACGGCGAGGTGCGCCTCGTCGAACGGCACGCGCGACCGGTGGCGCCCGGCGGCCTCGGCGAGCAGCGTCGTGAGGTTGAGGCGGGAGAGGACCTTCAAGAGCCCGGGCATCCCGCCGAGCCAGCCGTTCTTGAGGTCCGCCTGAGCCGCGCCGCTCATGCCGCCCAGGAAGCGGTCCCCGGCCCCGGTGCGGATCGAGCCCGAGGAGTCGATCGAGCCGGCCGCCTCGCGCGACGTCCCCGCGGCGCGGAACAGCCGCTGCAGATCGAGGCCCGAGGCGGTCCAAGCCAGCGCGAGGGCCGCGTCGCCGCCGCCCGGCAGGTAGGAGCCGCGGCCCAAAACCGAGCCGCCGAAGCACCGGAACGAGGCGGCCTCGATCTCGTAGGCGCCGGTCGAGCGGCGCACGACGGCGCGCGCGCCGGCGAGCTCGACGGGCCCCCAATGCAGGAGCTCGGCCGAGACCCGCGCCGTCAGCCGCCGGGTCGCGGGCTTGCTCCCGGCGCGCGGACGCGAAGGAGCGGACGGCGGCGCCTTCGGGGCCAGCGCGCCGGCCAGCGCGAGGACGGTCGGGAGGTCCGTCTCCGGGCTCGTCACGGCGGCGTCGAGGACCTTCTCGCCGAGGCTCCCTTTGGCCGAGATCTCGGTGGCCGAGCTGCGCAGCACGGCGTCGAAGCGCGTCGCGGCGCCCGGCCGGTATTCGCCCGTCAGCGCGAGGAGCTCGATGCGCGGCGCCGCGGTCGAGACGGCGAGCGGCGCGGCGCGGGCGCTCACGCGCCAGGCCGGGTCGCGGCGCTCGTCGTGGTCGAGCGAGGCGCTCACGCGCCCCGTCCAGAGCCTCGCGGGCGGCCAGGCCGCCGCCGCGAGCGCGGGGCTGGCGCCCTTGAGCTCCGCGTGGACCCGCCAGCGTCCGCCGAGACTGCCCGTGACCGCGATCCTGGCCGGCGCGCGGAGGGGGAGCACGTCGAGAGTGAAGGGAAAGTGCGCGTGCCTGCGGCCGAACTTCAGCTTGCCCTGTCCGCTCACGGCCAGCGGACCGAGCTCGTTCAGCCCGCCGGCGGCGTCCTCGACGGTCGCCGTCCCGCCGACGACCGTGAACCAGTTGAAAGCGAGGGTGCCCCAATCGCGCTTCTTTCCGGGAGGACGGGCCGCGATCTCGCCGGCCAAGCGCTCCGCGTTCCAGACGCCGTCGGACCCGCGCCGCAGGAAGACCCGCGGGGAGACGAAGCGCAGCTCGGTCACCCCGGCGGCGAGCTTGTGCACGGAGAGCAGCGCGACGTGGGCCTCGACGGTCGGCGAATCGACGAGCAGCCGCGTGCGCGTCTCGTCGTCGTAGACCTTGAAGCCGCTCCCGACGAGGACGCCGAGTTTTCGCCGCCACTCCAAGGAATCGATCGTCACGGGCCGCCCCAAAAACTCCGCCGCGGCCCGCTCGATGCGCGGCTTCAGGCCGGGCGCCGACAGCGCGCGGTCGATCAAGAACGCGAGCCCGCCGGCCCCCGCCGCGATCAAGACGGCGAAGAAGAGCAGGGTGAACTTGAGGATTCGCCGGCGCTCCATGCCGCGATTGAACTACATTGGGATCAGGCCTTCACTTATTCAACTTGTAACGGAATGGGGTCAGGCTTTAAGTTAATTTAGTTATTGGCCGACGGGAACTATTTCGAGGGGCAAAACGTAAGGATGAGGCATGCCACGGCCACCGAGAATCCATTATCCCGGCGCGGTCTATCACGTCATGGCGCGCGGCGTTGACGGTCGCGAGATCTTCGCCGACGATTCCGACCGTCAAGCGTTCCTCGCGGCCGCGCACGGACTCAGCGAAGACACATCCTGCACGATCCTCGCCTATTGCTTGATGGGCAATCACTTCCATTTGGCGCTGCGAGTCGGGAAGATTCCGCTTTCAAGGATCATGCACCGCCTACTGTCGAGATACGCGATGGCCTTCAATTTTAGACACGATCGGCAGGGACACCTCTTCCTGGCGCGGTATAAATCCATCCTCTGTCTGGATGACGCATACTTGATCGGGCTGGTTCGCTATATCCATATGAATCCGGTTCGAGCCGGTTTCGTCTCTGCACCGGAGGGTTGGCCCTGGTCGAGCCATCTGGTCTACGCCGGAAAGGACGGCGGAGGATTCGTCGACAAACGGGTGTTTTTCGACGCTCTCGGCGGCCAGGGCTACGAACAATGGATGAGTGGAGGGGATGCCAAGTTCAGCCCTTGGCCGGAGCCGCTGCCGTCCTCCCCGCTCCTTCGCGAGGAGGCGTTCGATGACGAGGTCGACAACGAGCCTGTCGATAAGATCGCTTCGGACCTATTTCCGGAGGATCTGATCGAAATCCGCTCGGAAAGCCGACGTCGAGATCTTTCTCTAAAACGAAAGCGCTTGGCGAAAGCGGCGCTTCAGCGTGGGCACACCCTCGCTTCGATCGCCGAGTGGTTGGGCCGGACTCCGTCGGCGCTCCATCAGTTGCTCAATAACTAAATTAACTTAAGGCCTGACCCCAATTTATGGTCGAAGGACTTGCTTGACGCGGTTGGCCCATTGGGCCTCGAACCTCGCCTGGGGCACATCCATCGCGGCCTTGACGGGCCCCGCCTCCAAAAGGCGCCGGTCGGAGCCTGGGAGCAGCCGGCCGAGGGCCTGGCGGCCGCCGGGGAAGACCTCGAGGATGCCCGCGAGGGCGCGGGCGTAGCCGACGGGGCCGTGCAGGCGCGCCCAGCCGTCGAGCAGGGCGCGCACGACCTCGGCGACGTCCTCGCGCGAGAGGGCGGGGTGGCGGGCGACGGCGCGGCCCCAGTCGTCGAAGAACGGGCCGACCGGGATCAGCAGCTCGGGCGCGCGGCGCAGGCCGCGCGGGGCGCGCAGCGGGTAGTGGCGGTGGTTGTCGGCGGACAGGAACTTGGCGTTCAGCGCGCCCGCCCAGCCGAGCAGGCCGCCGTACAGCGGCGAGCCGGGCTTGGCGGCGTCGTAGAAGGCCTTCATGAGAGGATCGGTCTCGCGCGGCAGCTCCCATTGGTCGGCGACGCGGTCGAGGTCGCCGAAGTTGTGGGCGATGAGCGCCGAGGCCTTGAGGATCGCGACGCCGTCGCCTTGCTCGGCGATGGCGGCGAAGACGGCGCGCTCGCGCTCGGCCTCCGCGGACATGGCGGCGAGCACCCGCGCGGCGAGCTCCGGGCGCTTGGCGCGGCAGGCGGCGTAGGCGCCGACCGCGACCGAGAACCAGGTCCCCTCGTGCGTGGACAAGAGCTCGCCCGCGGGGCCGCGCGCGACGCGCGTCGTGACCGGCGTGTAGTCCCAGCCCAAGGCGTCGAGCACGATCTCGGCCTGCGCCGCCGCCAGGTTGGGCGAGACGTCCTGCCACAGCTTCCAGCGGATCGCGTTGTCGACGTCCGTGGGCACGAACGTGCCCGCCGTCGCCCAATGCGCGCTGAGGCAGAACGCGTAGTAGTCCGACGGCGAGAGGGAAGCGCCGCCGTAGTCGCGCAGGCGGCGCAGGTAGCCCCGGGGTCCGTCGAGGGCCGGGGCCTCGCCGTCGAACAGGAACGGAGCGGTCGTCTTGACCTGTCCGAGGAGGTTCGCGGGCGAGATCATCCCTTAAGCGAAGTCGGGCTCGGCGTCGGCGAGCAGGGGAAGCGCGGCGTCCTTGGCGGTCACGATCGCCCGCCCCGCGGAGGCGGGCCAGCGGATCCCGAGGGCGGGGTCGTTCCAGCGGATGCCGCGGTCGACGGCGGCGCTCCAGTAGCCGGTGACCTTGTACGTCACGTCGGCCTCGTCGCTCAGCGCGCAGAAGCCGTGCGCGAAGCCCTCCGGGACCCAGAACATCCGGTTGCCCTCGTCGGTCAGCTCGATCGAGGCGGACTTCCCGTACGTCGGGGAGCCGCGGCGGATGTCCACGGCGACGTCGAAGATGCGCCCGCGCGAGCAGCGCACGAGCTTGCCGATCGCCTGCGGCGGCTTCTGGTAGTGTAGGCCGCGGATCACTCCCTTGCGCGAGCGCGACAGGTTGTCCTGGACCAGCGGAGGCAGGCCGGCCTGGGCCCAATCGTCGGTGCGGAAGGACTCCATGAAGAAGCCGCGCTCGTCCGGAAAGGAGCGGCCCTCGACGAGCAGCAGGCCGGCGAGCCCGCCGTACGGGGTGAAGGTGGTGGCCACGGGGCCATCTTAGCGTTTTTCGCTCAGGCGCTGGAAGCCGGCGGCTCGGCGGCGGGAGCCGCGGCGGTCCGGCGCAGCAGGGACTGCACGCGCGCGACGAGCTCGACGAAGCCGAAGGGCTTGGTCACGTAGTCGTCGCCGCCGGCCGAGAAGCCCTCGGCCACCTCGGCCGGGGTCTTCGCGGCGGAGACGAACAGGACCGGGACGCCCGCGGTGAGCGGATGTCCGCGCAGCTCGCGGCAGAACTCGAGCCCGTCCTGGTCTGGCAGGCCGCGGTCGAGGATGATCAGGTCCGGCGAGAAGTCGAGGAGCTGCTTGCGGGCCGCGTCGGCCGCGGACGCGGTTCGCACGGAGTGGCCCTCCGCCTCCAGCACGTACTGGATGAAGGAGGCCGTGTCCTCGTCGTCTTCTACGATAAGAAGCCTCATTATCAGCGTCCTCGCTCCTATTGTGGCGCGCGGACCGCCGCGGGTCAATGAAAAAGACGGATAAGGGGCGGTGAAAGGACGGTTAAGACGGCTCGCCCTCGCCGCTGTCCAGGCGGGCGTTGAGCATCACCGCGGCGTTGATCAGCGCGATGTGCGGCAGGGCCTGCGGGAAATTGCCCAGGTGCTCGCCGGACGGGCCCAGCTGCTCGGCGTACAAACCGAGGTGGTTCGCGTAGCCGAGCGCCTTCTCAAAGATGTAGCGCGCCTGCATGATGTCGCCGCTGCGGGCGAGGCACTCGACGTACCAAAAGGAGCAGACCGAGAACGTGCCCTCGCGGCCCGTGAAGCCGTCCGGGGCCGCCTTGGACGGCAGGAGGTAGCGGTAGACCAACGAGTCCTCGACGAGCGAGCGCTCGATCGCCTTCATGGTCGAGAGCCAGCGCGGGTCTTTCGCCCCGACGAAGCCCACGATCGGCATGCGCAGGCTCGACGCGTCGACCGTCTCGGCGCCGCGGTACTGCGTGAACGCCTTCAGGCGCGGGTTCCAGAACTTCTCGTAGACCTCGCGGTAGATGCGGTCGCGCGCGCGGCGCCATTTCTCGATCGGCGCCGGGAACGAGTGGCGCGAGGCCAGGCGCAGGCCGCGGTCGAGGGCGACCCAGCAGGCCACGCGCGAGTTGCAGAACGGCTTGGCCCCGCCGCGGACCTCCCAGATGCCGTCGTCCGGGCGGTGCCAGTTCTCCGAGACCCAGTCGACCGCCCCGGCCAGGTGCTTCCAGAAGTCGAAGGCGAGAGGCTCGTTCTCCCGGTCGAACCGGTACACCGCGTCGAGGAGCTCCCCGTAGATGTCGAGCTGGAGCTGGCCGCAGGCGGCGTTGCCGATGCGCACGGGCCGCGAATCCTCGTAGCCCCGCATCTTCAGGATCGTCTCGGGCACCTCGCGCCGCCCGTCGAGGGTGTACAGCACCTGCAGGCGGCGGCCGCTTTTCGGCCCGCCGCCGCGCACGCGCTGCTCCATCCAGTTCATGAACGAGACCGCCTCGTCCCGATAGCCGAGGCTCATCAGGGCCTCCAGCGTGAACGAGGCGTCGCGGATCCAGGTGTAGCGGTAGTCCCAGTTCCGCTTCCCGCCGGCGAGTTCGGGCAGGCCGAAGGTGGGGGCGGCCACCATGGAGCCCAGCGGCAGCGACGTCATCAGCTTGAGCGTCAGCGCCGAGCGGTCGACGATCTCGCGCCAGCGGCCCCGGTACAGGCTGCGGCCGATCCACGCGAGCCAGAAGTTCATCGTCTCCTTGAACGACTCGGAGACGTAGTCGGGGCCTTCGGCCGGAGAGTCGCCGCGGTCCCGGCCGTCCTCGAGGACGAAGGAGGCGATCTGTCCCGATCGCAGGACGAAGTTCGCCTCGGCGTCGCCCCCGCGAACGCGAAAGGGGACGCTCGAGCGCAGGCGCAGGACGCTCTTGTCCGGGCCGCGCGAGCGGAAGACGAGGCACTTCCCGAGCCGCTCGACCGTGTGCCCGGCTCGGCCGTAGTCGAAGCGCGGGGCGCAGGTCATGCGCATCCGGATGTCCCCGCGCACGGCCTTCAGGCGGCGCACGAGAGCGTGGCGGTGCCCGAGGTGCTGGATGGGCATGTGGTCGGACAGCTCCATGACCCCTTCGGGGGAGAGGAAGCGCGTGAGGAGGATGTTCGTGTTCGGATAATAGCGCTGGCGCCGCTTGAAGTCCCCGGCCGTCGGGCAGATCCGGAAGAAGCCGCCCTTGCCCGGATCGAGGAGATCGGCGAAGATCGTCGGCGAGTCGAAGTGCGGGAAGCACATGAAGTCGATGGAGCCGTCCATCGCGACGAGCGCCGCGGTCTCCAGGTCCCCGATGACGCCGTGGTTCTCGATGGGCTCGCTCATGGCTCGGAGTAGGCGATCGTCGACAGCAGGGCGTTGGCCGCCTGCCGCGAGTCCAGGCGCGTGTGCTGGACGACGATCGGCCGGTCGGAGACGAGCAGGCTCGCGTAGTCGGTCCCGCGCGGGACCGGCTCGGGGTCCTTCAGGTCGTTGAAGCGCAGGTGCAGCGTGCGCCGCGCCGGCACCGTGACGCGGTACGGGCCCGCCGGCTCGCGGTCGGCGAAGAACAGCGTGAGCTCGACGCGGGCGTCCGCGTCGCCCGCATTCAGCAGGCAGGCCGTCTCGTGGCTGAGCATCTCCTCGGGGCCCGTGCTGGTCTCCGGGATCCAGCCCTCCGCGATCGCCCAGACGCGCCGGCCGACGGGCTTCATTTCCGCTCTCCGTCCCGCCGGTCGGCGAGCGCCACGACTTCCGCGAAGTGCATCGGCAGACGGCCCGTCGCGTGCAGGATCTGCTCCCGGCAGCTGAAGCCGTCGGCGACGAGCATGACGCCGGGCCCGGCCGCGCGCGCGGCCGGCAGCAGCGCCTTCTCGCCGCAGGCCATCGAGACGTCGTAGTGGTCTTTCTCGAAGCCGAAGGCGCCGGCCATGCCGCAGCAGCCGTGCTCGGGAGTCTGCACGTCCAGGCCCAAGCCCTTGAGGATCGACTCTTCCTTCGAGAAGTCCAGCACCGACTTGTCGTGGCAGTGTCCTTGGACGATCGCGCGGCCCTCCAGGCGCGGCAGCGGAGAGCCCGCGCGCTGCTTGTCGAGCCATTCGGCGAGGGTCACGGTCTGCCCGCGCAGGCGCTTGGCGTCCTCGTCGTTGGGGAACAGGTTGCGCAGCTCGTCGCGGAACACCGAGGCGCAGCTCGGCTCGAGGACGACGAGTTCCGTGCCGGAGCGGATCTCCGGGCGCAGGACCCGGAGGATCTCGACCAGGTGGTTTCGCGCCGCGGCGACCATGCCGTAGTCGTACAGCGGCCGGCCGCAGCACAGCGGCTCGGACGGCAGGATCACCTCATGGCCGCGCCGCTCGAGCACGCCCGCGGCGGCCTCGAGCGACTCGGGGTGGAAGTGGTCGTTGAAGGTGTCGGGCCACAGCAGCACGCGCGGCCCGGCGGCGGGGCGCACGGGGCGCATGCGGAAGCGCCGCGTGAACGTCGAAGGAGCGAACTCGGGGATCTTGCGCCGCTGGTCCATCCCCGCCGCCCACTTCAACAGGCCCCGCAGCGGCCCGCGCCCGGCCGCGTTGACGAGCCCCGGCGCCAGCGACGCGGCGCGCGACCAGCGCCGGATCAGTCCGAACGCGTAGGCGTTGCGGGGCCGCAGGCGCCCCGCGTAGTAGTGGGAGAGGAACTCGGCCTTGTACGTGGCCATGTCCACGTTGACCGGGCAGTCGTTCTTGCAGCCCTTGCACGCCAGGCACAGGTCCAGCGCCTCGCGCACGCTCTCGTCGCGCCAGCCGCCCTTCACGGTCTCGCCGCGCAGCATCTCGAACAAGAGGTGCGCCCGCCCTCGCGTCGAGTGCTTCTCGTCGCGCGTGACCTGGTAGCTGGGGCACATGACGCCGTCGCCGCCCTCGCGGCGGCAGGCGCCCACGCCGACGCAGCGCAGGGCCGCGCGCGCGAAGGAGCCCGCGTCGTCCGGATAGGCGAACTTGGTCGCGACGTCGGGCGGGGCGTACTCGGTGCCCAGACGCAGGTTCTCGAGGATGCGGTACGGCGAGGCGATCTTGCCCGGGTTCATCCTGCCCGCCGGGTCCCAGATTTCCTTGAACTCTTGGAACAGACGGACGACCTCGTCGCCGTACATCTTGGGGAGTAGCTCCGCCTTCGACTGTCCGTCGCCGTGCTCGCCGGACAGCGTGCCGCCGTGGCGGACGACGAGCTCGGCGGCGTCATTCAGGAAGGAGCGGAAGGTCTCGAGCCCCTCGGCCGTGGTGAGCTTGAAGTCGATGCGCGTGTGCACGCAGCCCTGGCCGAAGTGGCCGTACAGCGCGCCCTGGTAGTCGTACTTGACGTAGAGGTCCTTGAGCCCGCGCAGATAGGAGCCGAGCTTGTCGGGCGGGACCGCCGAGTCCTCCCAGCCTTCCCACGTGTCGCGCTCGCCCGGGATGAAGGCCGTCGCGCCGAGCCCGCTCTCGCGGACGTCCCAGATCTTCTTGGCCAGCGTCTCGTCCTCGAAGAGGCGGACGGACGGGCCGCCGGGGAGGTTCTCGAGCACGGTCCCGAGCTTGCGCGCCTTCTGCGCCGCCTCGTCCGGGGTCTCTCCGGCGAGCTCCACGAGCAGCCAGCCCTGGCCCTCCGGCAGGAGGCCGGGCGGGACCGAGCCGCCTTTCTTCTTCAGGCCGTCGATGAGCTTCGCGTCCAGGCCCTCGAGGGCGATCGGCCCGGCCTTCAGCACCTCGGGGACGTGATCCCCCGAGGCGAACACGTCGCGGTAGCCGAGGACCAGGAGCGAGCGCGCCTTGGGGTCCGGGACGAGGCGCATCGTGGCCTCGAGGATGGTCACGCACGTCGACTCGCTGCCGACGAGGGCGCGGCCGACGTGGAACCCGTTCTCCGGAAGCAGGGAGTCCAGGTTGTAGCCCGAGACGCGGCGCGGGAGCTTCGGATAGCGCCGCCGGATGAGGTCTCCGTGCTCGTCGCGCAGCCGGCGCAGGCGGCGGTAGATCTCGGCGCGGCCGCCGCCCTTTACTTGGATGCCGCCGTAGGCCTCGTCGCTCGTCTCGCCGGCCTCGAAGACGTCGCCGGCGTAGGTCAGGACCTCGAGCGAGATCGTGTTGTCGACGGTCTTGCCCGCCATCTGCGCGTGCACGCCGCAGGAGTTGTTGCCGAGCATGCCGCCCAGCGTGCAGCGGCTGTGCGTGGCCGGGTCCGGGCCGAAGCGCAGGCCGTGCGGCTTGGCGGCCTTCTGCAGGGCGTCGAGGACGAGGCCGGGCTGGACGCGCGCCTCGCGCTTTTCGGGATCGAGCGAGAGGACCTTGTTGTAGTGCCGGCTCATGTCCATGATCACCGCGACGTTGCAGCCCTGCCCCGCGAGGCTGGTGCCGCCGCCGCGCGAGAGCAGCGGGGCGCCGGCCTGGCGGCAGGCCGCCACCGCCGCCAGGACGTCGTCGCGCGAGCGCGGGAGCACGACGCCGATGGGCACTTGGCGGTAGTTGGAGGCGTCCGTCGCGTACAGGGCGCGGGACCCCGCGTCGAAGAGGACCTCGCCGGAGACGTCGCGGCGCAAGGCTCGCTCCAGCGCCGCCGCGTCCACGTCGCCGGCTCGATCAGCCGCCGTGGACCGCATAGCGGCGGGCCTCCTGGGTCTTGAGCTCCAGGCCGAAGCCGGGCCGCGAGAGGTCTGGCCGCAGAAGGCCGCCGCGCGGCGACGGCGCGCCGTCGAAGAGCAGGCGCTCGATGCGGACGTGGTCATGGAACCACTCCAGGCGGCGGAACGAGGGCGCGGAGCAGGCGAGAGGGAGATGCAGCGCGGGCGCGGTGTGGGACGAAAGAGGGACGTTCCGCGCCCGGCACAGCGCCGCGGCCTCGAGGAAGCCGCTCGGACCGCCGCAGCGCGTCGCGTCGGCCTGCAGGACGTCGACCGCGCCCGCCTCCAGCATGCGCTCGAAATAGGGAAGGTCCCAGCCGTACTCCCCGGAGGCGATCTCCATCCCGGCCGGCGCCCGGTCGCGGAGCAGCCGGTGCCCTTCGAGGTCGGAGGCCGGCACGGGCTCCTCGAACCAGGTCACGCCTTCGGCGGCGAACTCCTCGGCGAAGCGCAGCGCCTGCTTGCGCTCGTAGGCGCCGTTGGCGTCCACGTACAGCTCGACGGACGGGCCGATCGCGCGCCGCGCGGCGCGAACGCGCTCGAGGTCCCGTTCCGGCTCGCGCCCGACCTTCATCTTGACGGCCCCCATGCCTTCGTCCGCCCAGCCGCCGAGCTGGCGCTCGAGCTGCGCGATCGTGTACGAGGTGAAGCCGCCGCTGCCGTAGACCGGGACGGACTCGCGCGCGGCGCCGAGCAGGCGCGCGAGCGGGACGCCGAGCAGGCGGGCCTTCAAGTCCCACAGCGCCGCGTCCACCGCCGAGATCGCCGCGGCGCACAGCCCCTGCCGGCCGAGGTTGCGCACGGCCCCCTCCATGGCCGCGCGCGCGGCGGGCACGGCCCAGGCGTCGAGCCCGGCCAGCGCGCCCGCCAGGCGCGAGTCCGCCAGGCGCGCCGCGGCCTCGTCGGCGTACGTGTAGCCGAGCCCGCGCAGGCCGCCGGCGGCGGCCTCGACGACGACGATCGTCGTGGAGCGCCACTCGAGCGTGCCGTCCGACTCCGGGGACTCGGTCGGGATCGCGTAGGCGCGCGCGCGCACGCCCTCGAGCGGGACGAGGGCCGCCGGCGCGGCGACGGAGGGCGTCACGGGCGCGCCCGGCGGCGGGACAGCGCGAGCGCGGCGGCTCCGGCGGCCGCCGCGCCCGCCGCGAGCAGCCAGCCGCGGTGCGTCGTCAGCCACAGCTGGGCGCTGCGCGGCTTGGCGACCTCGTCGAAGCGCCCGTGCGCGCCGCGGTCCCCGGGGAGCGGGGCCCACAAGTTGTCGGGCCGGTCCGGGTCCTCGGGCTCCTCGGTCTGCTGGGCGGCGTAGCCGCGCCGCGCGAGGAAGCGGTCGAGCGCGCCGGGCGCCGCCTTGTTGCCCACGATGGCCTCGACGGTCGGCAGGCCGACCTCGATCTCGCGGCGCGGGTGGCGCGAGGCGTAGACGACGGCGCGGGCGCCGACCTCGGGCTGGTAGACGGGCGGCACCGGCTGGGCCTTGCGGGGCAGGCGCGAGCGGACCCAGTCGAACTGGGGCGTGTTGAGGGCGGGCATCTGCACCATGCTCACGCGCACGCGGCTGCCGTCGTGCAGGAGCTCGCAGCGCAGGGAGTCGCAGAAGCCCTGGATGGCGTGCTTGGCGCCGCAGTAGGCGGCCTGCAGGGGGATGCCGCGGTAGGCGAGCGCCGAGCCGACCTGCACGATCACCCCGCGGTCGCGCGGCAGCATGCGCTTGAGCGCGGAGAGACTGCCGTTGACCACGCCGAGATAGGTCACCTCGGTGACGCGGCGGAACTCCTCGGCCGTCGTCTCCTTGACCGGGGCGAACACGGACACCATCGCGTTGTTGACCCACACGTCGATGGGGCCCAGCACGCGCTCGGCTTCCGCCGCGGCTTTCTCGACCTGGGCGGCGTCGGACACGTCGGTGGGCAGCTCGAGCGCTTGTCCGCCGGCGGCCTCGACCTCGGCGCGCGCCCCGGCGAGGCCCTCGCGTCCGCGCGCGAGCAGGGCCACGCGCGCCCCTTCCTTGGCGAACTCGACGGCGATCGCGCGGCCCAGGCCCGCGGACGCTCCCGTCACGACCACGACGCGACCCGAGCCGTTCTTGCTCATGGCCCCATCCTAACAGAAGGGGTTTTTCCTCCAGTGGAACGTTGTGTAACGGTTTCGCGCCGCGCGGATTCGGCGTCTAGTCTTTGTCCGGGACGAACGTGAAGCGGCGGATCACGCACTCCGCTTCCTGATCGCCCGCGCGAGGCTTGCCGAAGAACCACAGGTTCAGCTTGACGGGGACTTTCCCCGCCGAAGGGACCTGTTTGGTCTCGACCCACGAGCGCAGGGGCCGTCCATCGGCGCGCCGCGCCGAGAACGACACGCGTCCAGGCTCCCAGCGGAACACGTAGACTCCGCGCGTCGCGTCGCCGGGGACCTCGAAGCGGCATTGGACGTCGTTCTTCCCGCATTCGCCGCCGCCGTCCGGGTGCGGCTGGACGGTGTATTGGCCGTTCGGGCGCTTGGGATCGCCCCAGCGCGAGAACTCGACGTCGATCTCGCGATGCGCCGAGGCCGTGTCGTTGTCGTACGTGAACAGCCCCAGGACGACGTTGTCGTCGTATCTCGCGACGGGCGCCTCCACGTCGAAGACGTACGTGCCGTAGCCGAAGGACGCCAGCGACGCCGCCTCGGCGCAGGAGCGCCGGCCGCCGCGGGACGTCGCCCGCAAGTGGAGCCGGCCCCGCGCGTCGAGCCGGACGTGGTCCTCGCCGGCGGAGAAGTCCTCGCAGTTGGGGCCGAAGCGCTGCACGGTCCAGTCGTAGCCCGAGAAGCGAAACGTCGCCGGCGGGGGCGCCGCCGCGAAGGAGCCGGAGGCGAGCAGCCCCAGGACGACCGAGAGAATCTTCACGCGCACGGGCTAGGCCACCAGGACGGGCGCGCCGTCGTGCGGCGCGAGGGTGACGCTGCGGCGCACGACGCGGGAGCGGCCCGGCGCGGCCCGCACGTCGGCGCGGCGCAGGACCTCGGCCATGATCAGCTTCATCTCGAACTGAGCGAAGGCCATGCCGAGACAGCGCCGGGCGCCGCCGCCGAAGGGAAGATACTCCCATGGCGCGGGACGCCGATCGAAGAAGCGCTGGGGCAGGAACCTCTCGGGCTCGGGCCAGACGTCCGGCCGGCGGTGCGCGAGATAGATCGAAGCCGCCACCGCGACGCCGGCCGGCAGCTCGCGGCCGCCGAGCGTCGTCGGCTCGGTCAGCTGGCGCCAGACGAGCGGGACCACGGGGTCGATGCGCAGGGCCTCCGACACCACGGCGTCGAGGTATTTGAGCCCGGCGGCTTGCGCGGGGTCGCCTTCCGGCGCGCCGGCGAGCTCGGACTTGAGCGCCGACAGCGCCTCGGGCTCGGCGGTCAGTCGGCGGAAGGCCCAGGAAAGGGAGGTCGCCGTGGTCTCGTGGCCCGCGAGCAGGAGCGTGACCATCTGATCGCGCAGCTCCGCATCCGAGAGACGGTCGCCGTGCTCGTCGCGCGCCTCGAGGAACAGCGAGAGAAAGTCGCCGCCCGCGCGCGAGGAGCCGCGACGCCGCTCGATCTCGCGCTGCAGGAGCTCGTCGATGCGCCGCCGGCGCCGCAGGAGGCGGCCGTACGGCGTCCAGTCGCCCAGCCCTTCGACCAGTCCCGCCAGCGGCGGCCGGCCGTCCTGGTCGAGCATCAGCATCCCCAGGAATATCGTGAACGGCCCGGAGTTGTCCTCGAGGAATCGCGAGAGCTCCTCGCGCAGAGCGAAATCCTCGCCGGGCTTGAGGCCGAACATCGTCGCCAGGATGACCTCGAGAGCCATCGCCTGGAACTCGTGATGCGAGACCAAGACTCGGCCCCGGGGCCAGCGCGCGACGCGCTCGGCGGTGATCCGGGCGATGTCCTGGGCATAGGCGCGCATGCGCTCGCCGTGGAAGGGAGGCATCATGAGCCGGCGCACGCGGCGGTGGGGCTGGCCGTCGATGGTCAGGATGGACTCGGCGCCCAACGACGGCCGGAAGAAGCGGTTGCCCGCGCCCGCGAGCAGGGTGTCGGGGTCTCCCGCGAAGAGATCGCGGATGGCCGCGGGATCGCTCGTCACGACCATCGTGATGCCGCGCGGGAAGCGGATCGTGAACCAGTCGCCGTGCGCGGCGGCGCACTCGTCCAAGAGGACCGTCGGCGAGTACATCCAGCGGCGCAGCTGCTCGATCGGAAGAGCGCGAGGCCCCGGCGGCAGGCCGGCCGTCGTGGTCATCGCGCGGGGCCGCCCTTTAGGCGCGCGCGGGAGCGGCGGCGTTCTTCTCGACTTCCTTCTTCCAGAAAGCCTGGCCCTCGGGCGGAAGCGTGTAGACGGGGTCGTAGTACTCGTAGCGGCGCGTCAGCGCGCTCTCGTCGTCGGCCTCGATGCCGGTCCGGTAGTTCTTCGTCCAGTACGAGATGCCCCTGACCTTGTCGTAGTCGGCGAGCTGATGGATCCAGCGCTTGCCGACGTAGGGGACGTCGACCGTGACGCGCGGGGTGGCGAAGCCGGGCAGGTAGCCCATGATGTCGTGCTGGAGCTTCAGGCCCTCGGCGATGGACAGGCGCCAGTGCTCCGAGTTCGGGATCATGTCGGCCATATAAAAATAGTACGGCATGATCTTCGCGTGATCTAAGAGCATGAAGCACAGTTCGAGCAAGTCCTTCTGGGTCGTGTTGACGCCGCGCAGGAGCACGCCCTGGTTGCGCACGTCGCGGAAGCCCATCTCGAGCAGCTTGCGCACGGCCTTGCCCACGAGCGGCGTCACCTGCTGGGCGTGGTTGACGTGCGTGTGGACGGCGATGTCGATGCCCCGGTCCCAGGCGCGCTTGGCGACGCGGTCGAGCGCCTTGAGCACGTCGTCCTGGAGGAAGTGCTGGGGCAGGCCCTGCAGTCCCTTCGTCGCGAGGCGGATGTCCTTGATGTTCGGGATGTCCATCAGCTCCATCAGGAACGCCTCGAGCTGGGCGATCGGCACGTTGGCCACGTCGCCGCCGGAGACGACCACGTCGCGCACCGCCGGCGTCTTGCGCAGGTAGTCGAGCATCGCGCCGTAGCGGTCCTTGGGCGTGCCCTCGAACTTGTGCTTGGTCACCTGCGGGACGGAGTTGCCCACGAGGTCCATGCGCGTGCAGTGGCCGCAATATTGAGGACAGGTGGAGATCATCTCCGCGAGGACCTTCGTCGGATAACGGTGCGTGAGGCCCTCGACGGCCCACATCTCGGACTCGTGCAGGCTGTCGCGGCTGGCGCGCGGGTGGTTGGGCCAGTTGTTGTCGGCCATGCGGTCCGACACCATGGGGATCATGTAGCGGCGAACGCGATCGTTCTTGAGATCCTTCTCGTTCATCGTGTTGAGCATCTGCGGGGGGATCAGCAGGGACATCGTGGCCTTCTCGGCCTGGTCCTTCACGATTTCGTTCGCCAACTCGTCGGTCAAAAATGAACCGAAAACGTCCTTCAGATCCTTGAGATTCTTGGCCGAGTGCTGGCGCTGCCACAGCGCGCTCTCCCACTGCTCCTTCGTGACGCCTTTATAGCCGGGCAGGCGCGTCCAGTCGGGCTCCACGAACTGCCTCTTCAGGGGGTAGACGAAGGGCTGGCGGGAGGGGTCCGACTTCACTTTCTTGGCCATACGCCATTCTAGCCTATCGCGCGGGAGCGGGCAATGCGGGGCTTCGGGCCCATCGCGGCCCGGGTCCGAGGACCCTCGCCGCCCGGGCGCGAGGGCGGTATCCTCGAGGCATGAAGAAATCTTCCCTCCTGCTCGCCGTCCTGCTGGGCGCCGCCGCCGCTCCCGCTTTCGCGACGCATCCCAACGAGGTCTGCCGCATCGCCATCGACGTGGCCGCCGCGGCCAAGTCCGTGGGCGCCGATCCGTCTTCCGTGCGCGTGCGGTACGTCTTCAACGGCGGCGTGTCCAACATGACCGACATGACTCCGCCGCCGTCCGAGACCTCCGCCCGCCCGGCCGAGGGGCCGTGGATCTTCAAGACCGACCTTCACTCGAACCTCTACTTCCGCTCGCTGGCGGCCGTGAAGATCGAGTCCCTGCGCTACAACCCGGACGACGGCAAGCCCGAGTGGAGCGTCACGGTCGACCGCGCGCCCGAGGACGCCGCTCAGAAGGGGGCTCCGATCGTCTGCGAGCAGTACGCCGACTGACCGATCAGCCGGTGAGCCGGTCGAGGACGGCGTCGGCGATCAGGGCGTGCGCCGTCTCGCTGGGGTGGAAGCCGTCGGGCGCGTAGTGAGCCGGGGCCAGCGGGCGCTCCAGGTCGTGCGGGCCGAAGTGGCGCGCGTGCGGGAAGCGCCGGACCGCCTCGCGCAGGGCGTCCTCGCAGGCGCTCACGCGCGCGCGGACCATGGGCTTGAGAAAAGGGGGCACGATCGCGGCGGAGCCGAGGTCGCCGGGGCCGAGCACGACCGCGCGCTCCACGCCGCGCAGGAGCTCGAGGAACTCCGTCACGGCTCGCTTGAGAGCGGTCAGCGACTCGCCGTGGATGATGTCGTTGGTGCCGATGGAGAGGGCCGCGAAGCGCTCGTCGCCGACGGGTCGCTGGAGCGCCAGGCCGCGCCCGCGCGCGCCCGAGACGGCGGAGATGCGGCAGACCACGCGCCGGTCCGGGGCGAGCCGGCTCGCCACGCGGCCCGCGAAGGTCCGTTCCACGGACGGCACGCCGAGTCCGCAGCCGACGCTGTCGCCGAACACGCCGAACACGATGGGCTTGGGGGAGTCGGGACCGAAGAGATACTCGCCCCCGTGACGGGGAGCGCGCTGGCTCCATTCCTGGGCGCTGCGGACCGCGTCGAAGACCTCGATGAACATGCGACGAGTATGGCTCCGCGTCCCGCGCGCCGCCATGTACGGCGCGTCCCATTCTCGGGAAAAAATCTCGTCAGCGCGGAGAGGGCAGCGATCTCAAGTACGCGATGACCGCCTTCGCGTCCTCGGGGCTCATGCGGTAGTCGTGCATCGGGGCCTGCAGCGGCAGCCCGTTGGGGCCGACGCCCTTCTCGAGCACGGTCTCCGCCTGCTCGTCGGTGTAGGACTCCAGGCCCGCGAGCGCGGGCGCTCGCTGCGCCCAGTCGGGCCTCGGCCGCACCGGCGTGATCCAGATCGGCGCGCCCTGCAGCTCGCGGGACTCGTCCACGAGGCCGCGCGCGTCGCGCGGCGTGTGGCACTCGCCGCACATCGCGACGCCCTCGACGAGGTAGCGGCCCCGGTCGACGGCCGCGGGGGCCGCCGGGGCGCGGCGCGGCGAAAAAGCGAGGACGCCGGCGAGCCCGGCGGCGTACAGGAGCAGAGCGGCCCAGGAGCGGCGGTTCATGAGGGAAGTATTCGTCCGCGCCGCGCCGCGCGTCCATCCGCGCGGTGTCGAGGAATTATCTACAATCCGCTCATGCGCTATTGGCTCTACGACGAGGGCTCCAAGTCCGTGCTCGGGCCGCACCTCGCGCGCATGCTCCCGCTGCAGCGCGGGTTCGGCCCGGAGTCCAAGGTCGCCCCGGAGGGCGCGCGCGGCCCGAAGGACTGGAAGCCCGCCAAGGACGTTCCCGAGCTGAAGGAGCTGTTCGAGACCCCGCCCGCGCCGCCGCCGAAGCCGAAGACCTGACCCTCTTTCCGCATATAAGCGTTACGCGGCGGCCATAGGGCGTCTCCCGGCCCGGCGGTAGAATTCCGCCGTGACGCTCTCGGACCTGTCGATCAAGCACTCGGTCTTCGCCTGGGTCCTCATGCTCGGGCTTCTCGTCTTCGGCGCGCTCTCCTACTTCCGCCTCGGCATCAGCCAGCTCCCCGACGTCGACTTCCCGATCATCACCGTCACGATCACGTGGGCGGGCGCGTCCCCGGACGTCATGGAGTCCGCGGTGGCCGACGTCGTCGAGGACGCGGTGATGAGCGTCGACGGCGTCCAGCTCGTGCGCTCGACGTCCCAGGAGGGGAGCACGCAGGTCATCGTCCAGTTCCGTCTCGAGCAGAACATCGACACCGCGCTCGAGGAGGTCCAGACCAAGCTCGCCTCGGCGCAGAAGAACCTCCCGCAGAACATCGACCCGCCGATCATCACGAAGACCAACCCCGAGGACCAGCCCATCATGTGGACGGCCGTCCACTCCTCGAGCGGCTCCCTGCGCGACATCTCGCTGTTCGTCCGCGACCGGCTCAAGGACGCGATCACGACGGTCCCGGGCGTGGGCGACGTCGCCCTCGGCGGCTACCTCGACCCGCAGATGCGGATCTGGCTCTACAACAACCGGATGAACCGCCTGCAGATCACCTCCGAGGACGTGATCGGCGCGGTCAACGCGCAGAACCAGCTCACCCCGACCGGCTACCAGGACGAGGGCGACCGCGAGACGCTCGTGCGCGTGCGCTCCGAGTTCCGCGACGCGAGGGAGTGCGACGCGCTGGTGATCCCGGCGCGGCGCGGCGCTCCCGTCTGGAAGCCGCTGCGCATCGGCGACGTCGCGAAGTGCGAGGAGGGGACCGACGAGATCCGCCGCATCTCGCGCTACATGGGCCAGCAGCCCACCGTCGGCGTGGGCGTGATCAAGCAGCACGGCACGAACGCGGTCGAGATCGCCGGGCTGGTGCGCAAGAAGATCGCCGAGCTCAAGGCGCTGCTGCCGAAGGGGGCGAGCCTGGACGTCGTCGTGGACAACACGAGCTTCATCCGGGACTCCGTGCGGGAGCTTCTCTTCGTGCTCGGCCTCGCGGTCCTGCTCACGTCGGCCGTCTGCTACCTGTTCCTGGGCTCCTTCAGCTCAGCCTTCAACGTGATCCTCGCGATCCCCGTCTCGCTGATCGGCTCGCTGGTCTTCCTCGACGCCTTCGGCTTCACGCTCAACAGCTTCACGCTGATGGCGCTCTCGCTGTCGATCGGCATCGTGGTCGACGACGCGATCATGGTCCTCGAGAACGTCGTGCGCCATTTCGAGGAGGGGGCGGACCGGGTCGCGGCGTCGCTCGCCGGCGCGCGCCAGATCACGAGCGCCGCGGTCGCGGCGTCGCTGGCGATCCTCGCGATCTTCGTGCCCGTCGTGTTCATGAGCGGCATCGTGGGCCGCTTCTTCTTCCAGTTCGGCGTCGCGCTCTCGACGGCCGTCCTGCTCTCGCTGCTCGAGGCGCTGACCTTCGCGCCGATGCGCACGTCGCGCTTCCTGACCAAGCGCGGCGACAACCGCCTCACGCGCTTCGTCGAGTCGAGCATGAGCGCGCTGGCCTCGCGGTACCGCCGCGCGCTGGACGCCTGCCTGGCCTGGCGCTGGACCGTCCTCGCCTGCGCCTTCGCGCTGTTCGGCGCGTCGCTTTTCGCGGCCCGCGGCCTGCGCAAGGAGTTCCTGCCGCCGCAGGACCAGAGCCGCTTCCTCGTCACGCTGTACACGCCGATGGGCTCCTCGATCGCGTTCACCGACAAGGTGTTCCGGCAGGCCGAGAAGATCATCTCCGCGCGCCCGGAGGTGGCGGTGTACTACACGGCGGTCGGCGGCTTCGGAGGCGGACTCGTCAACCAGGGCATCATGTTCGTCACGCTGAAGGATCCGGGAAAGCGGCCCGTCACGGAGCCGTTCAAGAGGAGGCCGTCTCAGCAGGAGATGATGGGGTACTTCCGGGAGCAGCTCATGAAGATCCCGGGCGTCGACCGGGCGGTCATCCTGGACCTCTCGCTGACCGGCTTCTCCGCCCAGCGCGGCTATCCCATCGAGTTCGAGGTGGAGGGGCCGGACTGGAGCAAGCTCACGGGCTACGCGACGGACCTGCGCGGCAAGATCTCGGCCTCCGGCATGATGACGGACCTCGACACCGACTACAACCCGAACATGCCTCAGACCGAGGTCATCCCGAACGGCGCGGCGGCCGCGCGCGACTCGATCACGGTCGGCACGATCGCGCAGACGGTCTCGGCGATGGTCGGCGGGCTCAAGCTCCTGCCCAACAAGTACACGGACGCGGAGGGGCACCGCGACGACATCCAGGTCAAGCTCTTCGCCGACGAGAACCAGACGCCGGCTGACATCGACAAGATCATGCTGCGCGGCGTGTCCGGCGAGCTCGTGCCGATGAGCAAAGTGATCCGGATGGAGCAGGACAAGACCTTGCTCACGATCACGCGCTACAACCGTCAGCGCGCGATCGGCATCTTCGGCAACTTCGGGCGCGGGCGCTCGCAGTCGGACGTCGTCGCCTTCATCGACAAGACCGCCAAGGAGCTCCTGCCGCCGGGCTACCGCATCGAGTTCTCGGGCAACACGCAGGCGTTCGCCGAGTCGTTCCACAGCCTGTTCGTGGCGCTCGCCCTCGGGATCCTGGTCGCCTACATGATCCTGGCCAGCCAGTTCGACAGCTTCCTGCATCCGCTGACGATCCTGCTGGCCCTGCCGTTCAGCGTGACGGGCGCCTTGCTGGCCCTGCGCTGGACCGGGACGTCGCTCAACATCTACAGCCTGATCGGCCTGCTCCTGCTCATGGGGATCGTGAAGAAGAACTCGATCCTGCTCGTCGATTTCACCAATCAGCGCCGGCGCGAGGGGCTCGCGCCGCGGGAGGCGCTGCTCGAGGCGTGCCCGACGCGCCTGCGTCCCATCCTGATGACCTCGGCGGCGACCATCGCGGGCGCGATCCCGGAGGCCGCGGCGATCGGCCCCGGCTCCGAGGTGATCCGGCCGATGGCGATCGCCGTGGTGGGAGGCGTGGCGGTCTCGACCCTGCTGACGCTGTTCGTCGTGCCCTGCGCGTACAGCCTCTTCGCGCGGATCGAACGGGCGCGGGCGGGAGCTATCGAACCGGGGTGATCCGCTCGCTCGATCCGTCCGGGCGGCCCGTGCCCGAGCGGGCGGCCGCCGACCTCAGCGACTCCCTCCTCAAGGAGCCGCGCCAGATCGCGGTCTTGTACTGCAGCGCGCTCCACGCCGACGCCTTTTTCTCCGCCGGCTTCACGGAGCGCGCGCGCTGTTCCGGGCCGTTCGAGAGCGTGCTCATCGAGCCGGGCCCGATACGCGCAGGCGCGACGGCGCGAGCAGCTCCGCGAGGCGCTCGGGAGACTGGGGGCGGCCGGTCAGGTAGCCCTGGAGCAGGCCGCAGCCGAGCTCCGTCAGGAAGATCCGCTGGTCGTCGGTCTCGACGCCCTCGGCGACGAGGTCGAGCTCGAGGTCGCGCGCGATCGAGACGACCGCGCGCGTGATCGTCGCGTCGTGCGGATCGTGCGGCAGATGGGAGACGAAGGCGCGGTCGAGCTTGAGGCCGTCGACCGGGAAGCGCTTGAGCGAGGCGAGCGACGAGTAGCCCGTGCCGAAGTCGTCGATCATCAGCCGCACGCCGGAGGCGCGCAGGTCGGAGACGATGCGCGCGGCCGCGTCCGGGTCGCGCGCCATCATGCTCTCCGTGATCTCGAGCTCGAGGTCGGGCGGCTCGAGGCCCGCCTCGTCGAGCGCCGACTCCACCTCGCGCGCGAGCCGCTCGTCGGAGAACTGGCGCGCGGAGAGGTTGACCGCCACGCGCACCGGCGCCAGGCCCGCGTCGAGCCAGAGGCGGCTCTGAAGGCAGGCCGCGCGCAGGACCCAGTCGCCGATCGGGACGATGAGGCCGGTGAGCTCCGCGGCGGGGATGAACGCGGCGGGGGAGATCAATCCCCGGTCCGGGTGGCGCCAGCGCAGCAGCGCCTCCGCGGCGACGACGCGGCCGGTGAGGGAGTGGACTTGCGGCTGGTAGTCGAGGAAGAGTTCCCCGCGCTCCAGCGCCCGGGGCAGGCCGGCGGCGATCATGGTGTCGGAAAGCATGACCCGAGTGTAGACCCGGCCAGCGCCGAGCGGATGTCGAGGTTGTTAACAGGGGGTCAGGCTTTGACTTTTTGACTTATCCGGAAGATCCGGATAAGTCAAAAAGTCAAAGCCTGACCCCATCGTTACTTGGCGAGGTAGCGGCTCACGTAGACCTCGATCTTGCCGCCGTCGAGCTTGCGGACGGCGAAGCGCCAGCCGCCGCCGCTTTTCTTGGCGCAGCCGTCCTCGGTGGAGGGGGAGCCGTCGCGGCAGATCTCCAGGCGCAGCTCCGAGCCGCTGTTGCGCGTCGTGGCGATCTTGGCGCCGGAGAGGAAGTCCGTGAGGTCGCGGACGTCCTCGCGGCCGCGGCGCCACGTGTCGAGAGCCTTGAGCTGCTTGGCCGCGAAGTCGAGCCAGTGGTCGCGGTCGTCGTAGGCCGCGGTCGGCTTGGACTCGATGAAGGAGAACGCGTGCTCGAAGCCGTCCGTGCAGCCGGCGAACTCGATCTCGATCTTGACGGTGCCCGTCGAGGCCGTCTCGGTGGCGGTGTTCTCCTTCCCGTAGCGGAAATCGTGGCCGGGATAGGAATCCTTCTTCAGCAGCGGCAGCGGCGCGGGGACCTCGCAGCCCTTTTTCTTGGCGGCGGCCGCGGCGGCGACGTCCGTCGGCGCGTTCTCGGCGCGCGCGGGAAGGGCCGCCGAGACGAGGAGGAGGACGGAGAAGAGCGCGCGCATCAGAGTCCCCTCGCCTTCGCGACCGCCTTCAGCGAGTCCTCGAGCGCGTTCAGGAACTGATCGAGCTGGGCCCGGCTGATCGTCAGCGCGGGCTCCAGGCGCAGGACGCGCGCGTTGATGTAGGTGCCGCTGATCAGGATGTTCCGGGAGAACAGCTGCTTGGCGACCTCGTAGCCGAGGTCGTTGTCCATGAACTCCATGCCGAGCATGAGGCCGCGGCCGCGCGCGAGCTTGAGGATCCTGGGGTGCTTCTTGGCCAGCGCGTTCAGCGACTTGAGCATGTACTCGCCCTTCTCGCCGGCCTGGCGCGGCAGGTCCTCGTCGAGCAGGACGTTGATCGTCGCGATGGCGGCGGCGCAGGCGGGCGGGTTGCCGCCGAAGGTGGTCGTGTGGAGGAACGGGTTCTCGACGTACTTCTCCCACGTCTTGGCCGTGCCCACGCAGGCGCCGATGGGCATGATGCCGCCGCCGAAGCCCTTGCCCAGCGCCATGAGGTCGGGGGCGACGCCGTCGTGCTCGCAGGCGAACATCTTTCCCGTGCGGCCCATGCCGGATTGGATCTCGTCGAAGACGAGCATCGCTCCGTACTTGTCGCAGAGCTCCCGCGCGGCCGCGAGGTAGCCGGGCGGAGCGACGACGATGCCGCCCTCGCCGAGGATCGGCTCGATGACGACGGCGGCCACGCGGTCGCCGGAGAAGTCGCAGGACTCCATCATCGTCTTGAGCGCGTCGACGTTCCCGAACGGAACATGCGACCAATTCAGCAAGGGAAGGAACGGCTCGCGGAAGACCGCCTTCGACGTCCCTCCCAGGGAGCCCATGCTCTTGCCGTGAAAGCCGCCGATCATGCCGATCAGTTTATGCCGCCCCGTCGTGAGGATGGCCATCTTGAGGCAGCCTTCGACGGACTCGGTCCCGGAATTGGTGAGAAAAGCGTACTGCAGGTCGCCCGGCGTGATCAGCGAGACGAGATGCGCGAGGTACGTGCGCAGGGGATCGATGAGCTCCTGCGAGTGGATGCCCTGCCGGTTGAGCTGGTCGATCACGGCCTTGAGCACCTTCGGGTGGCGGTGGCCGGTGACGTAGACGCCGAAGCCGCCCAGCATGTCGAGGAACTCCTTGCCGTTGATGTCGCGGAAGACGGCGCCGTCGTCCGACCACTCGACCGCCGTATAGTCGGTGCTGACCGACTTGCGGTACTTGAGGAAGCCCTCGTTGACGTGCTCGGTCCAGTACTTGACCGAGTCCTTGATCACGCGCTTCTTCTCGCCGGCGGTGAGCGTCTTCTTCCCGATCAGGTCGAGGACGAAGGCGGACTCCTTCGCCGCGGCTTTCAAATCCTGTCTCATGCGTCGGTTCTCCTTAGGCTGACGGTCAGGCGCGCCTCGGCCCAGCGCGAGAGGCGCACGAAGGGCAATCCGATCAGCACATACATCAAAGCGGTGAGGATGCCCAGGCCCATGTAATCGTAGCTCATCGCGGCGAGCTGGCCGTAAACGCGCGTCAATTCTACCATCGTGATGACCGAGACCAGCGACGAATCCTTGAGCAGCGCGATGAAGTCGTTGGTCGTCGGCGGCAGGACCACGCGCAGGGCCTGCGGGATGATGATGAAGCGCAGCGCCTGCCAGCGCGTCATTCCCAGCGCGAAGGCGGCCTCCATCTGCGCGTGCGGGATCGCCTGGATGCCGGCGCGGTACACCTCGGCCTCGTAGGCGCCGTAGTTGAGCGCCAGGCCGAGCACCGCGGCCGCGAACGGCTCGAGCTTGATGCCGACCGCCGGCAGGCCGTAGAAGATGAAGAACAGCTGGATCAGGAGGGGACTGCCGCGGATGAACTCGACGTAGACCGTCGCGAGCGCCTGGACCGGCCAAGCGCCGTACAGGCGCATCAGCGCGAGCAGAAGCCCCAGCGCGATCGCGATGGACATCGAGATCAGCGAGAGCTCGACCGTCGTCACCGCGCCCTTGGCGAGGAGAGGGAGATAGCCCTCGTAGACGTCGAGCTTGGCGCGCCAGCCGAGGTGGAGACCGTGCGCAGCCAAGTATGCGGCGTACGCGTCAGGCTCAGCATGGTGCTTCGAATCCTTGTCTATAAAAGTAGACGCCATCACGGGGTTCCATATGCCCCATCGCTCGTAGATCTTGCGAAGGTCGCCGGACTCTATGAGAGCCGCGATCACCGCGTTGATGCGAGCGAGATCGAGGGCGTCCCCTTTGCGCATCGCGATTCCATAGGCGATGCGGCCGAACTGACCGGGCAGGTTCTTCAACCGCGGATCGATGCCGTAGTATACGGCCGCGGGATGATCCATGAGTACCGCGTCGATCCGTCCGAGCGCCAGATCATCGTAGAGCATCGTCTGCGTGTCGTAGCCGATGACCTGGATTCCGCCTTCCGCCGCCAGAAGGCGCTCGGCCAGCGCTCCCTTGAGCGTGCCAGCCTTGCGCCCTTTGAGGTCGGCGAGCGAGGCGATGTCATAGGTGTTCTTTCGGACCGTCAGAGCTTCGTACGTCAAGTAATAGGGATCGGAGAAATCGACCTCGGCTTTGCGGTCGTCGGTGATCTCGAGTCCATTGATCACATAATCGTAGTCGCCGCGCTTGAGGCCGGGGACTAGGCTGTCCCATTGGTTTTGAACGAATTCGGCCTTGGTTTTAGCGGCCTTCGCGATGAGATTCGCGACATCCACCTCGAAACCGATGACGCGGGAAGGATCCTTCGGATCCTGAAACACGTACGGCGCTCCGCTCGCGGAGTCCCCGCCCCAACGCAGGACTCTCGGCGGGGCAGATTTCGCGGGGGCGAGCCCGGAGACTCCCCCGATAGAAATGTCGGACGCCCGCGCGGTCAATGAAAGCAGCGCCAGGGCGATCGGGAGGGAAAGCCTCTTCATGCCATGAACCTGCTCAGATACTGCTTGGTGCGCGGGTCCTTGGGGTTGGCGAAGACCTCGGCGGTCGGCCCGACCTCGACCACGCGGCCCTCCTCCATGAACACGACCTTGCGCGCGACCTCGCGCGTGAAGCGCGTCTCGTGGGTCACGACGATCTGCGTCATGCCCTCCTTGTCGAGCTTGCGCATGACCTCGAAGACCTCGTCGACGAGCCACGGGTCGAGCGCGGACGTCGGCTCGTCGTAGAGCATGACCTTGGGCGACATCGCGAGCGCGCGCGCGATGGCCGCGCGCTGCTGCTGGCCGCCCGACATCTGGATCGGGTAGTGGCGCGCGTGGCCGGAGAGTCCGACCTTCTCGAGCAGCGGGATGGCGATCGACTCCGCCTCCTTGCGCGACAGGCCCTTCACGATCATCGGCGCGGCGACCAGGTTGCCGAGCAGGTCGAGGTGGGGGAAAAGGTTGAAGCTCTGGAACACCATCCCGAAGTTGGCGCGCATGCGGCGCGCCTGCTCCTGAAAATCCGAGGGACCTTGTCCCGGCTTATGCTCCAACGAGAAGTCCCCGAAGCGGATCGCGCCTTGCTCGAAGACCTCGAGGCCGTTGAGGCATCGCAGGAGGGTGGATTTGCCGCACCCGGAGCGGCCCACGATGACGATCAGCTCGCCCGGGGCCGCCTCGAAATCGACGCCTTTGAGGACCTGCTGGCCGCGGAAGGTCTTGCACAACCCCTTGGCCGCGAGCGTCGTCGGAACGGACATGGCCTAGTCTAGCCAAACCGGGCGTTCCCGGTCCACAAAACGTTCATGAAGCCGTGACGCCCCGCGCATGGGGACGAGGCTGGCTCATCTCGTATCGTGGGTCATGTCCCTGCTGGACGCCGTACTGACGCTCTGTATCTTCGCTTGCGCCGCCTGTCTGGTGCTGATCCTGGCTCCGCTGTCGCTGGCCCTCCGGTTCGCGCCGGCCCGGGTCCGCTAGCCGCGGGGGTCTCATTTACGCGGGCCACGAGGCGTTTGGCGGGGGCCGTGCTCTTGCTGCTCGCCTCCTTCGCGGCCGCGAGCGACGGCCCGTGCCCGAACGTGCGCTTCAGAGGCCCCGCCGTCCGCCTGACGGACGTCGAGCGCAAGCTGCTGTGCGGGGATCCGGGCCTCGAGGGGTGGAGGACCGTCCCGCTGAACCAGGCCGAGTACTTCATGCGCGCCTTCCTGCAGCAGCGCGGCTACCAGGACCCGGCGTTCTCGGTCTCCAGCGGGACGCTGACCGTCGAGATCGGCTCCAAGACGCGCGTGACGTCGCTGCGCGTGCGCGGCTTCCCGGACGGCGTCGACGCGAGCAAGCTGCGGCGGCTGAAGGGAGGCGAGCTGACGCCCAAGGAGCTCGACGGCATCCGCTCGGCCCTGATCGCGCGCCTGCAGAGCAGCGGGTTCCCGTGCCCCGACGTCCAGCTGTCGGCCGACGGCGTGACGGGGGCCGTGGACGCCGTCGCGTCTCCCGGCGCGCCGGGGACGATGGGCCCGATCGTCCCCGCCGAGCTGGAGAAGGTGGACCCGCGGGTGTTCCGGCGCTATGAGGCCTTCCGTCCCGAGCAGAGCTTCGACATGCGCCTGCTGAACCTGACCGCCCAGCGGACGATCGCCGACTCGCTGTTCGTCAGCGCCTACTACGACGTCAGCTGCTCGACCTCCGGAGCGACGATCGTGCAGCACGTCGTCGAGGGCAAGCCCCGGCTCTACAAGCTCGGAGTCGGCTTCGACAGCGAAGGCTACCTGATCGGCAAGGCGCAGTGGAAGAAGTCGCGCATCGGCTGGCGCAACTCCACGCTCGAGGGGGCGCTGTACGCGTCCTTCCGCGAGGAGACGCTTGACGCCTCGATGCACTATTACGTCGATCCCGCCTCGCGCCTGTACCTGATGCCTCAGGCGACCTTCGACCGCGAGGACCAGGTCAACTACCAGTACGTGACGGAGCAGGCGGCCGTGGAGCCGGGGACGAGCTGGGAGACCGAGAGCCTCCGGGCCGAGGTCCAGGCCGGCCCGGTCGAGGAGCACGTCACGACCGTGCGCGGCGTGGGGCCGCCCAACGACACCTTCCTGTCCCTGCGCACCCGGTGGACGCTGACGGACCATCTTTTCGAGTATTACGCCGCTGACCCGAGGCAGGGCTGGCGGACGACGATCGAGACGCGCTCGCGCGCCGCCGGCGCGCAGTCCGATCTCACGGCCCACCGCGTGGAGTCCCAAGGGCAGGCGCTCTGGAACCTCGGCGGCGACGATCCGCCCGTGGCCGTGTTCGGCTCGCGCTACTGGGCGGGAACCACTCTCGTCAACGATCCGGACCTCGCCCAGCGGCTGCTCGCGCCCGACATGCGCTTCTTCCTCGGCGGCGACTCCAACATCCGCGGCATCTCGCTCAACGGCCTGCCCACCGACCAAGCCGGCTTCCTGACGGTCGCCTACGACGGCGTGGAGCTGCGGATGGGGGACGTGCTCCCGTACGGCCTGCAGCCGTTCATCTTCCTCGACGGCGCGATGGCCGGGCGCAAGGACGCGCACCTGGACCCCGACGTGTACTGGTCCCCGGGCTTCGGCCTGCGCTGGCGCCTGCCCGTCGGCTCGATCCGCGGGACCGTGGCGCGCGGCCTGATCTGGCGCCGCGACGAGACGGCGCCGGCGCTGTACCCGGATCATTGGCAGCTCTTCCTGAGCTTCGGGCAGGAGTTCTGATGGCGGTCCTGCGATTCGCTCTCCGGCTCCTCCAGGCGGCCGGGGTCGTCGCGGCGCTCCTGGCGCTGCTGCTGCTGTCTCTCCTGCTCGAGCCGCAGTGGTACCTGACCTCGAAGACGGTCGGCTGGGGGCTCCGGACCTTCGGGACCGCCTATCGTCCCGGCTGGACCGCCTTCGACTTCACGATCCGCTCGCGCGACCCGCTGGAGAAGGAGGTCACGATCGCGGCGTCGGAGTTCTGCTTCGCGAAGACCGACCGCTCGCTGTCCGGCTGCTTCAAGACGATCGACGCGCGCTTCGCCTTCGCGCTCTCGCCGTCCGGCGTCCGGCTCACCGACGTGTCGCGCTTCGTCATCGACGGCGAGAGCCTGCGCGTCGATCGAACGCGCGCGGCGCTTCCGCCCGCGGCCGCGCCGCGGGGCCGCCCGGCGTTCGATCCCTTCGCCCTGCCGCGGCTGGTGCCCGCCGCCGTCAGCGGGCTCTCGCTCGCGAAGGCCCGCGTCGAGCTCCCGTCCGTCGAGCTCGACGACTCGAGCGCGACGGCGAAGGGCTCCCTGCGGCTCGACTTCGACCCCGCGCGCGCGGCGCCGCTGTCGCTCGACGCGCGCTGGCGGCGGCGCCCGCGGCGCGGAGCGCCGTTCTCGGGGCGCGCGCGTCTCGACGTCGCCTCCGACCTTTTCCGCGCCGGGCGGCTGACCTACGCGGACGCCACCGGCTCCGTGCGCGCGGCGGACGCCTCCTTCGATTTCACGGCGAAGGCGCGGCAGTTGGGACCCGACGCCGTCGCCGTGGACGCGCGGGCCTCCGGCCGCGCGGCGGGCGCGTCCTTCCGCCTCGACGCGGCCGGCGTCGAATCGGCCGCGCGCCTGGCGCTCCAGGGCTCGTTCCGGGCCGGCGCGTCCACCGGGCCCGTGCGCGGCGTGCGGCTGAGCCCCGTGACGGTCTCGTTCGAGCGCGCGCCCGGCGGCGCGGCGGCCGGACGGCTGCGGGCCGACGCGCGGCTCCGGGCGGAGCTCGCTCCGCTGCCGGAATTCCGCGGCTTTAAGCCGCCGCAGTTCATCACCGGCCGGGCGCGCGTCGACGCCCGGCTCGCGCCCGACGACGATCAATTCGACGCGGCCCTCTCGATCCTGCTGAACCCCTACGAGAGCTGGTACGAGGCCCACGCCGACGCGTTCGTGCGCGTCTCGGGCCGCCTCTCGGACCGCGGCCGCCTCAAGGTCCGCCAGCGCGTGGACGGCTTCGCCGCGGTGCCGCGCTTCGAGGACCTGGTCGCCTACCTGTCGGGCGGCCCCTTCGCCGTGCCCGCCCCGATCGCCGAGATGAAGGGGGGCGTGGCCGCCTCCGTGACGGCCCGCGGCGAGCCCGGCGACGACCGCGTCGATTTCGACTATTCCGCGCGCGCCGCCTTGGGCGGCACCCGCCAGAAGCTGAAGCTCCATGCCGCGGGGACGGGCTCGGCGTCGGGCCTGCGGTCGAGGAGGCTCAAGATCGCCGCGCGCGCGGCGCTGACCTTCGACGACGCCGCCCTGCAGCTGCCGCACCTGAGCGCGCTGAAGATCCCGCGCATGACGCTCGATCCCCGCATCAAGACGCCCGGGACGGCGCCCCCGCCGCCGGCGAAGCCCGAGGAGCCGGGCGTCTCGACCGCGCCCGCCGCCTCGTCGACGACCGTCGACCTGGTGCTCGCCGTGAACACGGCGCGTCCCATCGTCCTGTACACGGACTTGGCGCGGACGCCGGTCCCGCTCGCGCTGAAGCTCAAGATCGCGAAGCCGCCGGGGGCCGCGAGCGGCGACGTCATGCTCGAGGCCTTCGACGTCGAGTTCTTCCGGCGCCGCGCCCAGGTCGACCACCTGACGCTGACGCTCGCGCCCGGCTCGAGGAAGACGGCCCTCGACGGGCTCATCAAGTACAAAGCCCCGGAGGCGCTGATCAGCATCCGCCTGCTCGGCACGACCGACAAGCCGCGCGTGGTGTTCGAGAGCGACCCGCCGCTGAGCGAGAACGACATCGTCGCGCTCCTCGTCTTCGGCAAGTCGCCCAACGAGCTCGACGCAGACCAGAGCGCGACCGTCTCCAACACCCAGACGG
>DATNGC010000060.1:0-69697 GCA_035606075.1 Elusimicrobiota bacterium
CGGCGCGGGACGGACGGCTTTACGACGGCGAGGACAAGGCGGTCTCCGGCGTCGCCGCGGAGATCGGCGGCAAGGCCGTCAGCCTGACCGCGGGCGGCAAGCGCTACGAGATCGCGCTGCCGAGATGACGCGCTCGACCAAGACGGACCGACGAGGGGAAAAGGGAACCGAATGAAAATCGCGAGAAGCCTGTCCGCCGTGCTGGCCGCCGCCGTCGCGCTCCAAGGGAACGCGGCCTGGGCGCAAGCGTTGATCGCCGGAGGTCTCGGCGACAGCCTTCCCGATCCCGTCCCGAGCACCGGGACGGCCCGCTTGACGAGCCTGGACGGCGAGACCCTCGGCGTCATCCCGGCCGCGAGCACCGCGTCCGCGGCCGAAGTCGTCAAGGCGCCGCCGCCGCCCACCGGGCTGAACGCCCTCGTCGAGGGGCTGAACTCCGAGCCCATCGACTTCAACTTCAAGGAAACCGACCTGCTCGGCATCCTGCGCTCCTTCGCCGCGCGGTTCAACAAGAACATCATCGCCGCGCCCGGCGTCGGCGGCAAGGTCAACATGCAGCTCAAGGGCGTGCCCTTCGACCAGGCGTTCCGCGTCCTGCTCGAGTCGATGGGGCTGGTCGCCATCCAGCGCGGCGACAACGTCATCGAGGTCATCAAGGCCGCCAACATGCCCGTGCTCTCCCAGGTGTTCCCCCTCAAGTACCGCTTCGCGGCCGACCTGCAGCCGATGCTCACGAACTCCCTCGACAAGGAAGAGAGGACGGCGGGCGCGTTCGTGACGATGGACAACGCGTCCAACTCGATCGTGGCGACCGCCCAGAACGACACGCTGCAGAAGATCCGGCAGCTGATCGCGTCGGTGGACGTCCCGTCGCCGCAGATCGCCATCAAGGCGCGCCTCATCGAGGTCGAGACGACCAACGACCTGAACTGGGGCATCAACTGGGCCGGTTCGACCCAGTTCGGCTCGGGCGGGAGGGTGCGCAGCATCAAGGACCAGTCCAACTACGCCGTGCTGCCGGACGGGAGCATCGCGGTCGGCGGCGCCGTGACGAACTTCCCGAGCGGCGGCATCCTCGACATCTCGTCGATCATGAACAAGACGCAGGTGTACGCGATGCTCAATTTCATCAAGTCGGACACGCGCAGCAAGACGCTGTCGGAGCCGATGGTCCTGACCGGCAGCAACAAGGTCGCCAAGATCCACGTCGGCAAGAACATCCCGGTCGTGACCTCGCAGGTCACGCAGACCGCGACGACGCAGAGCGTGACCTACCTGCCGGAGGGCGTCGACCTCGAGGTGACGCCCGTCGTCTCGCCGGGCAGCAGCACGATCTCCTTCAAGGTGCGCATCAACGTCTCGGAGCTGGTCGGCTTCCAGCTGAACAACCCGATCACGACCGAGCGCGTCGCGCAGACCGAGGTCGCCGTCGAGAGCGGCATGACGGTCGTCATCGGCGGCCTGATCAAGGACACGCTCGTCGACACCGACTCGGGCATCCCGATCCTCAAGGACATCCCGCTGCTGGGCTGGTTCTTCAAGAACAAGACCAAGAACAAGGACCGGACCGAGCTGCTGATCTTCATCACGCCCGAGCTGCAGGCGACGAAGATCTAGCCGGGATCAGCGGGGCCGGACGGCCGTCGCGCCTGGGGACAGCGGCGCGAACGGGGGCCGCTGGGGCGTCTTGTCGAGGTAGTAGGCGAGCGTGAGGGGGTACTTCCCGGTCTGCGCGAGCAGGCGCATCGCGGACAGCGCGGCGCGCCGCTCGGGGCCGCCCGCCAGCCGCGGCAGCTTCATGTAGAACTCGAAGTCGCCGCGCAGGACGTCCGACTTGGCGGCGACGTCCTCGACGGTCTTGCGGACGTCGTCGGCGCGCTCGGGGGAGTTCTGGGACAGGGCCGCCGCCAGCGCGCGGTCGAGCTCGGCGGCGCGCTTGAGCAGGTCGGTCTTGCGCGCGTAGAAATCCTCGGTCGCCGCGGCCCAGTCGGTCTCGCCTCGGAAGGCCTGCGAGACCGCCGACGTCAGCCTCCGGGCGCCGTCGCTGCCCTCCGCGAGCGTCATGCGCACCTCGCGGAGCCGGTCCTTGACCGACGCGGCGCGGACCTCGTTGTCGGCGAAGAGCGAGACCTGCGCGCGGGCGGGAGCGGCGGCGAGGAGGGAGAGCGTCATCGCCGAGGCGAGCAGCGCGGCGCGGGTCGTGTCCATGGAGACAGTATACCCCGGGATCGCGATCCCGCGCAGGGAGCGAAAGCACCCCTCCGGGCGGGCCGAAAGGCCCAGGACGCGCGTCAAGAAAGCGGCATGAAACCGGCAACCCGCCTCCATTGAGGGGATGCCTCCGGTTCGTTATGGTCTCATGATATGACCAACGGAACCTCCCTCTTCATCGCCGTCTGCCTCGGGGTCATCGCCCTCGAGATGACGCTCGTCCTGATCGCCCTCGCCGTCCTCGTCCTGCGCGTGAGCCGGGCCGTGCGGGCCGTGGAGCGCGTCGTCCTGCAGGTCGAGGACAAGTTCGCCTCGATCCGGACGTCTTGGATGCGCGTGCTGCAGGGCGCGGGCGGGGTCCTCGGCGGCTTCATGAGCGGCCGCAAGCACGCCCGCGAGCGCGAGCGCGCCCGCGAGCGCGCGAGCTCCGGGGACGGAGCGCGCTTCGCCCGCCGCTGATCAGGGCTGGACGCGCTTTCCAGCCCGCCGTCCGGGGTTTGGATCGGCTTGAGGCGCGCCCGGCGCGGCCATGACGCGGGTCAGCGCCCCGGTCGCGCGGCTCGTCGCGCGCAGGATCCGGGCCGAGGTGCTCTTGGGCAGGACGCCGAGATGCGCCGCGACCGCGAGGCCGATCAGCAGGTTCACCAGTCCGACCGCCGCCGAGAGCGCGAACAGCACGAGGCGCTCCACGGCGTTGAAGACGGCTCCGGCCGCGCTCGCGGGCGAGGTCTTCTCCGGTTCCATGAGGCCGCTAGCGCAGCGGGGCTCCGCGCAGGAGGAACCAGCCCGCCAGGACCATGCCGCCGGCCGACCCCGCGAGGCCGCTCCAATGGCTCCGGCGCCGCGCCTTCTCCTTCTTGAGCAGCTCCACGTACGCCTCGACGATCAGGAACAGCGGGAAGCCCACCATCGCCAGCCGCGCCCGCACGTCGGAGGCGTTGGCGGCCAGGACGAGGGCGGCGACGCCCAGGAAGTTCAGCGCGAACGCGAGGGCGAGGGCCTGCGCGGCTCCGCCCGCCCGGGGACGGGCGGAGTCTCCCAGGAGCTTGGGGCCGGTCCGCTTGAGGAGGGCGTGGATGCCGAAGAAGATGGCGAGCGAGAGCAGGTAGAAGCCCGCCAGCGAGAGGCTCACGGCCCAGGGCGCGTCGTGGGCCATGGCCTCGGCGAAGGGGACGGTCTGGACGCTGCCGGAGACGGCGGCGCGCACGACCTGCTCGGGCCCCGCGGAGGCCCTCATGAACAGCCAGGCCCCGGCGGCGAGTCCGCCGAGGCTCCCCAATAAGCCGGAGACGGGGTCGCGCCTGCGGCTGGGGGCGCGATAGATGAGGCGTCCGTAGCGTTCCAGGAGGACGGCGGCCGGGACGGCGAGCATGCTCAGGCGCGGCGTGGTCTCGAGGCCGCGCGCGCAGAGCACGAGGGTGGCGACGGCCAGGAGGTTGGAGACGGCCGTGAGCAGGACGACGGCCGCCGGCGCCAGGGGCTTCTCGCGCGAGGAGGCGGTGCAGATCCGGTCGTTTGCCTCGCGCAGGGCCCAGATCGACGCGATCGCGACGACGTAGAGGAACAGGACGGGACCGCTGATGAGCCAGACCGCGGGCATGCGGGACACAGGATACACAATCTCGTGACGCCCCCGGAATAGCCCGGTCATGCGCGGGGCGTACAATGGCCGTCATGGCCGGATTGATCTTGGCCGGCGACGTCGGCGGGACGAACACGCGGCTGGGGTTGTTCTCCCTGGACGGCGGCAGGCCGCGCGCGGAGGCCGTCGAGGTCTTCGCGAGCGCGGAGCATCCGGAGCTCGAGGAGATCGTCGTCGACTTCATGGCCCGCCATCAGGCCGCCCTGTCCGGGGCCTGCGTCGGCATCGCGGGGCCGGTGCGCGACAACCAGGTCTACGCGTCCAATCTCCCGTGGGTGATCACGGCCGAGGGCCTGGCGCGGCCGCTGGGACTGCGCTCGGTCCTGCTCATCAACGACCTGGAGGCCAACGCGCACGGGCTTCCTTTGCTCGGCCCGGAGGACTTCGCGGTCCTGCACGAGGGCGAGGGGAACGGCTCCGGGACGATGGCGCTCGTCTCGGCCGGCACGGGCCTGGGCGAGGCGTCGATCCCGCGCATCGACCACGGGCATTGGGTGGTGGCCTCCGAGGGCGGGCACGCGGACTTCGCGCCGCGCAACGAGCTGGAGATCGGGCTGCTGCGCTTCCTTCTGCGCGAGCACGAGCGGATCAGCTACGAGCGCGTGCTCTCCGGCATGGGCCTCTGGAACATCTACCGCTTCCTGCGCGACACCGGCCGGGGCGTCGAGGAGGCCTGGCTGTCCAAGGAGCTGGCCGACGGCGACCGGCCGGCCGCGATCTCGGGAGCGGCGCTCGCGGGCCGGTCGAAGCTCTGCGTTGAAAGCCTCGAGCTGTTCGTCTCGATCTACGGAGCGGAGGCCGGAAACGTGGCGCTCAAGTTCCTGTCCTCGGGCGGGGTCTTCCTGGGCGGGGGGATCGCGCCCAAGATCCTGAGCAAGCTCAAGGAGCCCGAGTTCATGCGCTCCTTCCTCGCCAAAGGGCGCCTGCGTCCGTTCCTCGAGTCAGTGCCGGTGCGCGTGATCCTCAACGACAAGACGGCGCTCTGGGGCGCGGCGCGCAAGGCCTTTCTCGCCGCCGGCGGGAGCCGCTAGGCCTCGGGCAGCTCGATCCAGAAGCGGCTGCCCTTTCCGAGCTCCGACTCGGCGCCCGCGCTGCCTCCCATCGACGCCGCGAGCCGCTCGACGATGGCCAGGCCGATCCCCGTGCCTTCGGCGCTTCCCGGATAAAGCCTCACGAACGGGACGAACACGCGCTTGAGATGCTCGGGCGCGATGCCGACGCCGTGGTCCGCGACGACGAGCCGCAGCCGGCCGGGGCCCGGCCGCTCGGAGCGGACCTCGATCTCCGGGGTCCTCCCGGAGAACTTCACGGCGTTCTCGAGCAAGTGGGAGACGATCTGGGCGAGGAGGGACTCCTGCGCGCGCACCGCCCCGAGCGGCCGGCGGACGGTCACGCGCGCGGCGCGGACTTTCTCGTCGTCGCCCAGGACGCGGTCGACGACCCGCTCGAGGCCGACCTCGCGCATGGCCGGCTTCTGCCGTCCCGCGACGCTCAAGGCGAGCAGGTCGCGCACGAGATGGTCCATGCGCGTCGCGGAGTCCTGGATGCGCTCGAGGAGCCCGATGCTCTCCTGATCCAGCGCCTCCCGGTTCTTGCGCAGAACGTAGAAGGCGAAGCCCTCGAGGGCGCGCAAGGGGGCCCGCAGGTCGTGGGCCACGGTGTAGCTGAAGCTCTCCAAGTGCCGCAGGGCCTCCTCCAGGTGGGCGGTGCGCTCGGCGACGGCGGCCTCGAGCTGGGCGGTGCGGGCCTTCGCGACGGCGGCGTCCCGCGCGAGGAGGCGATGGATCAAGGTCAGGAGGAGGAAGTCGACGAAGGCGAGGCCCGCGAACGTGGCCGTACGGATCAGGATGGCGGATCGTGCGCGGCGCGTGAACTCGTCGAGCCTCCGGTTCTGCTCGTCGAGCAGGACCTTCATGCGGACGCGGACGGCGTCCATGGTCGCCTTGCCGCGGCCGGTCCGCACGACCGCCAGCGCGGCGCCGGTCCCCTGGTTTTCGGAGAGGCGCAGCGTGAGGTCCAGCTCCGAGAGCTTCTCGTCGCCGAGAGAGATCAGCTCGTCCACCTCGCGCGCGGGCAAGGCGCCGCGGCGAGACAGCCTCCGGAGGGCCTCCTTTTCGGCGGCGAAGTCGGCCTGGCCCCGGCGGTAGGGCGCGAGATACGCGGGAGAGCGCGTGAGCAGGTAGCCGCGCTGGCCGGTCTCGGCGTCGATGAGCGCCGAGAGATAGGCGTCGAGGTGGTCGATGACGCCGCGCTGGGCGGCCAGAGCCCGGCTGGCCGAGACGGCGTCGTAGCCGACCCAATAGATGACGCCGAGGCTCACGGCGACGGCGGCGGCCACGAGGAGGAGCTTCTTGTCCACCGAGGCCTCGGGCAGCTCGATCCAGAAGCGGCTGCCCCCGACGGGGAAGCGGGCGCGCGCCGGCGGCGATTCTGGGGTCATGGGTGTTCCTAGAACGATTGTAATTCGCCGGCGTCGATGGACCAACAGCGAGCGCGTAACGGGAGGGTGACAGGGCGGGGCGCGCGAGTGCTAAAATCTCCTATCCCCGGAGGAACTCGATGAAGACCCTCGCCGCCGTCCTGCCCGCTTTGCTGCTCGCCTCGTCCGCGCTGGGCGCGGCGACTGATCCGCTCTCGGAGCGCTATCAAAAAGCCGCGGCGGCGGCGCAGGACGTCTGCTCCTCCTTCGCGCTGAAGGCCGCGGCGCGGGACCTGGTGGAGAACGCGGGCTGCGAGGCGTCCTCGGCGGGGGCGGTGACCTGCGAGAAGCCTCCGAAGAACGAGCCGGCTCTGCTCGGGGCGCTCGACGCGGTCGTCATGCACGCGCGGGACGCGGCAAGCGCCCTGCAGTCGAACTGCCCCTGGCAGCTCTATACGGCCCGGGCGCAGGCGGCGCAGGCGGCGGTGAACGCCGCGAAGAAGGTCGATCCGCTGGAGCGGAACGAGTGCCGCAACGCGCTGTCCTTGGTCACGGAGAAGCAGGATCTCTCGGCCTTCTACGCGTTGCCGACGCGGCGGGCGCAGGCGCTCGCGGCCGATTACCTCCGCCGGATCACGCGGGCCGAGACGCTGTGCTCGAAGGCGGTTACGGACGCCTCCAACCCGGCGAAGCTCGCCTTGGATCAGGCCAAGCTGCAGGCTCTTCAACAGGTCAACGGCAGCGATCTCTCGCCGGGGATGAAGCTGGCCTTCGAGGAGAAGATCAACGGCGCGACGAACACGGACTTGATCTCGGCCGTCATGAGCGGCTCCTTCCCGACGGTGAGCAGGGAGTACGCAGGCCAGTCCCCGAACGACTACTACAAGGCCAAAGTGGCGGCGCTTCAGCCCGCGATCACGGCGCTGGGCGACGACGCTTTCCGCGTGCAGGCCCCCCTGAACTCGCTCAACGCGCTGATCGCCGGCCCGGTCGACGTCGGCGCCAACGTCCCGGGCCAATTCGACACGGACTGGTACAAGCTGAGCCAGGCGATGGAATTCGCTCAGACGGCGGCCAAGAACACGGCCTCGCTCAAGGCGGCGTTCACGACCCAGCAGACCGCGGCGAACGCGACGATCAACGCTCTGAGGTGGATCGGCGACCCGTCGCGCGCGGACTTTCTCTCGCAGATCGCGGCGCAGTCCTCCGCGCTCAACTGCAACGGGCAGTGCTGGACGCCGTGGCAGAACGCTCTGTCCGCGGCGGAAACGCAGCTGACGGCGATCGTGAGCAGCGCCCAGAAGGCCGACAGCCGCTATCAGAGCTACGTCTTCAACGCGGACAACATGATCGGGGGCGTCAACACGACCGGCAATCCCGCGGTCACGGCCGACCAGAAGACGGCCCTGATCGCGCAGATCAAGACGTTCCAGGGGCAGATCCAGTCCTCCACGCTCGCCCAGCTCCAGACGTCCTATGCGGCGCTCCTGCACGCGCTCACATCGGACGGGGTCTACCCGCGCAACCTCACGCCCGAGGAATAAGTCCGGGCCCTTTGTCCCGCGGCGTCTAGGCTGATCGGCCGATGACGCGCCGCTCGTGGGGTGCTACAGTCTTCACGACATGACTCCTCCCGTTATGGAAGCGCTCGAGCGGCCGTCCCTCCTCGTCCCGCGCCCTCTCGAGGCCGAGACCGCCGCCGCGGCCGAGGTCCCCGAGATCTGGAGCGTGCGGCTGTCCCTGCTGGGCGCGGCGCTGGGCGCGCCGGCGTTGGCGCTCCTGCTGGGCCCCTCCCTCCGCGCGGGAAGCTGGGTCCACGCCGCGAGCTTCACGGGCTACGGGATCGGCCTGCTCAGCATGTTCCTGGCCTCGGCGCTGTACCACTCGCACGCGGGCCGCGAGCGGCGCTTCTCCAAGTGCCTGGACTACGGGGCGATCGGCCTCATGACGGCCGGCAATTTCACGCCGTACTGCACTCTCGTCCTGCGCACGCCGTACGCGTATCACATGGCGGAGCTGGTCTGGGCGCTGGCGCTGGGAGCCTTGTTCCTGCGCATCTCCAGACCGGCGATGTCGAAGTGGGTCTTCGTCTCCATCTTCATGGTCATGGGCTGCATGGGCTTCCTCATCGCGCCGGGCCTTTGGCGCGCGATGGGGCCCGCGGGAGTCCTGCTCACGCTGCTGGGCGGGATCATCTACATCGTGGGGACGATGTTCTTCAACCGCTTCGAGGGGGACGTGGAGCCGCCCGGCTTCGGCCCTCACGACGTGTGGCACGTGTTCATCCTGGCCGCGGCCGGGACGCACTGGCTGGTCCTCTACCTCTACATGCTGCCGGTCCGCTGACGCCCGTCAGGCGCCGCGCGCGTTGAGATCCCGCATGAGGTTCATTCGGGCGCGCCTCAGTGGAACAGCTTGCCGCACTTGGGATACGTGAAGGCGGCGGCCACGCCGGACGCTCCGGTCGGGTCGGCGAGGTCGGCGATCTGCTCGGTGAGGCGGGCGATGTCCTCGTCCGAGGGGCCCTGGGGGCCGTCGTCGTCGGCCATGTCGGCGGCTTTCTCCGTGTCGTCCGTGGCCGAGAGGGCTTTGCGGTCGTCCTTGGTCGCGCTCATGACGTCCTTGCGCGCGCCGTTGGCGTCTTTCAAGGCCTGCATGGCCTTCGCCGCCTTGTCGCCCTCGGCGGCTTTGCGCGCGAGCTCCTCGGCCTTCTTGGCCTTGCGGGCCGCGCGGGCGAGCTTGACGGCCTCCTGGGCGTCCTTCATGGCCTTGAGCTTCGCTTTCAAGGACGCGAGCTTGTCGGCGTTCTTGGCGGCCTTCGCCGCGGCGGCGGCGGCCTCGTAGCCGCCGGCCGAGGCGACGGTCAGGGCTCCGTTGCCGACCATCATGGCGGTCGAGCCGGCCTGCTCGCCGACGTGCTTGGCGCAGACGTTCTTGCTCTGCGCGAGTCCCGCGCCGCAGTCGACCCAGCCGGAGCCCGACGGGGGAGTCGACCAGCACACGGGTCCGACGCCCTTCATGCCCTCGGGGCAGGCCGCGTAGCACAGGCCGTCCTCCTCGGTCTTGCCGGACGGGCAGGACTCGGGGGGATAGCAGCGCGCGGCGATCTTTCTCTCCTCGGGCTTGCAGAGCATCTTGTCGATGCCCAAGGTGGACGCGGGCTTGAAGCAGGTCTCGCCGGTGTTGGCGTAGCCGTCGGCGCAATTCTTGTAGCATCGGCCGCCCTTCTTGAAGTAGCCGTCGCCGCAGGTCATAGCGTCTAGGCCCAGCGTGGAAGCGCCGCGGCCGCAGAACTCGCCGTCGTTGGTGTAGCCGTCGGGGCAGGGCTTGTAGCAGCGCGCGCCTTTCTTCGTCTGCCCGTCCGGGCAGGTCATGCTGCCCATGCCGAGGGACTTCACTTTCTTCCAGTTGTAGCAGGTGGCGCCCATGTTCTTGTAGCCCTTGGGGCAGTCAGCCACGCTGGAGGGGTTCTTGAGGGTGTCGGCGCCGCGCCCGCAGGTGGCTCCGTTGTTGGTGTAGCTCTTGGGGCAGTCGGCGACCTTCGAGGGGGCGCCGACGGTGTCGGCTCCGCGGCCGCACGTGGCGCCGTTGTTGGTGTAGCCGTCGGGGCAGTCGGCGACGCGCCCCGGGTTGGGGATGGTCCCGGCGCCGCGGGCGTGGCTTTCCTTCCAGCAGAAGTCGTCCTTCTCCTCGGCCGAGGAGGCGGAGGCGAGCAGCAGCAGCGCGAGCGCGAGGAGCTTGGCGGTTTTCACGCGAAGATTTTACATATATTCGTCACGCGGAGCTGATCGCCTCCGTCCTCGCGGCTGCTGGCGGGCCGGGATAGCCGTTGGCGTAGTTGATGTTAGCTCTCCATGCCGCCGGCGACGAGCTTCCATCCTTTAATTAGTAAGGACTTAATTAAGGGCGGCTTACCGGGCGCCGGCCGCGATGGCGTCGAGCAGCGCGTAGAGGTCCTTCATGAATTGCTCGACGACGGGCGGCGAGGGCGTCCCCGAGGCGGGCAGAGCCGTGGCGAACGGCTGCACGTCGGCCAGCGACGGCACGCCGTAGGTCTCGCATTTCGAGCAATCGTAGCCGGCTCCGCTGGGCACGCACTTGGCGGCCTGGACCACCTTCTGGAGCCCGGCGGCGGCGCCGGCGGCGCCCTCGTCCGCCGGGATCGCAGTGATCCGCCCGGCGATGGTCGCCAGGCTCGCGGCGTATTGCTGCTGGCGCGTCTGCAGGGATTGGATCCTCGCCTGGACGCCGGAGATGTTCGCCGTCGCTTGGCCGAAGACGGGCGAGCCGGAAGCCTTGGAACAGTCGTAGGAGCCGGGGGTCGTCGAGGTGCAGAGCAGGGCGCTCGCGACGTTGGCCAGGACGCCGGCGAGCATGGCTCGCTGGCCGGTCGCGCCGATGGCGGCGATCTGGGCGGAGACCTTGCCCAGCTGCGAGGCGATGTCCGCCTCCTGCGCGGCCATCTGCCTGTCGGGTCCGGCGACGATGGCGTCGGAGATCTTCTGGGCTTGCGCCGCGGCGGCATCGAGGGCGCCGGGCTTGGCCGAGGAACAGTCGACGCCGCCGGCCGCGGCGCTGCAGTTGACCTGGGCCAGAAGGGCGTTGAAGCTCTTCGTGTAAGGCGCTTGGGCGGACGCGGGCTGGATCTGCGAAATCGAAGTCTGGAGGGCGACGAGCGCGGCGGCCAGCTGCTGTTCCTTGGCCTGGGCGGCGGCCTGGGCTTTGGCTTGGGCCTGGGCCTTGGCCTGGGCGACGGCCTGGGCCCTGGCCTCCGCCTGGGCGGCCTTGATGGCCTGGCGCCAGTCGGCACGGAGCTCGGAGAGAGCGTCGATGCCGTCGTTGAGAGCGTCGTCGGACGTCTTCTCGCAGGAGACCTTCGACGCCGCGAGGAGACACTTGTGGGCGGTCAGGAGGGCGGCGAGCTTCTGGTTGTAGGACTGACGGACGTCCGCGGTGACGGACGGGGAGAGCGACGGGGTATTGATCGCGAGGTTCAAGCCTTCCGCCTCGCCCTTGAATTTCTGCATGGGGGTGGCGGCGAGGGCGGGGACGGAGAGCAGCAGGACGATGAGGGTCGTGTATTTCTTGGCGATCATCTTTTAGTGCTGGCGCGCCTGGAGGAGCCACATGTTGATCTGGGTCTGGATCTGCGACATCAGGATGGCGGCCTGGGCGCTCGGGGCGGGGCCGAACGAGCCGGACGTCTTCGTCGGGGCCACGCCGTCGGCGATCGAGCCGATGCCCTGGCTGAGGAGATCGCCGCCCATGGCGTTGACGACCTTCTGGCCGTTGGTCACGGCCTGCTGCGGCGCGGGCCCGGTGTCCTGGCTCTCGATCTGGTCGCGCAGGGCGGACACGCGGGCGTACAGCTGGGTCTTCTGCTGGTCCGTGATCGCGGCGCCGTCGATCATCTTGTCGGTGTTGGCGAGGACCGCGATGGCCTGATCCATGCTGGCCGCGATCTTGGGATTGTTGGCCGCGGCGCGGCTCGCGCCGCCCGCGATCTGTGCCTGGGTCTTCGACTGCAGGGCGTTGAGGTCGGACGCGAGGCGGCCGATCTGAGCCGCGGTGGCCCTCGAGCAGTCGACGGCGACGAGGGAGGCGGAACAGCCCGCCTTGGTCAGCGCGTTCGTCCAATCCGTGGAGAACTGATTGCGCACGGTCGCCGGGCTCAACTGCCAACCCAGCTTCAGCAAGGCCAAGGCGGCGGTCGCCTGGGCCGTGTGGGAGGCCGGGTCGCCGTCGGTTCCGGCGGTCTGAAAGACGGTCGTTTTCAAGGCGGTCGCGTCGGGGTTGGCCTTCTGGTACTGATTGTACGTCGTCTTGGAGCACTCGTAGCCGGAGCCCCTGGCGGTACAGCCGGCCTCGGCGACGACGGCGTTGAGCTTGGCGGTCTGAGCGCTGAGATGGTCCGGGTTGGCGATGCTCCTGATGATCGGCGGCAGAGAGGAGAGAATGTCGGCGAGAATCTGCTGGGACTGGGAATCCATTCTGTTGACGTCGGGCTGGTTCAACTGGGCGAGCATGCCCTGGACGTTCCCGAGATCGTCCGTCAGGGAGGAGGAATCGGGAGCCTTGCTGCAGTCCCACGCGCCGCTCACCTGCGCGCAGCCGTCTCCCTTGAGGGTGTCGCCGAGCCTCTGGGTGAAACCGGCGCGGGGGCCGGGATTCTGGAGCGCGGCGATCGCGGCGACGACCTTGTTGGCCGCGTCGGCGAGCTGGGCCTTCGTTTTCGTCTGGGGATCGCCGGCGATGACGGCGGCGATCGAGCTGTTCGCGGCGCCCAGCAAGGACTGCATGCTGCCGATCTCGGGCTGGAGCATTTCCGTCTTCACGGCGGTCTTGGAGCAATCCCAAACGCCGCCCGCCGACGTGCAGGCGTTCGCGCTGGTGAACGAGTTGAAGGTCTGGCTGAACTGGCTCCGGTCGTTCGGGTAGCGCACGTTGGGAAGGACGGCCGCGACCTGGTTGACGGCCTGGTTGAGCTGCTTCAGGAGGTCGGGACGGGGGTTGTTGGTCTGGGCGGTGACGGTCGCCAGGAAGGTCGAGAGCCACGCGGCCTCCTTGTCCGCCTTGTCGGCGGTCACCAAGGACTGGGAGCAGTCGTAGGCGCCGGAGGCCATCTGGCAGCCGTCGCCGCCGCGTCCGATCCTCTGGTCCAACTGCTGGAAAAAGTTGTTCTGGTCCTGGGACGACAGCACCTTCTTGATCGCGGCGAAGGCCTGATTGGCGGCATGGGCGAGGGCGGTGATGCGGGCGGGCCGGGTGTTCGACGAGTTGTCAGCGGTCACCGCGTCGAGAAGGGTCTTGAGCTTCTCGATCTCGGGGTCAATCTGCGGGCCGGTGAGCGTGGTATGGACGCAGTTGTAGACGTTGCCGGCGTTCGTGCAGCGGACCTTCGCGGCCTCGTCGTGGAGCTGGTTGGTGAAGTTGGTCCGGGCGAGGTTATCCTTCACGTTGGGGATGGCGGCGCCCACCTTGCCGAACTCCGCGGCGAGGTTCTGCAGGACGGACAGGGCGCTCTGGGAGTTGGCGGTCGCCTTCGCGACGGCCTTCTGCTGGTCGACCAAGGTCTGCAGTTCGGCCACGTCGTCGCTGCCGGCGTCGAGGCTGTCGGCGTCGGCCGCGGCGCAGCTCACTTTGTTTCCCTGGAGGACGCACTTGGAGTCCTTCAGGGTGCGCTGGAGCTGGTTTTGGTACTTCGACTGAAAGGCGGGGGTGGTCTCGCCCACGGACTTGCTGTCGGTCATGGCCTTCGTGAGGGCGTTGGTGAACTTCGTCACGGCCGCGGGGCTGACGGCGGCGGCGGCGGGAAGGGCGGCGGACAGCAGCGCGAGGAGGGCGAGGTTTTTCATGGCTGCGATGTTATCGCATTTCTATGACATCCGGACAGCACTTCTGCTATGCCGAGAGGGCCAGCATGACGGCAAATCCCGCGAACAGGGCTCCGGCGGCGCGGTCGAAGGTCTTCCTCACCGCTGGGCGCGACATGGCGGCGGCGACGAACAGTTTCCAGCGGTCGGGCATTCCGCTACTTGGGGGCGATGGCCTGGGCGATCTTCCGCTGCGAGGCCTGCAGGGAGTCGATCATGGAGTCGGCTTGGCGCTCGATCCTCTTGAAGTTCTTGGCGCCGGCCTCGGCCTTCACGGCTTGGGCGGACTCGATGAACTTGCGCATGGGTTCCTGCAGGCGCTCGAGCTCTTGGGCGATCTTCCTCTTGTCGTCCTCGGTCAGGGCGATGGTGGCGGGCTGGGAGGCGACGGTGGCGCCGAGGGTTTTGACCTCCTCCTTCAACCGGTCCATCTTCTCTTGGAGGTCGCCCTGCGCTTGGCGGCGCTGTTGGATATTTTGGGCGCGGTCGGCGACGATCTTGGCGGAGGCTTCGGCTTTCTCGCGGGCTTCCTGCAGGGTGGTGGAGAACTCCTGCATGGCTTGGGCGAGGGCTTCGCCGGTTTGGGCGGCGCGGTTGAGGAGCTTGAGGGATTCGTCGAGGCCGTTGTCGGAGTCGAGTTTGGTGGAGGAGAGCTGGTCGGCGAGGGTGGAGAGGTCGGTGAATTCCTGGGCTAATGCAAGAGAAGCGCGGGCGAAGGGGGAGAGGGAGTCGGGGTGGATGGAGGGCATCAAGCTTTTTTACAAGAATACGGACGGCGATAGCAATGTACCGTTTATCTGCTATTCCTTTACGGGGCGACACCCTGGCGGTCCTCCCATCCATTCCTTCATCCGGCGGTGTTCGGGATGGCTTTCATGGAATTTAGCCGAGAATCTCGGAGACGGGCGCATCGGGGATGAGTCGCGTCAGAAACTCTCCGCAAGGCAAGCACGGAATTCCGTCTATGAGCATCCGGTCCTTGCCGCCGTAAAGAAGGCAAGCTTTCGCCTGGGGGTAGTCTTCGAGAAAGGCCTTCAGAGGGCGCACGTCCTTGGAGTGGACGCGGCGGGAAGACTTCACTTCGATCGCCAGGAACGTATCCTGCCCATAGACGATGAAATCGACCTCGACTCCGGATTTGGTGCGCCAGAAGGAAAGCTCGCGATCTTTCTGTCCGTAGGCGATCCAGGCGCGCAGCTGCTGAGCGACCAGGCCTTCCAAAGAGGCGCCTGAAATTTCTTCCGGGGCGTCCAGCGGTCCCCTGGGCCGCAGCGATCGGAATATGCCCGCATCCATGTAATAGAACTTCGGATGCTGAACGAGATGTCTTTTCGCTTTCCGCGTGAAGACTTTGAGCCTGAATCCGAGAAGAAGGTCTTCTAATATCTCGACGAATCCTTCCACGGCTTTCCGTCCCGCTTGGCATTCCCGCGCCACCTCCGACGTGTTGAGCAGCGAGGCATGGGAAAAGCTCATGGCTTCCAGGAACCGGGCGAAACTCCCGATGTTGCGGACCAAGCCTTCTGCCTGAACCTCCTCCCGGAGGTAGAGCGAGACGTAGGACTTGAGCGTCTCCTCCGGTTCCTTGGCCGCCAGCACGAGGGGAAGTAGCCCCAATCGCAGGCTTTGCTCAAGATTGAAGTGGCTTCCAAGCTCGGCGGCTAGAAACGGGTGCAAGGTTTTGAAAAGCACGCGGCCCGCGAGGAGATTCACTCCCGTGCGCCGAAGCCTGCGGCTGCTGGAGCCCGTCAGGATGAACTGCACGGGACGGCGGGACTTTCCCTCGATCAACTGGTGAATGACGTCCAAGAGCGCTGGAATCTTCTGGATCTCATCGATGACGAATTGGGAGATTTTGGGGTTGCCCTCGACCAGGGCGCGCAACTGCTCCGGGTGGCTCACGTAAGTGCGGTAGGAGTCCGGATCGAGGAGATCCACGAACAGGCCGTGGGGGAATTTCTCCTTCAGCAGGGTGGATTTGCCCGTTCCCCTGGGGCCAAAGAGGAAAAAGCTGTCGGGGGGTGATTTGAAAAATCGCTTAACAGTATCCATAAACGCTTCCTTTTTGGAGGTAGTGGGGTAATTATATATCGCCAAGCCGCCACTGTCAATCGGAGGCGTCTCGGACTCCTAACCCCATGTCGGTAACGCCGCGGCCATGGCTTGGGTCAAGCCAAACTTCTTGCGCCGCAGCTGGACGATGATTCCGATGTCGGACGGGAGGTTGACGATAGTCCGGTCTGCGATATCGAGCGGTTGATGCTCACTTTTCATTTTGTTCCCGAGCGGAAGCCAGAGCGCCGCTTTGCTGATTTCGTAGAGCCTGGTTCTCTCGTTCAGCGGCGAATCTTTCCCGGCGAGTTTCAGTAGCTTGGCCATTATTTCTTCCGTCAAAGCGAGAGACTCCAGAACGTCGCCGTCCTTCGTTCCGCGCACGTAATCGGTCTGCAGCAGGAGCGCCCCGCTTCCGATCACGCGCAGAGGGATTTTCTCTGCTTTCGCCGGAGTCCAAAGACGATCGATCTCGCGGAAGAATCCTTTGACGTCGCTCATCGTGCGGCCTCAAGGGCGCGGGCGAAATCGTCCACTTGGAATTCCGTGATGATGCGCCATCGTTTGGAGATGTCGGAGCGGCTTTTGTGGACCGCGTCGAGGCTTTCCTGGCTGGTGATGCCGCCGTCCAGAAGATCCTCGGGCTCCTTCGCGTATTTCCGGAGGCTTTCGTGCTTCCAGGCGCTCAACACCGGCTCAAGCAGTATCTCCGCCTGCCTGTAAGCGAGAGTCCACTCGCGAGGAAGCTCTTTCTTCCGTTCGCGCCGGATGGCTTCCAGGGTATTCTCCAAGACCCAGCCAAGACGCCGTTCGAGCCCAGCTTCCGCCAACTGGGCTCGGAGCTTGTAGAGGTTGAGATTTCGGATGTTCTTGGCGATCACTGGGGCGATTCCCGTGATCTGCCGCGAGGAACCCGCCCCCACAAGAGTTTCGCGGATGGCGGAGAGGGCATCTTTGACGGCGTCGCTCGGCAAAGTCTCCAACTCATAGAGATGGGAGGCTCCCAGGCGGGCTAGGGCGTTCTGCAGTTGATTCCCGTTCGAATCCTTTGTCTTCTTCTCGGCCGAGAAGTAATCGATCGGCACGTTGAAGTGAGTCAGGACGGCGAGCAATTGCTCGGCGGTAAAGGAGCCCTGGCCGCGCTCGAGTTCGGAGAGCCGGTTCTGCGATAGCTCGAGAAGTTTCGCCAGCGCCGCTTGCGTCCAGCGCCGTTCTTGACGCAAATGGCGAATCTTCTGGGAGATTGCAACCCTGTCGTGGTTGATAGTCGTCATATCGGTCTATCGATTAAAGTATCGATATATCGATATTATAGGTTCTGCAATCGATCTCGTCAAGGGGTCAATGGAGATCAAGGCGGCGCTTCGCGAGCGGATTTCTACCGTTCGAGACAGGCGCCAAATCTAGGACTGGTGAGCCGGCATGCGTTTCGAGCGTAGCACACGCTCCTCTGGCCTGGCTCGTCCTGATTAGGGACCATATACCATCGGCAGGACATGACCATGCGCCCCAAGGAGAAGACCATCAGCTGGCGGAAGCGGAGTTCTTGGGTCGCCGTATTCGATGTCCTGGGCTTTAGCAACATGATGTCCGAGGCGGAGAAGGACTTTCCGCGCGCGCTTCTCACGAGCAAACTGGACGAGCTGATTCAGTCCCTGGACTCGGAGGAGAAGCGGCATGGGAAACTTGAGCACCTGATGTTCTCGGACACCCTGGTTCTCTTCGGGCCGACGTTCAAGAGCTACGCCTGGTTTCTTCTTCAGTGCAAGAATCTGATCAAGGACTCGATCAGGCTTCGCCTTCCTTTGCGTGGGGCTATCAGCTACGGAACCACCTTCTCCGCATCGAGGCAGCGCATGGTGATCGGGCAGCCGTTCCTGGACGCCTACCGCTATTGCGAAGATCAGAACTGGGTCGGGCTTCTCCTGACGCCACTCGCGGTCAAGACCGTGAGAGACAATGGCTTGGAGCCCCTTCGCCACGACTTTGTAGAAGGGCCCATCCCGCTAAGGGCTCAGCCGTCGGATGGGGCATTGGCCTACCGGTTTCAGAACGGCCAGAGTTCCTTCGACAATCCCCTAATCCCTTGGCTCGAGGAGATGCAGCAATTTGCACCGGAGAACGCGAAGGGAAAGTTCACGCTGACCATCGACCACATCAGAAGGCACCACCAAGGGCTTATACGGGGAGAGTAGTTCCAGGACAAAGCGTCGGGGATATAGTCGGCTCGCCAGTTCTGACGAGGCGGCCATCATCCCCCAGCCTAACCACTTCGAGGTCCGGGAACTCGTTGGTCAGCGGGAAGTCGGCCCAGGGATTCATGTAGAGGGTGAGTCGCGACTGCGGCATACACCAGGGCCTGAGCCGGGACGCGATCAGGACACCGCTCACGCGCTTATATCTGGGACCGTCGTTCTGGCGCCAGAGGCCGTCCATTTTCCTAAAGAGCCGAGATTCCCGGCGACCGTCGGTATAGGTCTTGAACTCGACAGCCTCTTGCCCGTATAGAGCTTGCAGTGCGTCCTCGCTGTCAGTGCTCCCGTCCATTACGTTCACAGCGATGACGTAGGGCGTATTTAGCTTGCCGTATCGACGGGCCTTTGCGGCTAACATCTTGCGGAGTCTATGGCCCGTGCCGCTCCAGCCGCCGCCCATCTCCATCCCGATCGCTCGCCCAGGCTCGCCGCGAGCCTTGCCCTTCGGACAGGCAGTAAAATCAATGGCGCAGCCGTCCTGAACCCACTTTGTAACCGGCCAGTTCCTGAATCCGTTCTCTCCGGCGCTCTCGGCCTTGATCTTGTCGTAGTCTAGGCTGGCGAGCCAGGTCGTCAGGTGCTTTTTGATCGGACCGATCGCGATGGCCTTCTTCAGCTCGCCCTGGTAATCAACGTGAAGGAAGAAGTCCTGCGACTTCAGATCGTCGATGGCATCCAATATCGGAGCCATCAGCCGCTCGTGCACGCTGGTCTCCTCGCTTGAGGTCAGCGTTCGGGCCTCAATAAAAACGCTCTTGCCAGCCGCCTCTATCTGGAAATCTACGCGGCGGTTGGTCGACCCAGACGAGGGATGGAGTGCGGGAGAATAGCCCATCTTGCGGAGCACCGAGTAGAGGAAGAGCTCGAAGAATGCGCCTGAGTGCGGCTCATCTCCTGATCGGAAGCGAGCCCGCAGGTCAGCTTTGCCGGGCTCGGGGAAATCCGCGAACATGGCTTCGACAAGGCCCCGCGTCGCAGTGAAATCCGCGAGGGCGCTGCGGTTCAGGAAATGGAAGTGGGTTTCCGCTCGGCGCGAGTAATCGGTTTCGGTTCGCACTGCGTCATCAAAGAGTTTCATGCGTATGGGACGGTGGGGCGGAGGCGGGGGCAGGATAAAATCACCAGTCTGGATCCGAGGTGAGGGTTCCATCCGGGTGGTGAAAAAACATCGAAGTGACCTTTACTGCCGCAAGGTCGACCGAATAGTGATTAAAAGTCTGGCCTAAGGTAGTGCGATCACTCCACTGGCGAAGTTGGACCCGCCAGACTTCTCGGCCCTTCTCCAACCTCTTATCGATCCACCAGCTAACATGAGTTCCCGGATGGGCATTCACCGCCCGCACGAAGGCCTCTGCTGCTGGCTCATAAGTGAGGACCATTCGCTTGACCCTGTCCTCATCGGTATCCTGCCTATATGGGCCGATTTCCTCGCGGCTCACGCTTCCTTGGAACTGGTTCCCGTTCCAGTGATAGGTGGTTATCGTCAGATTCTGCGCGGTTTGCGGTAGATCGGGCTGCCGTTTGTAGCCCACGATCTCTTCGATGCCATCGCCATCTACGTCTTTGATCTCGATGCGCGGATAATCGCTATAGATCCCGCCACCGGTCAATTCCCTGAACCCATTCGTGTCCCACTGCCACACATGTATCCATTCACTTCGTTCACTAGTGGTTGAACGGGCAATCAATTCCGGACGACCATCCCCGTTGATATCGCGTATCTGACAGTCGAGCGAGGATGCCGGTTGGTCTTCTAGTAGGGTGATGCTCGTTAGGCCCGATGGAGTTTGCCGCAAGCAGATCAGTTTGCAGGTCGACACATCTGTGTCAGCGCGTTGGATTGAAATGATCCGCTCCTTCACCCCGTCGCCATCGAGATCATGAAAGAGGTAGCGAACAGCTTGGTCTTCCTTTTTTAGGATACCTAGCTCGCGCGTTGTGCCCTCAAGGCCTCGATCCAGCCAGCGGAGCAGAAGGTTGACGAATCCGATTATCTGTGCTGCCTCTGCCTTGGAATAATTAATAAATCGGTGCGTGGAAGCATTCCTGTTGAGCAGAAACACTCCAGAGAAAAGGCGTAAGAGGCCAAGTTGTTCGGCGGGGGTCTTCCCAAGTTGAAGAGGGCCGTCCTTGCCGAAGGCTTCCTCGGCCAGTTGTGTGCCAGTTCTCTCTGCTGGCGCAGCCAAGAGGCCGCGTAGGCGGCCTTCTAAGATCTTGAAAGCACGGATCACGGCGTCTTCTTCAAATGAAGGCGTGTTCAATGCTGGAAGGCAGTTCGCGCTCAGCTCGGGATCCCAGTGAGTTGGGGGCGTCTCGGCTGGCTCGCCAGAGTTTTTGGTAATCCAGTTAAGAAGCCGTAGTGCGGCGTTCATTTTCCGCGGGCCAGCTCGCTGGCGAACTGAATAGCTGCCTCGTTTTTGCGAATAGCGGCGTAGAGGAACTTTTCAGCCTGTGCGAGGAATTCGTTTAGCTGGTGATACCTGGGAACGAGAACGGATGGGGTTGCTGTCTTGGATAGGCGCTCAATAGATTTCCCAAGAGCGCAGACTCGGTGCCATGTGAAAGAAGGCTTGAAGCCATCGTAATCAGCTCTGACTCGAACTGTATAGTCATGTTCAAGGCGAATGTATTCATCTCTGGCTGGAGGGGTCCCTTCCGCAAATCCATATCCAGCTTCTCTTAGGGGAGTCGAAACGGAATCGTAGTCGTATTCGGAGTCGAATTCCTCTGACTTCAGAATCGTATCGAGAATTAGCTCAGGGACAGGGAGGTCGCGGAGGGTTGAGTGAATCATCTCCGCGTGGCGCGTATTTAGGTCACCGATAAGGGTCTCACGGAGGACAGGGAAAGAGAATTCTGTCCCTGCGACAAGCGCGACGGAAATCCGCTGAGCTGCCTCTGAATACTCCAGATAGGGCTTCGAGTAGCCGTAACCCTTAAGCCATGCAACGTGCTCTGGATTGCCACCGCACATGCCGCCATGTTCGTAGGTTGTCCTAAACATCCGACAGACGGTGTCGAGCAGGATCCGCGTGATGGCGCTATTTGCGCGAGGATTGTGCTCGCCGCGGTGGAACGCGACATTTCTATACGAGTGGCTGATTCGTAGAATCGCCGCATCACGTGCGGAGATGGAGTTGTCGACAAGCGTAAGGAAGCGGATCTTGCCGGCAAAATCGCGCTCAGCGCCTTTGCGGAGGTCCTCGGGTAATTTCGGTCGCAAGATGTGCTTTACGTAGTCCTCGCTATCAAAACGGGCTTGGCACCGATGGAACATGAGGATCTCGGCCAAGTTGTCGAGAACGATTAAGGCCAGTCGGATTCTGACAGGATCGTCAGAGAGGGCGTGGTCGCGGCAGATCTCAAGAGTGCGAGCAAACTCTTGGAACCGCTCGGGAGTGTTGATGTCCGGGGTCTCGGGTTCCCGAGCTCTGAGCGCTATTGGCATCTGGCCTCGCCGCGTCTAGTGCCGGACAAAGGCCAGCGCCCGGTTTACAAAGCCAACCAGCTCGCCATCATTGATGGCCTGGGTTTGCCATGCAGGGTTCGTATCGTGGTGGAATCGATTGGCATACTCGACAAGGTCCCGAAGCTCGTCAATATTGGCTTGGTCGAGAATCTGCTGGGCCCCGCCCACGCGCTGATCGCAGAGGCCACGGAATGGCCCAAGCAACGTCCCCGGCGGGAAATGTTCTGGGCACGCCACCCGCAAGTAGCCTTCGAGGACCGGGCGGATGCTTTCAGCGACCTCTCGGCTGTTCACGCCACCGCCAGCGACGTGCTGGCGTAGAAGTGAATGGCGCCGATCATATTCGGTGATGCAGTCCTGGTTGATATCCCAAGGTCGAATAGTCGAGCCCACCGCATCGCGTGCGACTTCGAGGGAAACTCGTTGGGCCGCGTCCGTGTGCTCCCAGACGCGACACAGAAAGGGTTTGCTGTGTGAGAGAACAATGACCTGCGCGGTTCGCCCGATGAGGCGCCGCACCTCTTGCGCAGTCGTCAGGGCTCTATGTTCGTCCAGGCTGGTCATCGGATCATCAATCACAATGATCTTTCCAGCGAGATTAGCGTCCTGGTCCAGGGACGCGAAGAAGAAAGCTAGGGCGAGAGAGTTCCGGTCGCCAGAGCTAAGGGTATTACGGAATGCATGAGCGCCCGCGACCGGCGCGCCACCAGCAACCGCAACCGGAGCGGCATTGATCACGATGTTATACGTGCAAGCAGGGCCTGAGCGCGTATTCACCGAGCCCATGTCGGAAATCCTGAACCCGGCGTTGAATCTGGCGAGGTAGGTATTTATCGCAGCGTTATACGCAGGATAAGTCGCTTGCTGATACTGCCCAAGCGCCGTGCGCGCCTGATCGCGGAGTTGTTCAGTGGCGGTCTTTGCCGTCTTCTCTGTGAGATAATCTGCGCACAGGGGCGCCGTCGCTGCCGAATGGCGAGCCTTTGTAGCCTTGAGGCGGGCTACATCGCTGGCCAGCGCGGCCGGGTTGCCGGCAGCCGCCTGCTCTTGAACGATGCGGATCGCCGCGTTTATAGTCTGGAACCTGTCGCTGAGCGCCCTGACTGTTTGACGGTGTCCATCATAGGCCGTGATGGCGGCGTGGGCTTCAGGCGAAAGCGCCAGGGGTTCAAGTGGAGCTGCCTTTTTCGCTTCGAGAGCAGTCCGCACCGCGTCCGTGGCGGCGCGCCATGCGGCTCCCACCGCTGCCGTATCGATCTCGATTTCGGGCGCATCGGTGAACTGGGACCAGAATTGTCGCTGCTCGACCCAGACGCGGATCGCGCGCTCGAATTGAGAGGCCGTCTGGCCGCCATGCACTCGGCCGATCTCTAGGAGCATCGCCGCCACATCGTCCTTCAACTGGTGATAAGCTTCTCCGAAATAGATGCGGTAATGATCAACGAGAGCTGATCCACGAAGGTCCTGCGCACAATACGGGCAAGTCGGCTGCGCGCCCTCAGCAGGCGGATGCGCGTGGGCGCGATTGAGGCCGTCGGCGACCCATGCCTCGCCTCCTGCGCCTAGAGTTCCCAAATGAGCCTGGACGGCTGCGGCTGCTTGAGCTTCAACAGCAGGGAGCGCCCGCCGAAGGAGCGTATCCAGCGCCTGTGGGTCCAAGGCCGGAAGGTCAAGAACCTGGAACAATGCGGTATTTCGGATACGCTCCTGCTGCTGCGCCGCCGTCAGATTTCGTTCGGCCGTGAGAATAGCGGCGTCGATATCGGCGTTCGCGGGAAGATCGCAGAAGTCATCAACGGACAACGCGCCGCGCTCCGCGGCAGGAATCAAAGCCGCCTTGAGTCGAAGAGCGGTGTTGTGGGCCTCGATCTGTGCAACGTGGCCTTGCAGGGTGCGGTTCAACTGCACGCCCTGTGCGCCTAGGATCAGCTCGTTGAGGTTTTGGCGATGCTCCGAGCCGACTGTGAGACCGGAGTAGACGTTTTGCTCGACAAAAGCGTCGTCAAAAATCGCGACGTTTGTCAGGGAGCGACTCCAGGCGTTATTCTGGAACACAGCCGGAGCCCCGCCGACACAGTCAATTACGATGTGGGGGGCGTGGGCCGCGCCAAGGCGGCGTCGCTCTGCGATGTGGAGGGGATCGCCCGTGCCCAGCGACCTAAGGATCGAAGCCAGGGTGGTCTTGCCGCGACCGTTTTCAGCGTAGACGAGGGTGAGCTTAGCTAGTGCCGGAGCACCGCCGCCGTTCACCGAGTCGAACTGCCCGGTGTTTCGTAAGAGCTGTATTCGGTTGATCAATCTGGACTCGTCCCTGGACTCGCCTATACTGCCTAAGACAGACCTTCCCCGACCCACACAGCAAAAAGCCCCGGGCAGCTTGCCCAGGGCTTTTGCGCTTCTCCGTCGAGACTGCTGCGTTTACTGCGTCTAAATGGTTGCGGGGGCTGGATTTGAACCAGCGACCTCAAGGTTATGAGCTTCACCCTTTTTTCTCGACGAGGAATTTTATTTCTTCGTCGAGAGGCCTTCCCGCATCCACGCGGTTGAACGACTCAACCTTGTGGTCCTGCGGATACTATAGCATGTCGCGTTCAAAATGCGGCAGTAGCCCAGATTGAATTTGGAGCGATCTGCTGGTTCGCTATCCGCGGGGAGCCATCATCGCCCGTTTGCTGAGCACGAGCAATTCTCCGTTCTCGACTCGCTCGGCGTCGGATGGCCGAAGGGTATAGGAAAATCTTGGCCTGTTGTCTTCGGCCGTCAGAAGGCGAGTGCCAATCAGCTGTTCATCGCAATAGAGATTCAAGAAATAGATTCCTGGCCGTTGGATAGCGATAACCATTTCCCCTGTGCCGGGAGTGCTAATGCAACTGGATCGGGTTTCGATGGTTACGGTGTTGACCGTTTGTTCTTCTCGAGAGATCGCGTCAATCAGGGCAACTCGTAGGCTGTGCTTGCCAGGCAAGGCCCGGATCGAACTCGCGATTGAAAGTCTTAGTAGGAGGGGGAACTTTTTTTGGTATGCGACGTTGAACTCATTGATGAACGCGAGGTCGTTCTCGCCATGAACGGCAATTTGACAGATGATGAAGTAGACGAGTAAGACGGGACGCTCTTTCGTCAGGAACGCATCGTGGCAAGCAGCATGCTCATCGAGGAATCGTTGGTTCGTGGTTTTGGTGAACTCGGCCCGTGCCCCTGGATCTTCAGGGATTTGTCCTTTGAGTTCTCCGAAGTAGAGCGCCCGCCGTCCAAGAAGCTGGCCTTCAATCCGAGCCTCGAGAAAGGCGGGTCCAGGCTTCTTCATCGGTAACCTGAGTTTGAAGATGAGTTCGACATCTTCCGGGAGAAATTGAGAATTCACCTTTCCCGAGGCGACGATTGTTTCTTCACTGTCTTGAAGAAGTGCCATCTCAAACGATCTCTCTCCAGTCGCTCCCCAATATGCGACCGAAGTCATGAGCTCCGCCTCGTAGGGGAATTCAGGCGTGCCAAGAATCGTCATCGGTCGAGTGAACTTGAGCATGGTGGGACGTGTCTCGACTCCTTGAGACGTGAGTAGATAGTTTAGATGCCACTTCGGAGCTTTGGGGGTTTCGAGATCTTTAAAGTCATAGAGGCGTTTTTCGTGCGGCCCTTCGGAGAGAATCTTAGTAGGCTCGATGAGGGGAGTATCTTTCTTTGCTACCAAGTCACGCTGTGTCCAGCCAGTCTTGCCGAAACCCATGGATTGAGCTCGTGGTGCAGCAGTTGGATCGAGATCGATGTAACCGTAATCCAGGGGGCTAACTCCCTTCGGCGTGATTAAGAGTATCTGGAACATCCCTCCGACGGTATCGATTCCATGCTTGCGAAGTTCTGTTTCGAGGCCGGGAATCAGTTCGTCGGCCTTCTCTTTGATCGTCTTGCCGGAAGCCTCGATCGTGGCGAAGCTTCTGTCGAGGAAAGCCTGTGCCGGCGCGCCGGACCCGATGACGACGTAGCCGTCGATTCTGTTCGCGATGAAATCCGGGGATCGGAAGACCCAGGCGCCGATGTGTCCCCCGGCTTCACGCCCAGTAAGAATCATGCCGACGCCGCTATCTCGCCGGGTTCTTGACTTGTGGAGTGCGTAATAGTGCTTTGCGATGCGCGGGATCTCCGCGGCGACTTTCCGCAGGATTTGAAGTTTTGGGTCTTGATGGAAGCGCTTTCGAAGCTGACGGACGATAGTGTCTATCGCTTCGACATCTCCTGCGTATCCGAGAACCTGGTTTGTTCCGATAGCGACGATCTTCTGGAGGTTGTCTTGGAAGGTCGGGGCCCCGCCTTCGCCCCATGTCGCCCTTGAATCGGAGATTAGAACCACGCCATCAGCAAATCGGCACGCCGCAACCATGGTCATGTTCGTGCCGGGGGTCTCTCGGGGGGCATTGTCCGCTACTCCTGCATCCAGTCCGGAAGTTCGATAGAGGATTCCTTAACACCGAGATTGTCCCGTTCGACTCGGTTCAGATTCGCGATATACTTCGGAAAGTCTTCCGCGAATCCCGAAGTCGAATGGAAATCGATGGCGGCTTTGAATCGTGTGACCAGTTTCTGGTGATCCAGGAGTTGCTTGGAGGCCAGTGCCGCGATGTCTGCCGCGTCATTTTGGTTGAAGCGTTTAAGCTTACTGACAGCGACGTCAGTCAAATCGAGAACCTCGACCGTGAAATTCTTCAGCGGTAAATCTGGAACAGCCTGGAAGAGCGGGGCTTGAGGCCAGAATAGAATCGCGCGGGTCACGACCTCAATATACATCCGATATTTCACGAACAGCGGAGCTTTGGGGCCGGCGAGGGCAAGCAATTGTTCTCGGATGGCCGGCGTGATCTCGGCGGCCTCAAGGATGTCGCTATCCTTGGTTCCTCGTTCATACTCGGTTTGCAACATGAGCGCGGCTGAGCCGATGATTCTCAAGCGGATAGGCTCGCTGCCAACAGGTTTCCACTTCTCGTCGATTTCGGTGAGAAATCTATGGATGAGTTTCACGGGCTGCCCTCAACGCTTGTATAAAGTCATCTGTCTGAATTCGCGTCGTGATTCCCCAGCGTTTCGAGATCTCGGAACTCTCGCGGCGGGCCTCGGCGAGGGATTTGTCGCTGGCAATGTCATGGTCCAGCACGTCGCTGAAATCTACGAGCGAAGCCCTGAGCGCACGAACCCTCCGGCCTGGCCAGTCGAGAGAAAGAAACGACTTCAGGATTACTTCCGCCCGATGGTACTTGAGTTTCCATGCATGCGGCAGAGGCTGCGAGAGCTCGTGATGGATGGCCTCAAGAGTGTTTTCCAGCGCCCACCCCAAACGTTGCCCTAAGCCGATCTCGAGGAACTGTGCTTGGAGGGTTTTTAAGTTGATTCGGTTGATGTTGTCGACGAGTACGGGCGCGAGCGCCGCGATTTGCCGCGACGATTCTGCGGAGATCAGCGCTTCACGCACGGCATCAGTGACTTCTTTGAAAAGCACAGAGGGTATGGTGTCAGCCGGTTCGAATAGATGCGACGCGCCGAATCGCGCGAGGGCGCTTTGGATTTGGTCTTGCCCTTCCGTTTTCGCGGGGGAAAAGTAGTCGATCGGCACGTTGAAGGTCTTGAGAATCGTCAGCAGGTGATCTGCTGTGAACGACCCCTGACCGCGCTCCAGTTCGGAGAGATAGTTCTGTGAGATGCCGAGCAATTCGGCGAGCTGTTTCTGGGTCCAGCGGCGGTCTAGGCGCAGAGTGCGGATGCGCTCGCCGATGGAGTGATGTCGCCGGGTCTGTTTGATAGTCATATCGGTATGGCGATTAATATATCGCTATAGCGATATTATTGCTTGTAAACAGTTATTTTTCAAGGGGAATTATGTTGACAGTTTGGCAGGCAATCGTGTAGGCTTGAGCCTTGGCTTATACTGCCTCAAGCCTACACGAAGTGCCTCCTACAAGCAACTGATTCACAGGCGAAAACTTCTTATGCTGCTCGGCCACGTCCCGGCTCGCCAGGTTCACATAGCGTCGGGTCATCTCCAGTGAAGAGTGCCCCAGAATTTCCTGTAGGCTGAACGAGTCGCCGCCGTTGCGGATGTAGAGCACGGCGAAGGTGTGGCGCAGGGTGTGGGGGGAAAGGCGCACGCCCTCGATGCCCGCGGCGCGGCCGTAGCGCAGGATGAGCTTGCGCGCCTTGCTTCGGCATATGGGCTTGCCGGTCTTGCCCAAGAAGAGGCGGTCCGACTTGATCGGGCTATTCGACCGCGATTGGGCGTATTCGAGCAGGGCCTGGGCGGTCTTAGCTGAGAACGGGACGCTGCGCTCCTTGCGGCCCTTGCCCATCACGATCGCGTTGCAGTTGAGCCAGTCCACGCGGCCGGCCTCGAGCGACAGGAGTTCGGAGATGCGCAGGCCGGAGTCGAGCATGAGCATCATCATCGCGCGGTCTCTCAGGCCATGGGACGTGCGTGCGTCCGGCCCGGCGATCAGGCGCGAGGCCTGCTCGGGGCTGAACGGGCGGATGAGGACGCGCTCACGCCGCGGCCGTTCAACGCGCTCCATGGGGTCGTCCGCGATCAGACCCTCGCGCTTCCAGAATCGGAAGGCGCAGCGCAGGCCGCCGTAAGTGCGGGCGACGGTTTCGGATGCCTGTCCGCGCCGCCTCAGATCGGCCAGGTGCTCGCGCAGGAGCGCCGGCGTCGCGTCGCGCGCATCGCGCGCGCCACGGGCCTCCAGGAGCGTCCTGAGCGCGCGCAGGATGTGTCGGTACCATGCGACGCTGCCCTCGGCCAAGTTCAGCGCGGCGCAGCGCGCCAAGAACGTCTCGTTCGCGGCTTCGAGGGTGATGTTCAGGCGGCAACCTCCTGACGAGCGGGCTCTTTGATCACGGGTAGGTTGAACGTCTTCCGGTAGCCGTTGGTCGTCTGCCGCAGGTACTGGCACCGTCCCAACTGCTCCCGGAATTCGGCGAGGCTTGCCGCGTAGGTGCTCACCGACTGGGATTTTTCCATCAACGAGAGGAGGTATTCCACCCCGGTCGGCCAGCCGGTTAGGTACAGAATCATCCCTTCCGCCCATCGGCTTTCGCGTTTGTAGAGCAGTTCGCGGTAGCGTTCGCGCGACTTGGCCGTCAGCTCCACTTCGATCGAGTGCCATTGGCTTTGCGCGTCCTGCACCAGCAAATCCGGGCAAGTCAGCCTGGAATCGCTTCTGCGCGGGACTTGCCGGCGCCGTAGGTTCTCCCAGATCTGCCGCGTAGCTTGGACTTTCAGCCCCAGTAGTTCGCTCATGACCAGCCCAACGCCGCATACCGTTATCTCGTGACGCAGATAAGCTTCGCCGAGGCTCCGGATCGGATGCAAATAACTCGCCCGCTGGTTCTCACGCAGACACTCATGCCCCCGGCCCGTCAGCATATAGACCTGCCAGTAATTGATCGCCCGGAACGTCTTCACCAAGCCCGCCAATTCCAAAGTCCGCAACCGCTTATAGGCCCCGCCCCAATGATCCTCACGCCTCAAGTCATTGAAAAATAGCCTCATCCGCTCCGCCTCAGCCGCCGCGTTCCTGAACAGAAACCCATCCAACTGCCCAAGTCCCATCACGCCCCACTTCTCCAAAGCTTCCAGCACCGCCACGTCTCTCTTCGTTAATTCCATTCTCTTCCCTTCCTCTCTTCTTCAGAAAATTCATCTTCCAAAACCAAATAACTCACCACTCACTTCAAGAAAACTCATCTCTTCCTCAACCCAAACCCATCTCCCACTCCACCCAAACTCCTCTCTCAATCTAAAATCTAAATCTCCTTCCCAATCCCCTTGCACTCCCCAGCCCACCGTCTTCCCGACCCCTCACCCACAACCAATCATCATGGTTGGGGGCGAGGGGTCGGGAAGCGTCATCGGCCCTATCGATGACGAGGTGGGCGCCCGGGGACTGCAAAAGTCAGCATTTTTTATCCTGATGTCGTTTATGCTCCTCCTCCAACGCGTTAGCGGGTCTGTTGGCGGTCCCAGCCGCCTCTACATATCATTCGCGCGAGCCAGTCCAATCGTTAGCAGAGCCCTCACTTACATATGCGTTTGATCCGGACCGATTCCCTCCATTCCCAGGGGCCCCCTACTTACATATGCGTTTGAAAAGACCATTTTCCGACAAAAAATCACGTGGCGTGATAAATTCCCCGCGTACGCCGGCTACTTTCTTATTTCGGCGAGGGAGCCAGTTCCGCACATGACGCCCCTACTCTCTATTCGCGCGAGACCCCGAAATCCGCACAAGATTCCGCGCCTGCCTGGTCTGTTGTGCCCATAAGATTGCCGGGCTAATTGCTTCGGCACGCGGGAAGGGGCAAGGCGTAAAGGCGCGGACGTTGAGGTCGTGCGGGGGACGGCGGCTTTGGCCGCCGCGGCGCATTGGTAGGAACTAGGGGGTAGGCGGGGCTCTCAAGCTGCCTGGCGCCGGCCAGCGCCGGTCAAACGCGTGATTTCGGTGCTGGCCCGCACTCCTTCACGGGTGCCTTCACTTCTGTCTTCCATTCTTCAAGTCTTGGACCTTCGCCAGAAAATCGGTTAGAGCCTTTTTCGAAGTGTCCGGTTTCGTCAGGGCATACTCTTCCTCACTGCTCGGCGACATCAGCTCTCTTCCTGCATGGACGTTCAAACTCCAGATCGCGTATTTTCGCCACATATCATCTCCCATTACCTTTGAGGGTCGGGTTAGGAATGGCCCAAGGCGGGGATCAAGAACTAGTCGGCAGAGCAAATCGCGCTTCAAAGGCGAGAGTGGGGGCTTCCCTAACTCTTGGAGTATCGCCTGCTTCACATCGGGAGATCCGGAAAAATCATTGTCTGCAAAGAAGCGCGCCTCGATAAAAGTTGAGTTACCCGACAAATCTCGGCGGATAAGCTCTCGAATAACTTCTTCTCTCACAAAGAGCTCCTTTTCATGAATCGCTTCAGTTCTTAGGTACTCAGTTCCGCGATCGCCTCCCATGAGAGCGCCGATCGAAGATATCAAGGCGCTCCGTGCAATCCATCCAGTGGTCCGAGACAGCCTTTCCTGAAGCACCCTCAGATTCTCGACACGAAGAAGCGGGCTCCCGGTCTGACAAAGACGTGTGATAAGACGCGTTTCGAACTCTTCATCCCATACGACATCAGGCCACAACCCCTTTCCCTCAAAAAGCTCGAGCAATCGGTTATCGCTAACCCTCAGCGCGAGAGGCCCCTGGAATAACGACTGATCGCGATCAATCTCGCCCAGCGGATTGTCGCTGCTTTCAGACAGGAGCAGCCGCATCTTTGCCTCGGTTTCTGGGGGTTGCCGCCGAATCTCCTCTCGCAACTGCTGCAACATGTCAGGCCTCGGTGTTCCCGCGGAAAGCATGCGCCTAGCTCGCTGTCTCCAGAACCACAGACGATCCTTGGCGATTGCGTTTTCCTTCCACCAATCTGCGAACGAGCGCTGTCTAAAATCCATGCCGGTTAGGAGATCGAGGGCTCGCGCTGCCGAGTCACGCACCCGTCCTCGCTTCCAAATTAACATCGGACACAAGTCGTCGCCTTTTTTACCAGGAAGGTAAGCAACAGCATATGGCCGGTATTCGAGAAACGGCGGGGCGGCCGCCTCATCGGACAGCAAGCGCGCCAATCGGGGAATATCCTCAATCTGCCCAAGGGTCGCTAGAGCTTCTGCGGATAAGGCGCGGAGTGCCGGTTGATCAGAAACCAATAGTGCTCTCAAAGCGGGCGCATCGTTTTCGCGAGGCCAGGCCTCCGATCGCGCCATCTTCGCGCCATCGCGCCAATTCGGATAATACGTCAACCATGGCTCTAGCGAAGCGAGCTCGATGACATCCCGCTGCCTCGGGAGCGAATTTACCGCTCGCGATTCCAGCTCCTCAACCCGCTTCGGGACCCCCTCAAGTCGCCCTTGGGCAGAAACGGATGCTCCCGCCTCTAGCGAGAGCAGGCTGATGCAAAGAGCAAGACTGCTTAGTGGTCCTATCATCCAGATTTCTTGATGCACCTAGCGCGTGGGTTAGCCGTGCGTAATATTGGCGATCCTCATCGGTGCTCGTCGTCTAAAGCCGAAGTTAGCTGGAGATCGTCTCAAGTTCCCACCTGACAAAGATCGCCATTCACCTTCTTGTATATCTCGTCGGTCAATGGATAGCTTCGCACGCCAAGCTCTGTCTCCGTTTCAATATCAAAGGTCATGATGCCCAAGCTGTTGGCATCTGGTGGACCAGGAGCTAGGAGGCCTCGATCAAATAGGAATTCCGGCGTGCGATGCTCGAAGGAAACCCGAAGTTGATCGCCGCAGACTTTCAGGTTGTGGATCCCGCCTCCACCGAAATTAAAAGCCTCTCGTGAAACGGCGGCTGGTTTTGGTTCGACTTCTGGAAGCACTAACTTGAGAATCTGGATGTGTTGCCGATCCGGCGATGTGAACCCCGCCGAAAACATTGTGGAGGAATTCTGTTCTGCCCACTGGAAAAAACCACCCTTAAGCTCGGTCTTCGTCTTTTCTGGCAACAGATATAGTGTCAACGGGCGGCCCCCACAGGATTCCAGCCACCGAGTTCCTCCACCCGTCCATGTTCCTGAACACGAAAGCTTGCCATCTCCCAAGACACCATCAAAAATGATCTCGCCGCTGCTCTGCCCTAGCGCACACTTCTCCTCCATGACGCTCCCACCGGGTCCGGTGGCCGCCATCAGCAACCGGTACGGGATCTTCCATGACCTTGTCAGCCAGTAGATGGCGGGTGTGCGGCACCAGAACGCAAACTGTCCACCTGGAGCTGACGTTAAGTTGTGGCGTTTCGCGCAATAGCCGGGAATCGGGTGAAGGACCGATCCGATTATCATTGCTGCGAGTGCGACTCTCTTCATTCATTCCACCTAATGCATCCCCTGTGCCGCCGGCCCGATGACGGCGGTGTATACGACGGCCGCGCGGCAGTAGGGCATGGTTAGGTGGCGACGCCCTCTCAATCGTGACCGCCTCGCTCCGCATCTTTTAACAGTGCCTTTGCGTAAGCCCAGTTTTTGTTGTTCCTATTCGCTGCAACGTCCGAGAGAACGGTCAAAAAATCCAGATTCCGTCTCCGCAGCTGAAAGGATTCATCTAATGCCCATTGAGCCACCGCACCAGTTCCGTTTGCTGACGAACGAAGAAATGAGATTTTTTCCTTATCATCCTTGAGTTGGTAAAGCTTTAGCTTGGCAACCAACAAACGTATCCTGACCTTGTGGCCTCGAGACTTTTCCTCTAAAAGCTTCTCGAGCTCTGGCACTGATCTTGGATCAATCAGCGACTCCAGCCGTTTCAAATCTTTGACTTCAACCGCGCTGCTTGGCGAATGTTGAAGCTCCGCCAGTACGACTTCGAAGGTGCGGTCATCGTTCGCCGGCGAAGGAGCAGCGATCGCATCCCAGCCACCTAAGGTGGCCACGCAAGCTGTGCCTAATGCTAGGGCTGCGAGTCGTATCGTCATTTACAAGTCCATCTAACCATGATTAGGCTGGTCGGTCTAGTAGGCCGACGAGCACGGCCATGGTGGGGAGTTTAAGCGGAAAACACAGATTATTCAATGGGAATCGATAGGGCCATTGAAATGACAAACGCGGCCGCCTTGGTCTGCCTATCATCCGACGAGGACTCTTCGCCGGCCTCCAGGCAGCAGCCCAAGTCGGTCCATCGGGCTGAATCGTTGGTGCAGTAGCGCCACGTCGCGATTCGCCAAGCCGACATAGACCTTCACCATGTCGAGCGTTGAATGCCCGAGAATCTGCTGCAAGCTGAACGCATCGCCGCCGTTCATGATGTATTGGGTCGCGAACGTGTGGCGCATCGTATGCGGCGAGACGCGGACCCCTTGGATGCCGGCTTGAGCGCCCAGACGGTGGAACTCCTTGCGGAGCAGGTATCGGCAACAGCGTCCGCCGAAGCGGCTGACGAAGAACAAATCCTGGCCTGGGATGTCGCCGCGGCGGGCCATGTAGCTCCACAGCGCGCGCTTTGAGTTGAGGCCGAAGGGGACCTGGCGCTCCTTGCCGCCCTTGCCCATGACGCGCAGGACGCCGGCCTGAAAGTCGATCGCGTCCTTTCGAAGCCCGATGACTTCCGAGATTCGAAGGCCGCTGTCGAAGATCAGGACCATGATGGTCCAGAGACGGTGCTCGTCGTAACGCTTCTGATTGCATTGCGCGAGGAGCAATCGCACTTGGTCAATCGAGAGCGGCTTGATGAGCTTGCGCTCCATTCGCGGCTTCTCGACCAACTGACACGGATTCTTTGGGATCATCCGTTCGCGCGCGAGGAAGCCGAAGAAGCAGCGCAAGCCGCCGTAGGTGCGCGCGACCGTGACCGTGCTGTTGCCGCGCGCGCGCATGTCCTCAAGGTGCTGGCGCAGAAGCGTCGGCGTCACAGCGCGGGCCGTCGTCACGTCTTGCGTTTCGAGGAACCGCTCGAACATCTTGAGGATCTGTTTGTACCACGCGAGCGTGCCGACCGAGAGGTTCTGCGCCTGGCATCGAAGCCGGAATGCTTCCGAGGCCGAGCCTAGCGTCACTTCGAATTGAGCGGCGGGACGGAACGCAAGCGCTTTTCTCATGTTTTGACCCTCACTAACCTTGTGGTGTGGCGAGGGTTCAAAAAAGAAAAACCCTGGCCTTTTGGACCAGGGTTTTCGCTTGTTTCTCGTCGAGAAACGCCGCTAAATGGTTGCGGGGGCTGGATTTGAACCAGCGACCTCAAGGTCACAGGTCCGATCCTTTCCAGCCCCCGCAATATCTCCGACTTTCAAGAGGCCGGATCCAGTGTTGTTCCGATCGTTGGCGCGATCGGCACGGATCCGGGTGCGGCGTGTTGACTCAGCTCACATAACCCTTCATCTCTGGAGGGCCATGCGTTGTTAGCTTACCACGGGAAACCGCCCTCCGTCAAGGCCCCGACGGGCTCTGACCCCTCCCGCCGCCGCCGGCGTCCCGCCGCGGCCCGCCCAGCTCGTCCCAGGGGGCTTCCAGCTATGCTGACAAAAAATGCCGCGAAGGAACTACGCCGGATCGTCCGCAGGAGGATCGGCCTTGAGCCGACTGATCGCGCTGTCGATGAGTCTCTCGGTGTTCGCCGAGATCGAGCTCAGGCGATACGAGAGCTGACCGCCAAGGGATTCATTGCGTTCGGGCCGCGGAAGTCCTCCGGCCTTGGTGAGGGCGCCTAGGGCGAGATCCACCTTGGTCCGAGTCCAGCAGAGATCCTTCATGGCGAGAACGGCGAGCGCATCGGCGCTGATCGAGGCGTCGGCGCCGTCCGGCCAACTTCGCGCGATCGCGTTGATCGCGGCGAGGATATCCCATTCCCTCTTGCCGCAGCCCTTGAGCACGTGCTCCATGAATTTCTCTGTGAGTTCGATGGGAGCGTCCGCGGGGAGATCGTCAAATTCGTCATTCATCCGGCGATTCTACAAGTTAGAGGCCGTCGCGTGAAGAAAGCCTCCCGCCCGATGTGGGCCGATCCGGCCACGCTGCCGCGCAAGATCCAGCGGGATCTCGAGCTCAACAAGCGCGCGCCGGCGCGCTTCCATTTCACCGAGGGCGAGAACGCCCGCCGGCTCGTGATCATGGAGCAGTTCGAGGCGATCGTCCGCGATGGCTGGTGGACGGCGGAGGAGGTCTACGAGCTCAAGCCGATGGAGGAGCGCGTGCTGCGCCTGATTCTGCGCGTGAAGCTGCTCCTCGAGGACTTCCGCGGCGATCTCACCGCGGCGTCGATCGCTCACTTCCTGCGCTGCAAGGACCCGCGCGCGGTGCAGCTGGCGATCCGCCGCCTCGAGGCCGTCCAGCTGATTGAGGTCGACCGCGTGCGGCGGGCGATCTCCGAGATCCACGTCAGCAACTTCCTGTACGAGCCTGCGAGGCCGCAGCGCCGGCGAAAGGGCCAGGCGGCCGGAATGCCGGCCGAACGCGCCAGGGCGACCCCTCAGAAGCAGCGGGAGACCCATCACCGCGAGATCTCCGCGTGCGCCGAGCGATTCGCCGCGGAACGCGCCCTGCGCGCGGCGCAGCTCGTCGCTGAAACGAATAAAAATTCGGAGCACATATCAGGCAAACAGAGTTCTGAAAGAACTCCCTACCCTCTTTTCGCCGCTGCGCCGGCCGCGGCCGCCGGCGGCCCCCCTAGTACCCCCGACGACAACGGCACGGAAGAAAGGAAACGTCTCGGCGGCTACGCCGCCTCGCCTGAACCTTCCTACGGCAACGACAACGATAGAACGGCAACGTCACAGGGAATCCAACGACATAGCCGCGCTTTGATGCTGATGGTGCCGCTTCAGATCCTGGGGCCTCCCGAGTAGGCCTGCGGCTCTCCTGGCGATCGGCCAGGGGCCGGCGGCGTGAGCTCTGACCGCCGCCGGCCAAAGCCGGATTTCCACGTCGTAAATCGAGAGGTGAGTGCCATGGCCGGAAAAGTTTTGTTCAACGAGGGCGGGCTGCACATCGCAGAGTCGGGCCCGAACGTCCTCGTCACGGTGACGCGCGCGGATCGCGCGAGCATGACGGTCGAGGTCATCGAGGGCAACGCGCGCCGCGCCGGCCTGGCGCTGCGCCGGTGGGTGCGCGAGCGCAAGGAAGCTCGAGGCGACACGCCCCGCGGCCGCGAGGCGGCCGAGCGGCGCCGCGCTCGAGCGGGAGCGGCCGGATGACCGCCGCGGAGATCGTGCTCGAGTTCGCGCGGCTGCACCGCGGCAAGATCGTCACGCCGACGATCGTGCAGGCCTGGGCTCAGACGAGGAACCAGCGCGTGAGCGCCTCGGCGCTCGCCGAGCAGATGCGGCGGAAGTTCACGCCGTTCCGCCCGGGCGCGTTCGTCGTGAGCCCGAAGCCGTTCCCGTGGCCGCAGGGCAAGCTGCTGTGACGACGTCCAGGAGGACGCGATGAAGATCATGCTGGCCGCGGCGATCGCCGCGGCGCTGTCGGGCTGCGCCGGCGTCGTGCGCGAGGATCAGGTGCCGGTTCGTGAGCTGAAGAACGGGAGCGCGATCGTGCTGACGATCGTGGAGGATCCCGTGACGCGCGTGCGCTGCTTCATCGCCTATCCGGGCATGACGTGCCTGCAGCCGGAGCCGGCCAAGTGACGCGCGAGATGCTCGAGGCGCTCGCGATCGTCAACGGCCTGCAGCTGCTGCTGGCCGCGTTCCTGGTGTGGTTCCTCGAGCTCACGCCCGAGGCGCTCGCGTCGGGCAAGGCGATCGCCGACGCGCTGCTGGGCGCGCGCGGCGCGACGTCCAGGACGTCCGGTAATTCGTGGAGGGGGGAGCCCTATGACGGTTAATGCTCAGCCGAAGAAAACGACGAAGCGCGTCGGCCGCCGTTGGAAGACGCGGACCAAGGAGACGGCGTCGTGCGCCGACGGGAACGTGAGCTACGCCTGCAGGACCGGCAAGCACTCGATGGGCTGCTCGAGCCTCAGCTGCGGCTGCTGGTGTCACTGAACTGCCCACTTGAAATAGCCTGGGTGTTTGATTGAATTATCCCGTGATTCCACCGTCGTTATCGTGGACGTGATCGAGGTCAAATGAACGAGAAGAAGCCCGAGCCGACCGACGGCGTGCCGACGTTCCCCGGAGCTCCGAAGCCCAGCCTGGGCTCGAAGGAAGTCGTCGACCGCGTGGCGGCGTTCACGAAGCCGCGGCTGCCGCCGCCGGTGGACGTGTTCACCGGGAAGAAGGCCTGCCATCATTTCTTCGTCCCGGTCCACTACTTCGAGCCGTCCGCGCTGAAGGGATCCGCGGACCTGAAGTCGCTCGTCGCGAACACCTCCTGCATCGGCAAGCTGTGCGCGCTGTGGAACGAAGAGCGCCTCGAGTGCCTCGAGGCGACGAAGCTCAAGGCCGATATCCGCGTGCCGGAGCTGCTCGAGCAGATCGACGGCTTCATGCGCATCCACTCGTCCGAGAGCGACTGACCATGGCGCAAAAGAAGAAGACGCCTCCCGTGACGCCGCCGCCGGCGGCCGAGGACGTGCCCGTGCTCGATCCGGATCCCGCGGCCGATGACCTCGAGGCCGACAAGCTCGCCGAGTTTCAATCGAACTTCGGCGGCAAGAACTACCGCATCCGCGTCGAGAAGTTCGACAAGGAAGAGAACGACTGGGAGATCATCGACCGATTCCCGCTCGACGGCTTCGATCCGATCACGTCGCTCAAGGGCCGCGGCAAGGGGCGCTATCGCCTGACGCTGCTCAACGAGAAGGGCAAGTACGTCGAGGGCGGCCGCGAGGAGATCCGCATGGCGGGCCCGCTCGAGGGCGCGCCGGCGGCCGCCGCGGCGGCGCCGGCGGCCGCGGCGCCGGCCGAGGCGGATCCGCTCAATCATCCCCTCGTCATAAGCGTGCTCGCGATGATGGAGAAGTCGAACACGCAGACGCTCGAGATGATGAAGGCGCTCGCCTCGAGGCCGGAGCCGGCCAGGTCCTCGAGCTCCGAGGTCCTGGATCTCTTCAAGCAGGTGCGCGGCCTGGCGCCCGAAGATCCGATGAAGGAGCTCAGCAAGACGATCATGCTGCGCCTGCTCGAGCGCGGCCTTGAGGGCGACGGCGGCGGGGGCGGTGGAGACGGCGGCGGCTTCCTCAAGGAGCTGCGCGACGGCCTGCTCGCCGCGAAGGAGATGGGGATCCTCGGCGGCCGCCGGCTGCCGGCCGCGGATCCCGCGCCGGCGGCCGCCGCGGAGCCGGCCGCGCCCCTGCGCGTAAACCTGCAAACCGTGACGGCCGCGCCGCCGCCACCGCCGCCGGCCAAGGAGGCCCAACCCGTGAACGATCCGATCCTCGAGGGCCTGCGCCCTTACGCGCAGATCTTCCGCCAGCACGCCGAGAACAACGCCGACGTGACCGAGACCGCGAACTACCTCGTCGACGAGCTCTACGCGATCGCCTGCCCGCTGATCCGCCGGCACAACACGCTCGCGAAGTTCGCCTCCGACGACGCGATCGTGGAGCAGATCGTGAACCGCGCCAAGGATTCCGCGCAGCTCGAGGCGGTCTTCGCCGCGGCGCCGGAGCTCGCGCCGCATCGCGACTGGTGCTCGAAGGTCGTCGCGAAGGCGATCGAGATCCTCAATAACCCGGGGAACGAATGAACGACCAGTTCACGATCGACCTGTACGACGGCAAGAAGAAGAAGCGCCTGATCATGGATCCGGCGGATCCCGTGAGCATGGGCAAGTATTTTCAGATGATGATGGCGCCTACGTGGACGCGCATCGTGTTTAGCCGGCCGCGGCCGAAGAAGCTGCCGGCGCCGGCGAAGGGCGTCGTCCGATCGTTCCTCGAGGGCTGATGCCTTACAACATCTCGGGCCTGCAGCCGGGCGACAACGGGATCACGGAGACGGTCAACGCCATGGTCACCGCGGTGAAGTGGTCGCTGCAGCACTACGACCTGCGCGCGCGCGCCGAGCTGCTGATCGCGAGCTGCCAGGAGCGCGACGAGCTCTGCGAGGTCCGCTCGATCTTCAAGTGGGTGCTCGCGCATTTTCGCTACGTCCGGGATCCGCGCTTCCTCGAGATGTTCAAGAGCCCCGAGATCGTCGACCAGGAGATCAGCGCGCGCGGGCAGTTCCAGGGCGATTGCGACGACGTCTCCGGATATCTCGCCGCGCTGCTTCTGTCGATCGGCTATCCGGTGAAGTTCGTCGTGATCAACGTGGTCGGCCAGGGCGACGACTTCCGGCACATCTATATGAAGGTGTACCTGCCGCGCTCGAAGGGCTGGATGGCGCTCGAGGCGACCGCGCGCCTGCAGCCGGCGGGCTGGGAAGCGCCCAATGGCGGGCGCGTTCGCGAATATCCGGTTTTATGACCGACAAGCGCTAGAGAGACAGCCCCGCCACCGACGAGAAAACAGCCGCTGAATCGCGGCCAAAGAAAACGAGCGAGCCCGGCTTCGGCCGGGCTCGCTTTATTTTGCCCCCTTGACGACCTTCCGGGGATGCCTACGATGAAACTGTGCTCTACGGACTCGACTCGGCTGCAGCGCGCGCGGAGATCTTCGATCCGACCGGACTCGGCGCGACCGTTCCCCACGCGGCGAACATCCGGACGACGACCGGCGGCGGCTTCGGCGTGCAGGCGGTCGGCGGCGGCGGCGCTCCCGGCGACTCGAGCGGATCTCCGGCAGCGGGCTCGGTCGGCTCGAGCTTCCGGCCGGTCGGCCGCAACACCGCGATCTACACGACGACCGTGAAGGGCCGCGTCTTCGCGCGCAATCGCTTCCAGCCGACGGCGCAGGGCCCGCGCGTCACCGAGGGCTTCGGGCTCTCCGGCCTGGGTGCCACGGTGCCCCACGCCGCGAACATCCGCACGAGCCAGCACGGCGGCTTCGGCGTGGCGGCGATCGGCGGCGGCGGCGCCGCGGGCGACGCCGGCGGATCTCCCGCGGCGGGATCCAGCGGCTCGGCCTTCCGGACGGTCGGCCGCAACACGGCCGTCTTCAACTCTAAAGGGGAAAAGCGCACGTTCGCCGGCAACCATTATTCGCCGTCCGCGCAGGGCTCGCGCGCGATCCCGCAGTTCGGCGGCGCCGGCGGCGGCTTCGGCCTGTCCGGCGATCGCGCGGATCTCGCCCCGAGCGACGGCGTCGGCCTCGCCGGCTTCTTCGGCTGGCTCGGCAGCCGGCTCACGCCTCCCGGCGGCAAGATCCGCCGCGTGCAGCCGTTCGTGGAGCTCGTCTCGCCGGTCTACCGCCGCCGGCGCGCGAGCCCGCCGCCGCCCGCGGTGCCCGACGTCCCGCCCGGCGGGCCCGGGATCCGGCCGACCTCGAACACGATCGGCGGGCCGATCCCCGGAGGCCTCAGCGGCGACCGCGCGGATCTCGCGCCGAGCGACGGCACGGGCCTCTCCGGCGGCATCCTCGGCTGGATCAGCCAGCGTTTCATCCCGCCCGGCGGAAAGCTCAACCGGATCACGCCGATCCCGGCGAGCTGGCGCGCGATCGTTCCCAACGCGATCAAGACGCCGCTCCGTTATTACGGCGCGGCCGTGCAATCGACGTTCTTCCCGATGCTCAGCGGCCCGCAGCAGCGCCGCATGTTCGGCCTGTCTCCGTCCGAGTCGGGTGTGTTCGAGAAGTGGCAGCAGATCATGCTGCCGATCGACGCGACGATCGTGACGCTCGGCATGACGAGCTACGCGACGGGCATCGGCCCGTTCGCGTCGACGGTGACGAAGGTCCCGTACACGAGCCTGGCGCCGGTGACCTTCACGCCCGGGCAATCCGCCTCTCTTATCGCCGGCGACTTCGGGACGACGACCGGCCAGGCCGCGGCGCTCACGGCGCCGGCGAACCTCGTCGTCTCCGCGGCGCCGGCGACCTCTCCCGGGATCTTCACCGCGGCGCTGCCCTCGACCATGATGACGCCCATGCAGGCGTCCGCGGCGCTTACCGCCGGCGACTTCGGCGCGACGGCCGGCACGAACGCGGTCCTCGCCGGCGTGGCCACGACGCCGGCGCAGGCGGCCGCGAACATCGCCCAGGGCGGCTCCGGCGCCGGCGCGCCCGGCTTCCTGGCGAAGCTCGGCGACCTGGCGCTGGCCGGCGGCAAGTTCGTCGGCACGACCGCCGTCACGACCGCCGCGAGCCTGGCCCTGCAGCGCGCCATGATGCCCGGAGGCGGGCCGCAGGATCAGCCCGTGGGCCAGGGCGGCGTCCCGGTCTACGCGGCCAGCGGCGGCCCCCAGGGGCAGCAGATCGTGCCCATGGGCGGCGGCAGCGCGGGCGGCGGCGGCGACGCCGGCGCGCAGCCGGAGCTCGCCGGCGTCGGCCTGCCGGTCATGCTGGCGGCCGGCGCGATCGGCGTCGGAGCTCTCGTCATGCTCAAGCGCCGGCGCCGCGCCAAGCGGGGCCCGCGATGAGGCTCATGGTCTCGCTCGCCGGCCGGCCTCGAGCTCCGCGCGGCCTCTCCGGCTTCGGCCTCGGCGACGCCGTCGCCGACCTCACGGCTCAGCTCAACGCCACGAACGACCAGATCACCGTGCTCAATAATCGGATGGTTTACCTTCAGTCCGAATACAACAAGAGCCACTACGGCGGGCAAAGCCCGGCGCAGATGCAGGTCTTTTACGATCAGGTCACGAACCAGCTGATCCCGCTGCAGGCGAAGGCGACCTCGCTCGCCAACCAGATCACCGCGATCCAGCAGAAGGCGCAAAGCGACGCGCAGGCGGCCGCCGACAAGGCCGCGGTCGTCGCCGCCACGCCGCCCACCGCGGCGGCGACCGCTCAGGCGCTGCGCGACTCCGTGAGCCAGCAGCAGAGCCTGGTCGAGATCGCGATGGGCGCGAAGTACGACTACGGCCGCGGCTCGAGCAAGCGCACGGGCTTCTACCAGAGCGGCGGCCTGGCCGACGCTCCGGCGACGCCGGCGGCCGCGGCGCGCAGCTTCGATCTCACGTCCTACCTGGTTCCGAACAAAGAGACCAGCGATATCCGCTCGATCCCGAATTGGGAGCTCACCGGCCTGCGGCCGGCGCTCGGAGGAAACATGCAGCGCATTCTCGATATGCACCGGCCGGGCCTGGGCTTCGACGTCTTCGGCGCGATCGAGCAGGGCGCCAAGGCCGGCTACGCGAAGTACGCGGCCTCGCCGGCGGCCGCCGGCGGGAGCTCGCTGCCCGCGGTGAACATTCCGAACCCTTTCGCCGGGATCCTGCCCGACTGGCTCGCGAAGGCGCAGCTGCCGGCCTCGGTCCGCGATATCGGCGGCGGCGTGATCAGCTCCGTCACCAAGGCCGCGACCGCGCCGGCGCCCTCGAGCGCGGTCGCGCAGACGACGGTGAGGACCGCGCCGGCGCGCGCCTCGAGCGGGACGAACTGGCTGGTCGTCGGCGGCGGCGCCGCGATCGGCGGCTACATCCTTTGGAGAGCTCTCAGGTAGATCCATGATCGACTACAGCGACCAGATCACGCAGGCTCAGTTCGCCGTCGAGGACAAGATCGGCAAGGTCATGTCCTCCGGCGCGCAGATCCTCGCGATCAAGCAGCGCGCGTCGAACTTCCTCAGCACGAGCAACAAAACGGTCAACGACCAGGCCGCGGCGATCGTCGCCAAGTGCAACGGCCTGATCTCGAACCTCAACCAGATCCAGGGCGACGCCGCGACGCTCGGCCAGAAGGCGAACGCGATGCTCGCGCAGATCCAGAGCGACCCGACCTGGCAGGCGATCCAGAACAGCCCGAGCTTCTTCGATTACGCCGGCTTCGCGGTCAAGGCCGTGGCGAACAACAACATCGGCCAGGCCACCTCGCTCGCGCAGCAGCTCTCCGGCCTGGCCTCGCGCGCGGACGCTCACCTGCAGCAGGTCGACGAGCTCAGCGGCGACGAGTCGAACATGGAGGACTACGCGCAGGGCAAGGGCTTCGCCGCGACCGTCGCCTCGCTCGGCGGCTCGGTCTCGGGCGCCGTCACCAGCTACACCGGCATGATCAAGTACGGCGCGATCGCCGTCGGCCTGTTCTTCGTTTGGGATCTCGCGAAGCCATTCGTCGCCGCGCGCCAGGCCGTGCACCGCAACCCGCGCCGCCGGATCCGCCGCTACTCGAGGAGGCGCCGGTGAAGAAGACCGCGGCGCTCACCCGAGCCGTCAGACGCTACGAGAAATTCCATGCCAAAGCCCCGAGCAAGGTGGGTCTCGTCAACATCCCTCATCCGAAGGCTGTTGTCTTTTTGGGAGCCGGCGTCGCCATCGAATACAAATCCGACAAGCGAGTGCTCTCGCTCGGCGACAAGCCCTCGATGGCTCGCGGCAAAACGCGCCTGTACCGCCATCGTTTCGGCGCGGGCGTTCGAGTTTATACGGATCCCGCGGGCTCGACGCTCTTCATAACGGGCGGAAGATTCCGAGTGACCGATTGGATGCGCGACTAAAGGAGAAACTATGAAAAGCAACAGGCCGTTCTCGTGGCTCGAGCAGATGCTGGTCGTGATGGTCCTCACCGTGATGATGATGGCGATCGCCCCGCTCGCCAAGGCGACGACCTGCGCGACGGGCGCCGGGACCTGCGTCTTCGAGATCGGAGTCTCGACGCCGGCCGCGACGTTCGTCCTCCTCACGACCGGGCAGGGAACCCTGAACAACCTCGTGATCTCCTCGAGGACCGCGGCCGCCGGCGACTTCTGCGTGGCGTTCGACTCGGCCAGCACCTCCGGGCTCACGATCGAGGGCGACGGCACCTCCGTCGCCCCGCGGATCATGGCGACGAGCGTCGTCGCGACGAACACCGTGACGCCGCAGCCGGCCAACGCTCCGGCGGTCCCTTTCCTCAACGGGATCGCGGTCGGCTGCTCGGCCGCCCGGCGCGCGACGGTGATCCTCAACAAGTAGGAGAGCTCTATGCCTCTGGTGCCTGAAGTCAACCCGGTCGGCAGCAAACGATCTCGCAGCGGGGCGAGAAGGAAGGGCCACATGAAGAAGAGAAGGAAGGCGTCCGCCGCGCAGCTGCGCGCCCTCGCGAGAGGTCGCGCGAAGCAGGCTGCTCGGCGGGCCAGAAAGAACGCGCCTTCCCGCCCCAGGCGTCCGTCGCGCAGGCGGCGGGTCCTGGCGGCGAGAAGCAGCCGTGCCGCCGTGATCCGCAAGCGAAGGCGCTCTCGGCGCCTCACGCCCAATCCGTTCCTCGGAGGTCTCGCCGTTATGGGCAATCCCAAAAAGCGCCGTTCGTCTCGCCGTTCTCACCGCCGTCACCATCGCCGCAGCTCTCGCTCGTCGATCTTCCGCAACCCGATCGGCGGCAGCGTCGCGGCCGTCATGGGGCCGGCCAAGGAGATGATCTCGAAGCAGTTCCTGGTCGAGGCCTCGAGCCTGGCCCTCGGCTTCGTGCTCCCCGGCATCGTCACGAGCAAGTTCGTGCCGGCGTCGTACAGGAACACGGCCGCGAAGGGCTACGCGGTCAAGGTCGCCGTGATCGCGGGCCTCGCCGGCGCGACGTCGCTTTGGAACAAGCGCGTCTCGAAGGCGATCCTGATGGGCGGGGGCGTGTCGCTCGTCCTCGACATCTACACGGACTTCGTCGCGCCGATGCTCGGCGGCGTGCTGGGCGCGGCGTCCGCGCCGGCCGCGCTGCCGGCGCCGGCCGGAGGCACCGCGACGTACTACGGCGATCGCGGCGTCGGGACGTTCTACGGCGACAACGGCCTGGGCGCCTACGAGGGCGCCTCGATCGGCTCGGCGTTCGGAGGCGCCGGCGACAACGCCTACGCCTGAGTCTTTCAAGCGCGCTCGAGGGTGAACACCTCGAGCGCGTCGTGAAGGACTTGGGCCTACCGCCCTGCAGGACCCCTGACCCGACGAGGATTACCCGATCGCGGCAGGGAACGACCCAAGGAGATCCACGATGAACGCGCACATCTCGCCGGCGATGCAGAACTACCTGACTCCGCTCAAGAATCAGGCGGGCACCGAGATCGAGGAGGCCGTCGACCAGCCTCTCTACCACCTGCAGGCGTACGCGACCGCCGGCAGCACGCAGTTCACGTTCTTCAACACCGCGGCCGGCGGCTACTCGGTCACGAACATGGACGCGCAGAGCGTCCTGTCGAAGGGCAAGCGCTTCGCGATCTTCGGCATCGGGATCGGCTACATCGGCGGCCAGGCGATCGTCCAGGACACGGCGACGACCGTGCTGAACTCGTACCTGAACGACGCGCAGAAGGTCCTCGAGGGCGTGGCGTGGGCCGAGCTCAACATCCTCGACAAGAACTACCTGCGCGAGGCGCCGCTGACCCGCCTGCCCGGCGGCGTCGGCCTCAACGTCGGCGGCGCGTCGTTCCAGCGCACGCAGACGTCGGCCGCGGACGGCACGCGGCAGATCTCCTACGGCAGCAACGGCTTGCCGATGCTGTCGTGCATGCGCAAGCTGCGCGTGCCGATCCCCCTGCCCGAGCAGACGAAGTTCGCGGTCGTCGTGAACTTCCCGACCGCGGTCACCGTGACCACGGCCGGCACGCTCGCCGTGTGGCTCGACGGCGTGCTGCTGCGCGCCGTGCAGTAAATCCGGTCCATTCGACAAGGCTCCGGGGGCGAAAGCCCCCGGGGCTCATCGAGCGGATCGGCGAAGGCCTCGCCGGCGGTTCCTCGACGGGGAGGGCGCCTCGAGCTCGCGCCGCGACGGATTTATGAAGCGATTTGCCCCCTTGAAATAGCTCGGGGGATGCTTAGCATGAGAAGGTAGGTTCCCAAAGGAACAGGAGACACGACCATGGCCGACTTGACCGCGCAGCAGATCCGGGAGATGCAGATTAAGCGCTACATCCTTGGCGTCGACCCGATCCTGCCCGACGTCGCCAAGCTCGAGAGCCGCCCGTTCATCTACGCGATGGACACCGACACGCAGAACGGCGTGCAGCTGGCCTCCGGCCAGGCCGCCAACCTGCAGATCCAGATCGACGACGGCTCTTACTTCCTGGTCGAGCAGATCCACATCATCTCGGGCCTCAAGACGGTCTCGATGGACAAGGCCCTGGTGCAGATCACCGACACCACGACGTCGCGCGCCTGGTCCGATCAGCCCGTGCCGCTGCGCGACATCGCCGGCCGCGGCGACGCGCCGAAGTACCTCTCCGACCCGAACCTGCTGCGGCCGACGTCGACGCTCAACGTGCAGATCACGAACAACACCGGCAGCTCGGCCGCGTTCTACGCCGCGCTGATCGGGCGCAAGATCATCGGCCTCTCCGAGGCGCAGGCGAATATCATGCTGCGCCGGCTGTGGTTCACCTACGTCATGAACCTGCCCAGCGGCCTCGGCGCCTCGGCCGTCGACACGCAGGCGCAGGTCAAGATCTACAACGAGAGCGACTTCATCCTGAAGAAGCTCTCCGCGCAGCAGATGATCTCCGCGTGGGCCGCGGCCTCCGGCGGCGCGCTGTCCGACGAGATCATGGTCATGCTGCGCGACACGACCGCCGATCGCAATTTCATGAACCAGAAGCTGCCGCTGCGGCTGATCGCCGGCCAGTACGCCGGCGCCGTCACCTCGGTCGCGAACTCCTGGGCCGGCGGCAGCCCCGAGACGCTCAAGAAGCCCGCGCTGATCCGGCGCAATGGGATCCTCGCCGGCTTCTTCGACAACAAGTCCACGACGGCCGTCACCGGCCCCGTGAACCTGACCTGCGAAGGGATTCGCGTGTTCGACCAGGCGTAAGAGGGAAACCATGCCGCCGATCTCCAAGGCGTGCCTGAGCGACCAGGACAAGAAGGATCTCGTCGCGTTCTCCGAGAAGCACAAGATCTACCCGTACCGCTATCGCTTCAATAAGCTGATCAGCACCACGGCGTTCAACAAGACCGCCGCGGGCCCGATCCAGGGCGCCAACCCGGGGCTCGGCTCTTACTTCACGCTGAGCTTCACGCCCAAAGAGATCACGCCGATCATCTACATCGCGACGTCGTTCATCGTGCTGCCGAACACGTCGGTCGATATCTTCGCGCTCGTCGTCAGCTACAACAGCACGATCAGCTTCGCCGACAACGTGAACGCCGGCCTGCCCGACGACGAGGCCCAGGACACCTATCAGCTGCTGTCCAACGGCGGCGCGATCAACGACTTCCAGGTGTTCTACCCGGTGAACTGGTTCCTCGAGCGCGGCCGCACGATCTATATGCACGTCTACGCCGGGCCGACCGTCGTCGCCGCGGCGAGCTCGTACATCGTCGGGCACTTCATCCTGGGCACGCTGCCCACGGGGGCTTAACATGGGAGCGGACGGCAACGGCATCGGCGAGCTCGGTCAGCAGATGGGATCCGCGGGCCGCAACGTCGGCCCGAAGATCAACCAGGCGGTGTTCGTCGCTCCCGGCGCCGGCTTCGTGTGGCAGGACTCAAACGGCGCCTGGTGGCAGGAACGCCTGGCGCAGAACGCCGACGGCACGACCTACTTCGACGAGACCGGCCGGCCGACCTTCGAGCTCGTCCCGGTGTCCATATGATGAAGCCCCGCCGAGCCGGACTGCTGTTCGCGGGCCTCCTGGGCACGCTGGTGATCCTCCGCGGGCTCTCCGGAGCTCAGCAGCCCACCGGCGGCTCGATCTCGGCCTTCCGCGCCGTCTACGAGAACGTGACCGGCACGCTCGGCCTCTTCCGCCTCGACACGACGAACAACTTCTACGTCTTCGGATCCTCGAAGCAGATCCCGGGCGCGGTCCTCGTCTCGAGCGGCACGGCCGTCATTCAGTCGACGAGCACCGTCGCGACGAACCCGATCCTGCAGATCCGCAACGCCGCCGGCACGATCCTCGGCAGCTGGATGCAGAACGGAAACCTGCAGCTCGTCACGGGACAGTACTTCGGAGACGGCTCGACCTTAACGGGAATCCCCGGGACTGGCTCGACGACGACATGGACGGGAGGAAATAAATTCGTCGGCGTCGCCGGAACCTCCGTCACGGCGGGAAATTTCTTCGTCTCGGCGGTGACGACGATGACCGGCACCGAGTACCACACCGGGGCCGTCCATATGTCGACGGGCTCATGCGTCGACTTCGCGGCGAATTTCGGCTTCACCACGACGGCGACTTCATTCGTCGCGGCGGCTCAGGTCGCTCAGTCGTCGGTCACTATCACCCTCGCCGGAACGCGGGTAAGGTGTGAGCTTCAAGGGTCGTCGAGCAATGGAACATCCGGCGCTCAGACGTTTGCAAGCTTCGCGATGGACGGAAGCGTAAGCGCCTTTCCCAATACAAGCTCCTCAATCGGACTCGTTTGGGTCGACGAGCCCAGCGCCGGTTATCCTATGAACATCGGGACCGCTAGAGAACTCACGACGACACCGGGAGCCCATACGTTCCTATTCGGCCTATGGGGCAACGCGGGGACCATCACCTTTCCCGCCGTCGGAGCCTCGAACACCGCGCAATTCTGTTGCCGAGAGGTGCCCGCTCAATGAACGTCCTAGAGAAAATCAAGTCGGCCGGGATGCGTAAGATGGTTTGGGGGCTTATCGCCCTGCTCTGCGTCGTCGCGCTGGCGGCGCTCGGCAAGCTCGGCGACGTGAACAACAACGGCACGGTGTTCCGCGATTGCTTCATCGCCCTTTGCGGCTTCGTGATGGGCGCGAACTACGGCGAGCACCGCGCGAAGTCCGGCGCGGCCGCGGCGGCGCCGGCGTCGACGCCGGCGGCCGGCGGAGCGAGCTGAGCGATGACCGCGATCGGGATCCTGTGGGAGCAGCGCTTCAAGGTCCTGCTGATCCTCGCGTGCGCGATCGCCTACTTCGCCTGGCTGCAGCAGCGCACGATCGGCGGCCTCGAGGCGCAGCTGGCCGCGAAGCCCCTCGTTCAAGAGAAGCTCGTCACGAAGACCGTGCAGGGCCCGGTCCACTACGTCGAGACGATCGTGGAGAAGCCGGGCGGTGAGCGCGTGATCACGCGCGACGTCGTGCGCGAGGTCAAGGTGACCGAGACCGCGCAGCAAACCACGGAGACGCCGGCGTGCCCGGCGCCGAAGCTCGAGCCGCGGTGGATCGCCGGCGTCCAGGCCGATCCGTTCAACTATCAGCGCAGCGCGGCCGTGCGCGCCGGCGTCACTCTTTTCAATCGCGTCGACGTCTCGATCGGGCACACCGTTGTCGGGCCAGGCCGCGCGATCGCCGACGTCGCGTATCGCTTCTAACAGGAGAACAAAATGTCCGAGCTCATCGACGGCCACGTTCAATTCAACGGCACCGGCTGGAACTTCTACCTGCAGAAGCAGCCCAACCTGAAATGCGAGACGCCGGATTGCTCGACGTGCAAGGCGCGCTCGATCGCGTACACCGCGGGCCTGAGCGAGAAGGAGCAGGCTGTCCAGGATCAGCTCGTCGCCGACAACCAGGCCGCGGTGCAGGCGGCCGCCGACCAGGCCTCGCGCGATCGCGCGCAGGACCAGATCAACGAGGCCGGCCGCCGCAAGAGCGAGGCCATGCGCCTCAACGGGATCCGGATGCAGCAGCGCGTCGACGCGGCTCAGTCGAAGGCCTCCGCGGCGATCGCCGCGGCCGAGGCCGAGGCGAAAGCCAAGATCAACGACGCGAACAGCTCGCTCGACTCGGCCATCCGCGCGGCGATCGCCGACCAGGCCGCCGGCCAGCGCACGATCGAGAAGACCGATTTCCTGCAGCTCGTCAAGGACGAGGCCGACACCGCGGCGCTGAAGGCGGCCGCGGACAAGGCCGCGGCCGAGAAGGCGATCGCCGACCAGGCGGCCGCGGACAAGGCCGCGGTGGATCTCCTGGCGGCCGCCGCGGCCGCTCCGGAGGCCCCGCAGGCCTCGCCGGCGGCCGCCGAGCCGCCCCAGCCCGCTCCCGACGCTTCCGCGGCTCCTGCCGCGAATCCGGACCCCGTGGCGGCGCCCTCGACCGCCGCCGCGGGCGCTCCGGCGGATCCCGCGGCGCCGGCGCCGGCGCCGGCGCCGAGCTCGAGCGACACGCCGGCGGGATCCGGAGGGATCTAAAGGTGGAGCATGAAGAGCTCCGACCTGAAACGATTCGGCCCGCTCCTGGTCCTCATCGGTTACGTGCTTTACCGGGAGTTCACCTCGAGCGGCGACGGCTCCGATAATCCGTTCGGCATAAACACCGACGTCCTAGGAACGAGGACCATGAGCGTGATCCAAGATTTCAGCGACAAGCTCAGCCCGATCGCGAAGAAGGTCGAGAACGAGACCGGGATCTCGTCGCGCCTCGGCCTGGTCCAGGCGGCGCTCGAGTCGAGCTACGGATCCTCGAAGCTCTCGAGGCCGGACGCGCAGCTCACGATCCTGCCGGCCAACGTGACGGGGCCGGCGCTGAACATCTTCGGCTTAAAGTGCGGCAGCGCGTGGCTCAACGCGAAGAAGCCTTACGTGATGCTGCCGACGAAGGACTACTACGCGAAGGGCCAGAAGATGCCCAACGGCGCGATCGCGACCGTCGACAACCAGGCTCTCGTGTGGCCGGCGCCGTTTCGCGCCTATGGATCCTGGGAAGAGAGCTACCGCGATTGGGCGCGGCTGATGCAGATCCCGGTGTACGTCCAGGACGGAGCTCTCGCCGCGCTGCAGGCCGACGACCTCGAGAAGTTCGGCCAGGCGCTCGGGATCCACTACGCGCCGAACCAGAACTACGCGAAGAGGATCTCCGATCGCGCCGGCGAGATGGGGCTGGCATGAATCCCGACGATATCTACAGGTGGGGGAAGGCGCTCGCCGTCGTCGCCGGCGTCGGCTCGAGCGCGTTCGTGATCGCGAGCGGCGTCGTGCAAAAGATCAACGCCGTGCCCGGGATCCAGAAGGACATCGCCGCGCTGCAGCTGCAGGAGGCCGAGAAGGCCGGCGAGCTCCGCTTCGTCGTCCGCGCGGTCGAGCGCATGTCGGGATTGAAATATCACCCCGCGCCGGCGAGCTCGAGATAAGATGCCGGCGCGATCGCTCGTCCTCGACGACATCGGCCAGAAGCTGAAGTGGGCCATGATCAGCGAGGTCGTTCATCCGGTGTGCTGCTTCAAGGACGAGGCCGGCCACGAGTGCAAGAACGCCGCGGCGGCGCTGCTCGTGCTGCATTTCAAGGACGGCCGCGTGGACGTCTTCGCGCTCTGCGAAAAGGATCTCCTCGTCGTGCGCGATCGCCACGCGATCGAGCGAGAAGACAAGCAGGCGATGTTCTTCTACTGAGGCCCGCCATGAAGACCTTCCAGGATCTCGCCGCGGTGCAGCTCAAGGCCTCTCGAGGCAACTGGCGCAAGGCCGTGCTCGAGCTCCGCGGCGCCGCGCGCCTCGTCCATGACAAGGCCTGGCGCCGGCAGCTGCAGCGCGCGGCCGCGCAGATCCTCCGCTGGCGCCTCGAGGCGCTGCGCTCGAGGCGGCTCAAGAACCCGCTGCCCAAGCGCGCGGCCGCGGTGATCCGCCGCGAGATCCTGCGCCACATCGGCGACGGCCGGCCGCAGCGCGTCGCGCTCGAGCTCGCCTACAAGTACGCGCGCCGAAAGGGCCTGGTCGACTAGACCATGGCGGATCCGGAGCCGATCGAGGCCGAGCTGGTCGACGAACCCGCCCCGCGCCGGCGCGCGGCCGCGGAGCCGAAGAAAGAGGCGGCGCCGCTGCGCGTGGAGCTCGACGCCTGGCCGAAGCTGCTGCGCGCGCGCTGCGTGATCACGGAGCGGGGAAAACGTCGCGAACTCACGCTGGACGGCTCGCTCGTCGCGATTCTGCTCAACTACCTCAGCACGCTGCGCTGACGCCGGCGCCGCGGCCGTCCGACGGGCCAGATGACGATTTTATGAAGGCCATTTGACAAAAAAACTACTAGGGTGTAGAATCGGAGGCGTTGAATCAGATACGTGCCCTTGGCGGGGCAAACGTCGGAGACGTCCTCTCGCTTTTCGTGCCTCCTCGAGGCGCGCCCCGCCAGCTGTCAACGGCGGGGGCGCCTGAGTGACGGCGAGAATCCCCCAAGGCTTCAAGGCCAGCTGCAGCTGCTGCCGCCAGCGCGCCGCGCGCGCGACCGATTACTGCCCGGGCTGCCGGCGCGTCGTGTGCGCCGCCTGCGCCGCGCTGGACGGCCTCACGGCTCACCGGCCGCACGCTTTGACCGATCACGCCGGCTGGAAGGCCCACGGCGGCCGCCGGCCGGCGTCCTGGGGATCTCCGAAGGGGCGGGCTTCCGCGGTTAATGGAGCTCCGCGGCGGCCCGCCCCGGGGGCCGTGGTCGTGAGCTCCTGCAGCCTGCCGGGCGGCGTCAAGATCCTGCGGCCGGCGCTCGAGCACCTGATCCGCGCGCGGCTGCGCGCCGACGCGGTCGGAGGAACGCTGTGAAGATCGCGATCAAGAGCCCCAGGATCTATCCGCGGCCGTTCGACGCGCCTCGAGCCGAGCCCGAGGGCCGCTGCTGCGTGGCGCTGAGCGACAACGAGGCCGTCGGCGCGATCGTCTTCGACCGCGGCCGCGGCTGCTTCACGATCGTCAACCCGGCGCAGGTCGCGGTCGTGTGCCTGACCGGCGCCGTGACGTTTCCCGGCCGGCTGATGATCTCGTTTTGCCCTTACTGCGGCTTTCAATGGAACACGATCGCCGAGCAGAACGTGATCCTCACGCCACGGCCGCAGGAGAAGCCCCAATCATGAACGTCGCCACCGCGGCGGCGCCGGCGTCGATCGACGTCGTGAGCGCTTTCTGTTATAGCGCCGCCTGCAGGGGCGTCGATCGCGTGTGGAAGCGCGCGCTGCCGACGTCCTCGGTCTACGCCTGCAGCAGCTGCGATCGCACGCGGGAGTTCTCGAGCGATCAGCCGGGATCCGCCGCGGGGGGGGGCAGCTCGAGCACCCCGGCGCCGGCGGCCGCGGCGGCGCCGGCCACGATTTCGCAAACGGTCAAATCGACCAGGAAGGAACGAACCATGCCCGATGAAACGAAGTTCAAGAGATCGCCGCTGCAGAGCGCGATCGTCGAAGCCGTGAAAGAGCAGCTCGTCGCCATCCGCGCCGAGATCGACGACCTCAAGAAGGATATCCGCGAAATCGGAAAGGGCGACGGCGATCGCGACCTCGAGCGCAAGCTGGACGAGAAGCTCGAGCGCGAGATCCCGGAGCTCGTCACGCGCGCGGTCGTGCAGATGCTCGCGACGCCGGCCGGCGCCGTGCCGGCCAGGTCGAAGCGCGCCGCGGCCTCGAGCTCGGCCGAGGACGACGCCGGCGACGGCGATTGCGGCCACAAGAACAACCTGAAGAAGTGCGCGGGCTGCAGGGCCAAGCGCGCCGCGGCCGCCACGGAGAGCTGACCATGCCCGACCAACCTGCCGTCCCGATGGGCGCCGGCGCGAAGACCGCCGTCGGCGTCGTCATCGGCGTGATCGCGCTCGTGTTCCTCGGGATCCTGTTCACGACGCCGGTCGATCACTGATGAACACCCCGCGCCAGATTTGGGAGACGCCGGAGCTCCTCGAGTACGTGACCGGAGAGGACGACGCGATGCTCGAGGCCGAATGCGCGCCGATCGGCGCGTGCTGGAAATCCGACTGTTGCGGCGCGACCTCCGCGGACGTCCTCGTGGCGAAGGCGATGATCGGCCTCGCCGGCGAGCTCCTCAACGGGGGGGGGGGCGCTCATGAGCCACGCGAACGAGCGCGCCGCGGATAGACTCGAGCTCGAGCGGCGCAAGCTGCAGCTGCCGCTGCCGATCGTCCTGAAGGAGCGCGCGCGATGATGATGGCCGACGAGTTTCTGCAGGCCGACGCGATCGCCGCGGCCGAGGTCGTCGCGCCCTGGTGGACGAGGACCGCGCTGCTGCCGGAGCTCCACGAATTTATTCCCCAGGGAATATTAGGCCCTGACTGTCGCTGCGGATATTTGGACAAGGACGACCTCGAGGCGTGGAACGCCGACGGAGAGTACCTCTGGATCCACGAGCAGCTGTGGTGCGAGCGCGAGGACGTAGACGCCGAGGAGCTCCCCCTGTGACGAATCTCTTCGCCGCCCCGTTTTGCTTTTTCGTCGCGCTGCAGAATCTCCAATGGTTTCTCGAGAAGGGTCTATCCCGTGATGCGTGGCTGGGTGTCGTCGGGATATTGATGGCGGGGATCAATCTCGGGATCGCGATCGGCCGCCTCGAGGAGCGCCCCCGTGGCTGAGAAGATCGAGATCCCGTGCACGAACCCGGACTGTGCTCGATCGAAGCGCAGCTGCCGCCTCGAGCTCGAGCCGGTGGCGGGCGGCATGGTTGAGCTCACGGTGTTCGGCTGCTCAGGCGACGACGCGACGATTCGGATCCCGTGGTACGAGCTCGTCGAGCTACCCGGCAAGACGGCGCATTAAGGAGAAATCATGCCCCACGATAAGAACGGAATCGAGATCAAGCCCGGCGACGTGGTTCGCGTGCCGCCGGAGTCCTACATGCCCCACGAGAAGATCGGCGCGGTGCGCAGCGTCAACAAGGGATCCGACCTGTGCAATCTCTCTGTCGAGGTCATCGGCAAGCAGGCGCAGACCGAGCACTTCGAGAGCCTGCCGGCCGTGCAACTGATCACGGTCTCGGCGAAGGATTGCGAGAAGCTCGCCTAGATGAACGAACCCAAAGACGCCGGCGACGAGATCCGCGTCGCCGGCGTCTCGATGATCGAGGAGCGCCCCCGTGGCTAAGAGATCCTGCCGGCGCTGCGGCTGCACCGATGCTCGAGCTTGCCCCGACGGCTGCGCCTGGGCCGCTCGAGATCTCTGCACGGCCTGCGTGCCGGCGATCTACGTCGATTGGGTGTGGCAGCAATATCGCGCGTCGGCCGGCCGGCTCCTCGAGGAGCTCCGAACCTGGGACGAGATCTCCTGCGCGGCCGAGCAGCTCTACGCCGAGCGCCGAGGCTTCGCGTGAGCGAGATCCTCCGTTGCTGGAAATGCGGAAAACCGCTGACGGGCACGCTGTCGGGCTATACGGCACAGTGCTGCGGCGCGATCGCGTATTGGCATCGCGAGATCCGCGACCTGCACCTTCAATGGCGGGATCTCACCGACGTCCTGCTCGAGGCCGAGGGGCGCCGGCGATCGCGTCACGTCATCGCGGCTATGATCCTCTCGGCGCTCGCCGGCGCGACGATCGCCCTGTGGGCTTTACGCGCACGCGACCGCCGCGCGCAGCCGGCGCGGCCGGCAGCGCGTGTAGATTCGCGTCGTGTCGAGCGAGGCATGGCCGAGCAGCTCCTGGACGGATCGAATGTCGGTGCCGCGATCGAGCAGCCGTGTCGCGAAGCTGTGGCGCAGGCAGTGGGGCGTGAAGTGACCGAGGCGCAGCCGCGGGTGCTTCCGCAGGAACGCCGGCAGGTAGCGCTCCCGCATGACGCGATCGACGCGGCTGCCGTCCACGTGAGTGCCGAGGCCGGCGCGCTGCCGGCCGCGGCCGGGCATGGGCGGAAACATGTACGGCGACTCGAGGCCGCGGCGCTCGAGCACGGTCGCGCGAACCCGGATCCAGCGCTTCGCGATCTTGCGCAGCTCGGCGTGCATCGGCACGACCCGCCACTTCCCGCCCTTCGCGTTGTCGAAGATCACGAAGCCGTCGTCGAAAGCGTAGCTCGCCTCCTTCAGCTGGCAGGTCTCCTGCAGGCGAGCTCCGCAGAAGTAGAGCGTGGCGACGATCAGCGCGTCGCGCAGCGCGATCATGGGATCTCGAGCGCCCGCGGGATTGGGCTGGATCCGCACGCCGCCCTTGACCGGATGGAATTTGCCCGTCACGCGCGACCGCGGCGCGCCCTCGGCCGAGCTCGCGATGAACTTGACGAGCTGCACGATCGTCTCGCGGTCCGCGATCGGCCGTGGGTGCATGCGGATCTTCGGCGCCTTGAGCAGAACGAAGGGATCGCAGTCGAGCTGCCCGAAGGCCAGGCCGTAGCGCCAGAACGCGCGCACGACGTCGTACACCTTGTCGGCCGCCCAATCGGACAGCGGCGCGCCGGCGCGCTCCTGGTGCCGGCGCGAGAACCACGTGAGGAAGCGGGTCACGAACCGGGCGGCCTCCTGGGCGCTGCCGCAGGGAAGGCGCTGCTGGTCGAGCTCGTGAAACTCCTCGAGCGCGCGCAGGTAGACGGCGTAGATCCGGATCGTGCTGGGGGCAAGCCGGCGCACGACCTGGCAGTGCTCGAGGTACGCTTCAACGAGGGGCCCGATTTTTTTCATGCCCAAAAGAATAACCCCCGGCCTGTTGCGGAATTCAGGCCGGGGGTTATCGGTTCAGAGGGGGGCCGTCTTTCCCTCTCTCTCGTCGGAGATCTTGCGGGGGCTGGATTTGAACCAGCGACCTCAAGGTTATGAGCCTTGCGAGCTACCGGGCTGCTCTACCCCGCACCACACTGTAGCAAAAATTCCCACCCAACACAAGGAGTGCTATACTCGAACCATGAAACTCCTCGCCCTCCTCCTCCTGCTCCCCATCGCCGCCCTCGCCGCCGACGTCCCCCAAGTCGGCTCTCCAGCCCCCGACTTCACCCTCAACTCGCAGGAGGGCAAGCCCATCACCCTCAAGAAGCTCGAGGGAAATTGGGTCGTGCTGTACTTCTACCCCAAGGACTTCACCAAAGGCTGCACCATCGAGGCCCACAACTTCCAAGAGGACCTCTCCCAGTACAAGAAGAAAAAGGTCACCATCCTGGGCGTCAGCGTCCAAACCCCCGACTCCCACAAGTCCTTCTGCGAGAAGGAGCACCTGAACTTCAAGCTCCTGGCCGACGTCGACCACGCCGTTTCGACGGAGTACGGCTCCACCATGGAGCACAAAGGCGAGATCCTGTCCGCCCGGAACACCTTCATCATCGGCCCCGACGGCCTGATCAAGAGGGAGTTCGTCAAGGTCAACCCCGCCGGCCATAGTAAGGAAGTCCTCGCCGCCCTGACCGAGCTGCAGAAGAAGTAGGCGAAAACGGCCTAGGTCCATCTCCGGGCGAAAACCGGGACCTTCGTCCCTAGGTGAATTCAAGGGGTCGGCGTAGAATGACCCTCATGAACCGCCGACTTCTCGCCGCCGCGCTGATCCTGGCCCCGCTCCAAGCCCACGCCCTGGGCGAGGGAGAGTTCGTCAACGGCATGACCCTCGACGCCCTTACTGCCATCACGGCCCAGATCCGCCAGGTCATAAAGGAACCCCAGAACCAGCAGCAGATCCCGCTCGTCATCCCCGTCGTCGACTTCGGCAACAAGCGCGCCGCGCGGTACCGCTACCGGAGGAAGGACGAGATCTTCTCCCTGGACGGCGCCAAGAGGCCCGTCCCGGTCGGCTGGGAGATGTCGGAGGTCCTCGAGACCAGCGGAGGCCAAGTCGAGCGCTTGATCGCCGTGGAGCCCGCCGGCGGCGGCGAGGGGAACAAGGACTACCAGGCCGAGAAGCGCAAGGTCGGCGCCGAGCCGGCCCGCCTCGCCAAGCTCCTCTCCGACGCCGACGAGCGGGCCAAGCTCCAGAAAAAGCAGAAGTCCGACGAGGATGCCCTCGTGAAGATGGTCAACGAGTTCCCGCGCGCCCTCCAGTACAAGTTCGAGGGCATCGAGCGCGACGCCGAGGGAGTGGAGATCGCCCGCGAGTCCTTCACGAGCAACGACTGCTCCCACACCCCGCACGTCGACCCCTGCTTCACCCCCAAGAGCCAAGAGGCCCGCATCTTCGAGGGGATGAAAGGCATGATCTGGGTACGCGTGCGCGACAAGCACCTCGTGCGCTTTGAGACCGTCATCGACCACGACGTCAAGTTCGGCTGGGGCATCTTCTCCGCCAAGGCGAAGAAGGGCGGAAGCATCGCCATCACCCTGACCGACATCGACGGGAGCGGCAAGCGCTGGATCATCTCCGCCCTGGAGGATCACATCACGATCACCAAGTCCGCCATGGCCAGCCTGTTCAGCGGCGGCGACGAGCGCGACAACGACAACCAGCGCATGAGCGGCTTCCAGCAGGTCGCCGACATGAGCTTCGACCAGGGCGTCGAGCTCCTGCGAAGGTAAGCTACTCCGGCAGCTTCAGGTCGAGGATGTCGCCGCCGAAGGCCCCGCCGTCGAGCGGGACCTCTTCCTTCGGCGGAGGCGGGGGAGGCGGCGGAGGCCCCGCGGGGGCCGGCGCCTGCGGCACCAAGCCCAGCAGGTCGATCAGGTGCTTCTTCAGACGGTCCATGTCGATGGGCTTTTGGAGGAAGCGCACCCCCGGATCTCCCGGGATCGCGCTCAGGAGCTCGTCCTCGCTGCGCCCCGTCACGAAGATGATCTTCGTCATCGCCGTGATGGAGTTGGTCCGCAGGCGCTGGTAGACCTTCGCCCCGTCGCCGGCCGGCATCTGGAAGTCGAGCGTGATCAAGTCCGGCTTGTCGCGCGCCGCGACCATCATCCCGCCGGAGGCGTCCATGGCCGAGGAGACCTGATGACCCATTTCCTCGAGGCGCATGCGAAGGAGGTCCACGATCGCCGCGTCGTCATCGATCACCAGGATCCGAGCCATTGTAAGTATGGTAACTCAGAAACGGCGACCGCGCAAGTCTTAACTCAGTTCGGCGCGAACTCCGCCTCGAACTCGCACTTGGCCGTGGAGCCGCAGGCCTCGGGGCCCCCGCCGTAGAGCGGCTCGACGCAGGCGATCTCGAAGGAGCCCTGCTCCTCGAGCTTGGTGAGGGACGCCGCCACTTGCTCCGCGAAGTCGAAGGAGCCCGAGCCGCAGCGGCCCGGGCAGTCCGCCCCGATCTGGAACGCGTCGTTGGGCCCGATCAAGTCGTCCGTCTCGTCGAGCACCACGCCCTGCGGGGAAATCACCGTGATCTTGAGCTTGATGCCGCGCACCGCGGGGAAGCGGGAGGCAAGAGTGCCGGCGGCGCGAGCCTCGTCGTCGGCGTCGCGGCCGCGCTGGACCTTTTCCTCGTTCTTGCTCGGTCCGGTCTTGCGGCGCTTCTTGCGGTAAAATCCAGGCATCAGTGGGCTCCTTTTAAGACGTGCGCCAGTCTAGCATTATTGCGGCGGCCCCGCTGGCGCCGCGGCCTGCAGGGTCAGCGTCAGCTCGGCTCCCTTGCCGAGGCCCTCGCTCGAGATCGAGATGTCGCCCCCGTGCTTGTTCATGATCCAGCGCGCCACGTTGAGCCCGAGCCCCGTCCCGCCCGACTCGGCCTTGCCCGTGGCGAACGGCTCGAAGAGACGCTTGAGCGCCGAGGCCTCGATGCCCACCCCCGTGTCCTCGAGGGCGATGCGCGCCACGCCCGCGGCGCCGCCGCTCGCCTTGATGTCCAGGCGCCCGCCGAAGGGCATCGCGTCGAGCGCGTTGATGAGGAGGATGGTGAGCACCTGCGTCAGGTGCCGCGGGCTCGCCAGCACCCAAAGCCCCTCCGGCAGCTCCAGCCACACGTCGACGCGGCGCTCGTCGAAGCGGATCCAGATTGGGTCCAGCGCCGCCTTGACGAGGGGCGCCAGCGCCACGGGCTTGAGCTCCAGCGGCGTGGGCTTGGCGAAGTCCAGGATGTCGGAGAGGATCTCCACCGCGCGGTCCGCCTCGCGCGTGGCGATCGCGAACTGAAGCTTCGGATCGCCGCCTTTCTCGAGCACCCGCTGCGCGTTCTCGATCGTGAGGATCACCGTGTTGAGCGGCGTGCGCACCTCGTGCACCACGCCCGACATCATCTGCCCCACCGTGGACAGGCGCTGCAGCCAGGCCAGGCGCTCGTCGTCGGGCATCTCCGCGGCCGGCCCCGCGCCTTTCAGCAGGCCGCGCCGGCGGCGGCCGATCGAGTACCCCGCGGCGCCGCCCAAAATCAAGCCGATCAGCGCCGCAAGAAGCTTTGACTCCACTCGCCATTTATATAAAATCCGGACGTGCCCACGAGAGTCCTGCTGATCGAAGACGACGCGTCCTTCCGCAACGCCGTGTCCGACGTCCTGAGCCTGGAGGGCTACGAGGTGCTCCAAGCCCCGTCCGGCAAGGCCGGCATCGTGACGGTCAAGAAGGAGATGCCCGACCTCGTCGTGCTCGACTTGATCATGCCCGGCATGAAGGGCCTCGAGGTCTGCCAGGTCCTCAAGCAGGACACCGCCACCGCGCGCGTGCCCATCATCATCCTGACCGGCAACGATAAAGAAGGACAGGACATCGCGTGCCTGGATATGGGCGCCGACGAGTACCTGATGAAGCCCGTCAAGAGCGAGCGCCTGCTCGCCTACGTCCGCGCGCTCCTGCGCCGCACCGAGGGGGAGAAAAGCGCGGGCGCCGTCCCGTCCAACGTCTCCGTCGGCGACATGCGCTTGGACTACTCCCGCAAGCTCGTCGTGATCGGCAAGACCGAGCACCCGCACCTGACGCCGAAGGAATTCGAGCTGCTCTATTACCTGGCGCGCCGCACGCCGAACCCGACGGACCGCACGACGATCTACAAGGACGTCTGGGGAGTCGAGCCGCCGTCGGAGGGCGTGCTCAAGACCGTCGAGGTCCACGTGCGCCGCGTGCGCCTCAAGCTGGGCTGGAAGTCCGACCAGTGGCTGACCAGCGTCTCCGGTCGCGGCTACGCCCTGATCCCGCCGAAGAAGTAATGAGCGAGGGGGAGCGCCCGCCTCACGCCGTCCTCGTCCGGTCCCCGGAGAAGTTCCTGCCCACCGCCGTCGCCGCGGTGTTGGGAAAGCGCAAGAAGCAGCCCGCGCTGGACTTCGTGGCGCCCGTGCGCTCCTCGTGGGGGCTCATCGCCGAGTCCTTGCCGGCCCCGGAGGCCGACGAGCTCGCCGCCGACCTGACCGCGGGCGGCCAGCCGGCCGTCGCCGCGCCGACGAGCCTGCTCGAATCCCTTCCCGCGCCGGTGCTGGTGACCAAGGCCGAGCTCGCCGGCGACGGCTTCGACGTCGTCTCGGGCCGCGCCCACGCCGCGCCCGAGCGGCAGTCGTGGAGCCATCTCGCCGCGCTGTGCGCGGGCGGCATCGAGGTGCGCGAGAGCAAGACCATCACCGAGAAGGCGGAGATGGACATCAAGGAGAAGGCCGTGCGCATCGGCATCAGCATGGCGACGGGCCTCCCCATGATGGGCGGCAAGAAGGAGGTCACGCGCGTGGTGGAGACCAGGGACCGCGCGCTGACTTTGGACCTGCTGTTCCTGAACCCGTCGCGCCGCCTGCGCGTCGAGGCGCGGTCTTTCGACTACTCCCTGCTCGGCCCCAAGATGGCCCACGCCGCCGAGGTCAACTTCGCGATCCTCGTCAACGAGGTCGCCGCCCGCGCCCCGGCCGCCTTGCGCGGCAAAGGCACCCGCGGCTTTCTGAACAAAACCGGCGACTGGCGCTACGACTCCCTGCCCGACCTCGAGCGCGAGGAGCGCTGGCTGCTGACGTTGGCCGCCCTCAAAGCCGCGTTGTAGGGTCAGGCCTTCACTTTTTCAACTTTTTTCGCTGAATCAGGTTGTGCACCGCTTGCGGAGTGCGGCCCATCCAGCCGGCGATCGAGGCGAGAGTATGCCCGCGCTGAAGAGCTCTTTCCGCCAGGAGATAACGCTTCAGCGCGAGATCGTGACGTCGGTTCCCGGAACGGATTCCGATCAGGTCATCCGGGAATAGATCCGAAGCTATCTCCTCGAGGGTCTCGCTATCGACGTCGTCTTCGATTTCTTCTTCGCGTAGGAGGGGTGAAGAAGGCAGCGGCTCGGGCCAGGGGCTGAATCCGGCGTCTCCTCCCTTCATCCATTGATCGTAGCCCTGGCCGCCGAGCGCGTCGAAAAAGAGCCGCTGGTCGACGAACTCTCCACCGTCCTTCTTGGCGTAGACGTGATGACTCGACCATGGCCAGCTTTCGGGGTTCGCAACAAGACCCGCGCGGACCGGGTTCATGTGAATGTAGCGGATCAAGGCGATCAAGTAGGCGTCATCAAGGCAGTGGACGGCTTTGTATCGTGCCTGGAATAGGTGACCTTGGCGATCGTGCCTGAAATTGAACGACATCGCATACGTCGTCAGAAGGCGATGCATGATCCGGGAGAGCGGAATCCTCCCGACGCGCAGCGCGAAATGGAAGTGATTGCCCATCAAGCAATAGGCGAGGATCGTGCAGGAGGTCTCGCCCTTCAGGCCTTTCGCGGTCGCGAGGAACGTTCGCCGGTCCGAATCGTCGGCGAAGATTTCGCGTCCGTCGACCCCGCGAGCCATCACATGATAGACCGCGCCGGGATAATGGATTCTTGGGGGCCGAGGCATGCATCATCCATACGATTTGCCCCTCCGATTAGTTCCCGGAAAAGTTGAAAAAGTGAAGGCCTGACCCCAACTTTACCAGCGGGCGTGCTCGGCCGCCAGAAGCACTGCCGCGAGCACGGCGACCGCGATCCTCGCGGGAGGAAGCTCCTTGCGGCGGCCGGCGATCGCGTAGAGGGCGGCGTGGGAGACGAAGCCCCAGAGCAGGCCCTGGGTGATCGAGAAGGTGAGGGGGATCAGCGCGACGGTCAGGAAGGCGGGGAGAGCGTCCTCGACTTTCTCGAAATCCACGTGGTTGATCGCGCGAAACATCAGGGCGCCCACGATCACGAGCGTGGGCGCCGTGGCGTAGGGCGGGACCATCGCGGCGAGCGGGCCGAGGAAGAAGCAGGGGAGGAAGCACAGCGCGGTGAACACGCTGGTCAGGCCCGTGCGGCCGCCCATCTCGATGCCGGCGGCGCTTTCAATATAGGCCGTTCCTGACGAAGTGCCCGCCAGGCCCGCGCCGAGCGTCGCGAACGCGTCCACGAGCAGGCCCTCGCGCAGGTTCTTGGCCTGGCCGTTCTCGTCCACGAGGCCCGTCGAGTGCGCGACGCCGACGAAGGTGGAGATCGAGTCGAAGAGATCGGTGAACAGGAACACCGCGACGGTGGACCACAGCGCGGGCTCCAGCGCGGCGCGCCAGTCCATCTTCAGCATCACGCTGGAGAAGTCGGGCGCGGAAAAGAACGAGGGGGGAGCCGTGACGAGCCCCATGACCCACGCCGCGGCCGTCACTCCCAGGATGCCGGCCAAGAAAGCGAGCGGAGAGCGCCGCCGCATCATCCAGATCGTGACCAGCCCGCCCGCGAGGCTCAGCGCGACTCGGCGGTCGAGCGTGCCGAGCCGCACGAACGTCGCGGGATCGGCGACGATGAAGCCCGCGTTCTTGAGGCCGATGAAGGCGAGGAACAGCCCGATGCCCGCGCCCGAGGCCGCGCGCAGGTCCGGAGGGATGGCCTCGGCCAGCCGCTGGCGCAAGGGCGTGGCCGAGACCGCGACGAAGAGGACTCCGGCCCAGAACACCGCGCCGAGCGCCGCTTGCCACGAGACGTGCCGTCCGAGCACGACCGAGTAGGCGAAGAAGGCGTTGAGGCCCATGCCGGGCGCGACCGCGAAGGGCAGGTCGGCGTACAGGCCCATGAGCAAGGTCATCGAGCAGGAGAGCAGGACCGTCGCGGTGAGCACTCCCGCGAACGGCATCCCGGTGCCCGAGCCGGAGAGGATCGCCGGGTTGACCACCACGATGTAGGCCATCGTGAAGAACGTGGTGATCCCGGCCAGGGCCTCGCGGGTGACGTCGGCGCGGGAGAGCTTCTTCACGCGGGAGAGGGAAGGGCGTCGACCGCGGCGAGCACGGCGGTCAGATCGAGCGGCTTGCCGAAGAAGCCGGAGGCGCCGAGCAGCAGCACGTCCTTCCGCGTGTCGCTGTCGTTGAGGCCGGTCATCACGTGGATCGGCGCGCGCGTGAGCGTCTTGAGCTCGGCCAGCGCCTGCAGGCCCGTCATGCCCGGAAGGATCAAGTCGAGAAGCACGAGGTCGAAGGACCCGTTCTTCAGCGCCTCGACGGCGTCCTCGGCGCTGCGGGCGCCCTCGACGCGATGGCCGGCGTTTTCCAGGAAGCGCGCCAGCATCTCCACGGCCGCGGGCTCGTCGTCCACCACGAGGATTCGGGCTGAGCGCAAGGCGAATAGCTTACTGATTGCGCCGTAGCCGCGCAATCGTTACACTCATGACCATGAACCGACTCGCGATTCTCGCCGCCGCTCTTGCCCTCCCCGCGCTTTTGGCCGGCTGCGCGGAAAACGGATACCGCATGACCAACGCGGCGCAATACGGCGACGTGGGGGCCCTTCAGGCGGCCCTCCTGTCGGGCATCTCCGTCAACGAAAGGAACGGCAAGCAGGAGACGGCGCTCCACTCGGCCGCCTTCGAAGGACAGATGGACGCGATGCAACTGCTCCTCAAGGTGGGCGCGGACGTCGACGCGAAGACCGGCAATCAGGCCACCCCGCTGGATTATGCGGCCGCCGGCGGCCATGCCGAGGCCGTGCGGCTTCTCCTCGAGCACGGCGCGTCGGTCGACGAGGCGGCCGACGGCGGCTTCACGCCGCTGCTCTTCGCCGCGAGACAGGGCGATCTGGCCACGGCCAAGGTGCTCCTCGAGCACGGGGCCGACCCGCTCGCGACCTCGTACGGCATGACCGCCGCCGACATCGCCGAAAAAAACGGTCACGGGACGCTCGCCGCCATGCTGCGAGCCGCGATCGACAAGGGAGTCGCCGCGCCCGACGTCTCCCGGCCCGCGGCTCCTCCGCCGGAGCCCGTCGCGCAGGCCGCGGACTCGGACGTCGACTCTCCGGGCTACCGCCATCCGGCGCACCCCGACGATTGGGCGCTCGTCATCGGCATCGAGAGCTATCACAAGAATCTGCCCAAGGCCGACTACGCCGAGCGCGACGCCGATGCCGTCCGCAGGCACTTGATCGCCCTCGGCTTCCCGGAAGAGAACGTCATCACGCTCAAGGGCCAGGACGCGACGCAAAGCGGCATCGCGAGCTACCTCGAGGAGTATCTCCCGAAGAACGTGACCGCGAATTCGCGCGTGTTCTTCTACTATTCCGGCCACGGCGCGCCCGACCCGGACAGCGGCACGGCGTACCTCGTGCCGTGGGAGGCCGATCCGCAGTTCATCAAGAAGCAAGGCCTGCCGCTCAGCCGGATCTACGCCGACTTGAAGAGCCTCCACGCGAAGCAGACCCTCGTCGCTCTCGACTCCTGCTTCTCGGGGGCGGGCGGGCGCTCGGTCCTGCAGCGGGGAGCGCGGCCGCTGGTCAACGTGAAGCTCGGCGCCGCCGACGCGGGGCCCGGCGCCACGGTCCTCGCCGCGTCGCAGGCGGACCAGATCACGCTGTCCATCGACGGCCAGCGCCATGGCCTGTTCACGTACTACCTGCTCAAGGGCCTGCAGTCCGGAGCGCAGGACTCGAAGGCGTTGTACGACTTCGTGAAGCCGCAGGTCGACCGCGCGGCGCGGCGCCAGAACAGCATCCAAGTCCCGACGTACGCGGGAAGCGACTTCAGCTTCTAGTGCTCATCCGGCTGAAAGTCCATCCCGACGAGCGCCGCGACCGCCTGGAGAAGCGCGCCGAGGGCGTCTACGAGCTCTGGGTCCGCGCGCCCGCCGAGCGCGGCCTGGCCAACGCCGCGGCGCTGAGCCTCCTCGCCCGCGAGCTGGGCTGCGAGGCGAAATGCCTGCGCGTGATCAAGGGCGCGCATTCGCCCTCGAAGATCGTCCAGCGTCACGGTCCGTGACGCGCGTCCAAAGAGTCATCCACCGACTGAGCCCGGGCTCAGTTTGTGGATAACTTCGGAGAGATCGATACGGGCCTTGAGACCTAGCCGCCAGCGTGCCGTTAGCCCCCTGGCGGCTTTCCCGACGGGCTGTTATCCTCTCGAAGCCATGACGACGCGCGCGCTCGCCCTCCTTCTCGTCGCCCTCGCGCTTCCGGCCGCCGCGCAGCGCGTCGAGGTCGTCCCCGAGGGCGTGATCCCGTCGGCGCCGGGCGCCTCCGCCGTCTCGGCCGCCCCGACCGCCTCGCTGGCGCCCGCGCTGTCTCCGGCCGCGCTGGCCGTCTCCGCGCCGTTCCAGGCCGCTCCCATCGCGGCGATCTCCGCCGCGCCGGCCGCGCCCGTCGCCGCCGCGGGCGTCGCGGCGGTTCCCGCTCTCGCGGCCGCTCCGTCCGCCGCCGCGGCCGCCCAGCCCGCGGTGCCGCCCGGCCTCGCGCTCGTGCCCGCGGCGGCCAAGCCCGTCCCCGGCAAAACGGACTCGGCCGCCGTCCTTTCGGAAGCCGCCGCCGGCTCCGTCAAGTTCGACGGCGCCCGGGAGCATGAGGGAAGCGCCGTCGACGCGGTCCCGGCGAGCGCGGAGCCCTCGCGTCCCGCGCTCAAGGCCCTCGGCCCCTCGAAGAAGGCGCCCGGCGACGCGGAGCGCATGGCCCAGCGATTGATCCCGGCCTGGATCAAGGAGGAGCTGCCCGTCACGGCCGCCAAGCTCGGCCGCGCGGCGCCGGCCGATTACCTCGCCCGCGTCCTTTCCCGCAGCGACGTCTGGGTGTACAAGTGGCACTCGCGCTGGACCTACGAGGTCTCGGGCGGACTGCCCGACGGGCACTTCGATCCCAAGTTCGGCATCCGCGTGATGCTCAAGCTTGATTGGCGCAAGCTCAAGGACCCGAAGACGCATTTCAAGGTCCTGTACGCGCACGAGTACACGCACTGGCTGCAGGACGAGGGGCTGATCACTTACCGCTACGGCGTGGAGATCCCCGCGGTCGCCGTCGAGCAGCTGCGCGCGATGGAGCTCGTGGGCTGGGAGGGGATGAAGGCCGGGCGCGTCGGCTTCATCGCCGAGAGCAACCTGCGGAGCTTCGAGCACGGCCGCGAGTGGGCGCGCGGGGACATGAAGGACGCGACCATCCTCTACTACCGCGGCGTGCTGGGCGGAGCCGCGTACGAGGTGGGGCGGATCGCCGGGCGCCCCGAGGCGGCGTGGGAGTTCCTGAACCTCGTCGTCGCCGAGAAAGGCGGCCTCTCGCCCCGCGAGGCGTTCGAGCGCGTCACGGGTCTTAAAAAGTGACCGACTCGCGGATACTGTTCGAGGACGAGCACATCGTCGCCGTCGACAAGCCTTCGGGCCGTCCCACCATCCCCGGACGCGGCGACGTCGGGGAAGCGCTGAACGCCGAGCTCGAGCGGCGCCTGGGCCGCAGGCTCTTCGTCGTGCACCGCCTCGACCTCGAGGCCAGCGGCGTCGTGGTGCTCGCCAAGGACGCCGAGACGCACCGCCTGCTGTGCGCGCAGTTCGAGGGGCGCGGCGCGAAGAAGGTCTACCTCGCGGCCGTCGCCGGCGCGATGACGGGGGAGGGGACGATCGACGCGCCGCTCAAGGAGTTCGGCTCCGGACGCGTGGCGCCGTCCGCGGACGGCAAGAAGTCTCGCACGAGGTGGAGCGTCGAGCGCGCCTTCCGCTCCGCCGCGCTGCTGCGCGTGGAGCCCGAGACCGGCCGCCGGCATCAGATCCGCGCCCACCTGTGCTCGATCGGGCACCCGATCTTGGGCGATCCCAAATACGGCCCGCCGCCGCGGCCCATCGGCGGCGCGCCGCGCCTGATGCTGCACGCGCTGTCCCTGAGCGTGGCCGCCGCGGCGCCCTACGAGTTCACGGCCGACCCTCCCCGGGACTTCTCGGCCGTCCTCGCCTCGCTGTAAAAAGCCCGCTCCCGTCGGAGGAAAAGGGCATTTCGAACTTTTTTGTCATCGATGCGTAGTAATTGTGTAGAATCAGACGCCGAGAGGGTCGCACCCTCTTTGAAACTAAATGATGTACATCACCAAGGAGATCCAAATGAAGAAGCTTCTCATCGCCGTTGCCCTGCTCTCGCTGACGGGCGTCGCGTTCGCGCAGGCCCCCGCGGCCCCCGCGCCGGCCGCCGCTCCGGCGACTGACGCCGCGCCGAAGGCCGACAAGAAGGCCGAGAAGAAGGCCGACAAGAAGGCCCACAAGGCCCACAAGAAGGCCGATAAGAAGGCCAAGAAGTCCGAGAAGAAGGAGAAGGCTGCCGAGCCGGCCGCCGCTCCCGCCGCCGCCCCGGCCGCGAAGTAAGACTTCGACCGGAAAAAATTCGACCCTCGCGCGCGAGCGCGAGGGTCGTTTTTTTTGTCGGATTTTTTCTAATTTTTTTTGTTAGGTATGACCTTGACAAATATGAGATTAGCTGTTATATATTCGTAGCTCGCCGCGCATGAGGGAAACTGGAGGATCACCGCCGATGATCGCGAAAGACCTGATGCCCTGGATGTTCGTGAAGAGAACCGCCGCCTGGAAGCCGTACGTGAAGATCCGCTCGGAGGCCGTGCGCTCCGAGCCGAACCCCGTTCTATCGGTCAAGTCCGGGCGCAAGCCCGGACGAAGGCCTCCGAGTGGGACGGCTTGACCGCCCCGTCCGCCGCACGCGCTCGACCCCGATCTACACGATCGGGGCGGCCGCGCGCCTGACGGGCATCCCGATCTGGACCCTGCGCTGGATCGAGAAGCACGGCCTGCTGCGCCCCGACCGAACCGCGGGCCGCCAGCGGCTGTACTCCGACCACGAGATGGACCTGCTCCGCGACGTCCGCGACCTGATGGAGCAGAAAGTGAACCTCGCCGGCATCCGCGTGATCCTGAAGATGCGGCACGCGCCCGCCGGGCGCTGAAGCGCGACGCGCTAAAGCGCGACGCGCTGAATTACAAAGTCCTCCCCGCCTAAAGTCCCCCGAGCGCGTAGGCCCACTACCTCGACCCTCTTGGGCCCTTCGTTCCTATTGATCTAGATCAACGAGTGTCTATAATCGGGTCCTGTTCCTTAGTACCGGAACACGCGGTGGTCGTTGCGGCAAATTAGGGGAGATACTCGATGACCTCGATTCGATGCACTCGGACGCTGAAGTCCGGGATCGCCGTCGCCGTCAGCTTCGCGCTGTTCTTCACCTCGGCGGGCTGGCCCGCCTCCCAGGCCTTCGCGCAGGTGTTCAACGGCGCCGCGCGCGCCGGCGAAGCCGGGACCGCCCCCGTCGCCCTCCCAGCGGCCTCGCTCTCGAACTCGTCTCCCGTCCGCGCCCTGTCCCTCGGCGCCGCGCCGCTGAGCCCCGCGCTCTCGGCCGCGCCTTCGGCCTTCGCTCCGCGCGCCGTCGCGGCGTCCCCCGTCGCCGCCGCCGCTCCCGCGATCGCGAACGCCGCCGCCGCCCTGACGCTGTCTCCGGCCGCGTCGGTCCCCGAGTCGCCCAAGCCCGCGCCGTCCGCGACCGCGCCCGCCGAGACGCCCGCTCCGTCCGCGACGCCCGACTCCGGCCCGCGCTGGGTCGGCGAGGGAGGAGCTCCCGCTCAGCCCGGAACTCCGGACAACGGCCCGCGATGGGTCGGCTCCGGCGTGAAGGCGTGGCTCGGCCAGCAACTCTCGCGCCTGTCCGGCGCCGGCGCGGCCGCGTCCCGCAAGGAGTTCGACGGCGGCGTGAACCGCGGCGAGCTCTCCGCGGGCGTTCCCGTCAACGGCGCCGAGTCCTCCGCCGCCGCGCCGCTCGCCAAGCCCGGCGACGAGGCCGCGCGCGTCATCAACGACGTGACCATCCCCACGCCCGAGGCCGCTCGCCGCGTCGGCGCGCTGCGCCACGAGCACGGCACGCCTCTCTGGGCGAAGATCGTCGCGCCCGTCTCCGTGCTCGCGGCCGGCGTCGTCGCGTTCCACTTCGGCGCCGTCGGCGTTCTGACCTTGGGCGCCGGGCTCGTCCTGTCGGTGCTGGCCCACGAGGTCGCGCACATCGCGGTGCTCCAGGCCCTCGGCGACAAGACCGCCGAGCACGCCGGCTCGCACAGCCTCAATCCCTTCCATCACATCGACGCGGTCAAGACCGTGATCGCCCCGGCGCTGTCGCTGGCGCTGTCGACCGCGGTGCTCGGCTTCCCGGTGCTGATCGGCTCGGGCAAGGCCGTCGACGCGGACTTCAACAACCTTCGAGGCCCGCTCGGCGGGCCTCGA
>DATNGC010000061.1:0-30982 GCA_035606075.1 Elusimicrobiota bacterium
ACTGCGGAAGGATCTTGGGCTTGCCGTCCTTCGTCGCGTGCTCCATGGCGACGATGACCTTCTTGGCGCCGGCGACCATGTCCATCGCCCCGCCCATGCCCTTCACCTTCTTGCCCGGGATCATCCAGTTGGCGAGGTCGCCGCCGGCGGAGACCTCCATCGCGCCCAGCACCGTCGCGTCGAGATGCCCGCCGCGGACGATCGCGAACGAGTCGTGCGAGCCGAAGTAGCAGCAGCCCGGAAGCTCCGTGACCGTCTCCTTGCCCGCGTTGATGAGATCGGGGTCCGCCTCGCCCTCGTGCGGGTACGGGCCGTAGCCGAGCATCCCGTTCTCGGTGTGAAGCGTGATCGAGACGCCCTTGGGGAGGAAGCCCGGGATCAAGGTCGGGATGCCGATGCCGAGGTTCACGTAGTTTCCGTCCTGGAGCAGGCGCGCGGCCTGCTTGGCGATGACGAGACGAGCGTCCTTGGGCTCAGGCATGGGCGGCGGCCTTCCTCACGGTGAGTTTTTCGATCGGCTTGACGTACTTCGGTCCGTGCAGGATCTTGTCGACGAAGATCCCCGGCGTGTGGATGTGATCGGGATGCAGCCCGCCGACCTCGACGAGGTTCTCCACCTCCGCGAACACCGTCTTGCCGGCCGTCGCCATCACCTGGTTGAAGTTGCGCGCCGTCTTGCGGTACTCGAGGTTGCCGAGCGCGTCGCCCTTCCACGCCTTGACCAGCGAGAAGTCGACCTTGAGGCCCCGCTCGAACACGTGCCAGCGCCCGTCGAACTCGCGCGTCTCCTTGCCTTCGGCGACCTTCGTGCCGTAGCCCGTCGGCGTGTAGAAGCCCGCGATGCCGGCCCCGCCGGCGCGCAGGCGCTCGGCGAGCGTGCCCTGCGGGTTCCACTCCACCTGCAGGCGGCCGTCGAGGGCCATCTCCTCGAACGCCTTGCACTCGCCGCCGTAGGACATGATCATCTTCTTGACCTGCCCGTTCTTGATCAGGGTGCCGATGCCGAACTCGTCGAGGCCGGCGTTGTTGGACACGAGCGTCAGGTTCTTGGGTCCCGCGGCCTTGAGCGCCGCGAGCAGGTTCTCCGGAAGGCCGCAGACTCCGAAGCCTCCGATCGCGATCGTCGAGCCGTCCGGGATCTTGGAGACCGCCTCAGCGGCGGTGGCGATGGTCTTGTTCAACGGCGGGTCCTCCCAAAGTGCGGATGTCGTCGGCGGCCGCCGGCCAGGCCTGATCCCAGGCCTGGCCGGCATCCGCTCACGAGAGCATTACGCGATGGCGAGGGCTTTCTTCGCCTTCGCGCCCTTGCCGAGGACTTCCTCGCGCAGGGCATCCGCCTTGTCCGTCTTCTCCCACTCGAAGCCCTTCTCGGTGCGGCCGAAGTGCCCGTAGGCGGCGGTCTGGCGGTAGATGGGGCGGCGCAGCTTCAGCGTCTCGATGATGCCCTTGGGCGTCATCGGGAACAGCTTGCGCACGACGGCCTCGATGCGGGCCTCGTCGGCCCGGCCGGTGCCGTGCGTGTCGAAGTAGACGCCGACGGGCTCGGCCACGCCGATGGCGTAGGCGAGCTGGACCGTGCACTCCTCGGCGAGGCCGGCGGCCACGACGTTCTTGGCGATGTAGCGCGCCATGTAGCAGGCGGAGCGGTCCACCTTCGTCGGGTCCTTGCCGGAGAAGGCGCCGCCGCCGTGCGGGGCGCGGCCGCCGTAGGTGTCGACGATGATCTTGCGGCCGGTGAGGCCGGTGTCGGAGGCGGGGCCGCCCACGACGAATTTGCCGGTCGGGTTGATCAGGAAGCGGGTCTTCTCGTCGATCAGGCGCTTGCCGAGGACGGGGCGGATGACCGTGTCGATGATCTCCTTGCGGGACTTCTCGGTGATCTGGTCGCCGGACTTGTCGAGGATCTCCGGGCCGTGCTGGGTCGAGAGCACGACGGTGTCCACGCGGACCGCGCGGCCGTCGAGGTACTCGACGGAGACCTGGGACTTGCCGTCCGGGCCGAGGTAGGACAGCTCGCCGGCCTTGCGGACCTCGGCGAGCTTGCGCGTGAGCTTGTGCGCGAGCTGGATCGGCAGCGGCATGAGCTCCTCGGTCTCGCGGCAGGCGTAGCCGAACATGATGCCCTGGTCGCCGGCGCCGCCGGTGTCCACGCCCTGGGAGATGTCGGGGGACTGCCGGCCGATGGCGTTGAGGACCGCGCAGGAGGCGGAGTCGAAGGCGTACTCGGGGCGGGTGTAGCCGATGTCCTTGACGACCGAGCGCACGAGCTTGTCGACGTCGATGAGGTTCTTCGTGGTGATCTCGCCGCCGACGATGACGAGGCCGCGGGCGACGAACGTCTCGCAGGCGACGCGGCCCGTGGGGTCCTCGGCGAGGACCGAGTCGAGCACGGCGTCGGAAATCTGGTCGCAGACCTTGTCGGGATGGCCTTCGGTCACCGACTCGGAATTGAAGAAGAACTTGCCTTTGCGCTGCATGTCGTGAGCCTCCGCTGCCGTGCTTTGGGCGGCTGAGCCGCCGACGGCAGTTATGGGGAGATTATACAAATTCTCGTCGTGGGGTGGTTGAAGCCTTCAGGCGCCGGAGGCGGCGAGCAGGGCGAAGAGGACGGCGACCGTGCCCGCGACCACGACGAAGCCCACCGCGTCGGTGGCGGTGAGCTTGGGCACGCCAGGGGCGCGGGCGGCGGTCAGGTACGCGGACGCGGCGCGCAGGGCCTTCTCGTCGAAGCGGACGGCCCAGCAGGTCTGGCGCTCGCCTTCGTCCATGCGGACGTAGAGCAGGCGCTTGCCGGTGTCGGCGCCCAAGATCTCGCTGTCGCCGTTGCTCCAAGGCAGCTCGAGCTCGACGCCGGCCCCCGCCGCGTCCACGATGTCCAGCAGGCGGGGGCCGTCGGCGCCCTCGCGGCGTCGCAGGACGGCCAGGCCGCTTCCGACCGGGGCCATGGACTCGACCTTGCCGGGGAAGGAGACGATGGTTCGCGTTGTCCCCTTCCCAGGATCGCGGCGCTCGATTGTCCAGGCCCCGGTCGGCGACCGGCCGACGCTAAAGACCTTGTTGTCCGGGGCCGCGCGGCCGCCGAATGCGGCGAAATCCTTTTCCGAAAGCGAATCGCTCGGCTTGCGCAGCAGGACTTGGCCCGTGGGGGCGTCCACTTTCAGGAGCTGGTAGTCGCCGTCGACCGACTCGTCGTCGTTCGCCACGGCGACGGCGACGGATCCCCCGTCGGGCGATGGGCGCAGCGCGACGATATGCTCGGGGGAGAAGCGGTAGCTCGTCCGGGCTCCGGTCGCCAGTTCCACCACGCCCAGGCGCGAGGCGATGAAGTCCGCGTCGCCTTGGATGTAAAAGAGGCGGCGCTTTTGCCGGTCGAGCCGGAACCAGTGGTTGGCGTCGCCGGCGTCGAGGCGGCGCATGCCTCTCGGCGGGCGGGAGCAGCCCGTCGCGACGGCCGCCAGGACTGCGAGCAGCACGGAAGAGCGCGTCATCTCGCCCCACCATATCAAATGGCTTGAGGAGGTTCAGGTCATGACCGCTCAATCGCGAAAGCATGACGGAAATATTCGGCGTCTCGACCCGAAAGGCCCATTTTCGTCAGGAGCGAAAGACTGTAAGTTTTGGGACTTACCAGGCATTCATGGCGCGGTCTCCTTTTCATAACGTCCTCACCATGAACAGATCCCTCGCCGCACTGCTCGCGCTCGCGGCCACGGCCGCCTCCGCGCAAGTCGTCGCTCCCATCCGCGTCGCCGCCCCGTCTGGCCTAACGGCCGGCGTCGTGTCGGCGCCGTCCGCGCTCGCTCCGTCGCGCCTTCAGGCCGCGATGGCGCCGAGCGCCTTCACCCCGTCGCTGAGCGCCGCGCTTCCCGCGGCCGCGGCGCCGGTGCTGACCGCCGCGCCGGCTTTGGCTGCGGCTCCGGCGCTCTCCGCCGCCCCGGGGGCCGCCGCCGCGATCCCGCCGTGGCCCGCCGTCGACCCGATTCCGGCCGCCGCGACTCCGGCGCCGAGGGCTCAAGCTCTGTCCGTATTGAGGAATGCCGCCCCGACCGACGGGCCGACCCCGGCCGGCTTCGACTCGGGGCGGGCGAGCTTCGACGGCTCGCAGTTCGCGCCGCCGGACAACTTCTCCGGCTGGTACGACGAGCACACGGGACAGTGGGAGACGCAGACCTCGAAGATCAAGAGGGCCTACGACCTGGCGCTGACCCATCCGCTCGCGGCCGGGATCAAGAACGGACTGTCGCGCAACACGGCGTACCGCGTCGACAACTCGGGCGGGCCGTGGTACCTGCACACGGCGGTGCGCACGCAGGGCGACGACAACGAGAAGACCAACGAGCCCGACGCGCTCGTCATCTTCAATCACAACGCGCTCCAGCAGCTCTCGCCCGAGTACTTGGCGGCCAAGCTCGCGAGCATGTGGGTCCGCCATCTTTACCGCGACACGCTTCCGGCCAGCGCCGAGAAGACGTACGTCGAGGGCAGCGTGCTGATCCGGGTGTTCCGCGATCTCACGGGCAGCACGGCGCAGAACTGGAACGGCTCCAAGGACTACTTCCTCAACGGCACCTTCGAGCTGTACCGGCACTTCTACCACTGGATCCAGGGCTTCCGCTTCGCCAACGTGCGCCAGGGGCCGTATTTCCTGGACAAGATCATGCACGCGCAGGGCGACCCGTCGATCGACACGGACGCGCGCGGCCGCATGACGCTGTTCCAGCGCGCGCAGGCCGGACAGATCACGCCGGAGGCGGCCGAGGCGGCGCAGCGCCGCTTCGACGGCTTCGTCGGCAACGAGCAGCACTGATCTTTTAGACACAGGAGAACATCGATGAAGATCCTCATTCTCGCGGCGCTGTGCGCGGCCTCCGTCCCGGCCGTCGCGGCGCCTCAGGGCTGCGCGTCCGTCAAGGACGCGGCGGCCTCGGCGTGGACGTGCGTGACGGGCCCGGCGGCCGACGAGGCGAAGGACGGCAAGATCGTCCTGCGCGACGCGGCGTCGTGGAAGAAGTTCTGGTGCGCGGCGACGAAGCAGGACGAGGCGCCGGACGTGGACTTCTCGCGCGAGGCCGTGGCGGTCTCGTACAAGATCGTCGCGGGCAAGCCTTCCTTCGAGGCGGTCAAGGTGGCGGCGGGGACGGACGATAAGACGGCCGTCCGCGCGGCGGCGGCATTCATCGCCTCCGACAGGCAGCAGGCGGCGGCGGACGAGCGCGTGGCTCGCCTGCTCGACACGGTCAAGTTCGTGCGCCGCGACGAGAACGGGGTGTTCCGGCCGGTCGGGTCCGCCGCGGGTTTCGACGGGCGCGAGGCGGGCCTGCGCGATTCCGCGGCGGCGGCGCCTTCAGCCGTCCTCCCGGGCGCGTCGCTTCTCAAGGTCCAACTGCAGTGCACGCCCGGCGTGGATTGCCCGGACCAGCAGCCCCAGCAGCGGCCGACTCAGCCGAACTGCACCCCCGGCGTGGACTGCCCGACGGCGCCTCAGCGTCATCCGAACTGCACTCCCGGCGTGGACTGCCCGGGCGACGACAATTCCGGCAACGGCGGCGGCCGCACGCCGCTTCCGCCGAACTACCGGCCGCGCCCGGAGGGCTCGCCTTCGTATTTCCCGCCGGTCGGCGACCCGCGCGCGTACGACGGCGACGTCGTCAGCGGCTGGTACCTGTACCGCAACTCGTGGGGGATGTCGATCGAGACCAACGGCGACTGGTCCGACTACGGCACGGACCGGGCGCGCGTGGAGCGCGGCGGTTCCGAGGTCGGCTCGCAGGGCGCGGCCTACACGGCTCAGCTCGACAGCAAGTCGAGCCGGCCGGTGTACCGCGTGTACTGGCGCTACGTCGGTACCGACTGCGACCCGAACGACTCCAGCCGCTGCCTCGACTGGCGCGTGCAGTACGGGCGCTTCGTGGACCGCTGGGATCACCGCTCGGCGGCCGCGACCATCGACGTGCGCTTCTACGACCGCGGCCAGAAGCTGCTGCCGTGGGAGAAGGAGACGGTGTACGTGACGTTCGACGGCTACCGCGTGGGCTATGACGCGTCCAACGGCGCGTTCCGCTACTCCGTGAACGGCCCCATCCTCAACCAGCAGACGGGCCGCGCCTCCATCGAGTTCGTCGCGGGCGACCGGATCCGGCGTCAGCCGGAGTCCGACAAGGTGATCGCGCGCCTCGAGAAGGCGGGCGGCACGCTCCAGCTCAGCATCCTCGACCGGCGCTCCGCCTTCTACGAGGGCGAGCCGCTGGACATCGTCTACCAGGTGAAGAAGGACTGCAACGGCTGGTTCTGCCGCGACAAGGTCGTGGCCGAGCGCGGCGAGCGCGATCCCCTGCGCATCGTGGTGCAGAAGGACGAGCTGCAGGCCGCCATCCCGGTGCCCAACCAGGGCGCGGGCAAGTACTACGTGGTCTGGAGCTTCCGGCGCGCTCAGAGCAAGATCAGCTCCGACCGGTGGATCGACCAGGGCAAGGGGCCGAAGGTCCAGTACTAAGATCCAGGGGCCGCCGGCTTAAGCACCGGCGGTTGAAGTAAGGCGGGGGGCGCTCTTCGGAGCGCTCCCCGCTCTCTTTTCTAGAACTTATTCACAGGACTGTCGGGGCCGGGGACACTCCTGTGAATAACTCGCGGCCCGACTACTGCCGGATGTTGAGCACCGCCGCCTCGAACACGGAGATGTTCTCCTTCACGTGTCCGTTGGGGCCGATGATGCAGTTGTTGAGGCTGACGCCGTCGCCGACGGTGACGTTGTCGAAGAGGATGCAGCGCTCGAGCTTGGCGTCGGCGCCGATCTGGGCGCGGTCGCCGATCACGGAGTAAGGGCCGATCACGGCGCCGCCCGCGACGCGGCCGCCCTTGCCGATGACGACGGGGGGGATCAGCTTCGCCTTGGGGTCGACGACCGTGCCTTCCTGCACCCACACGCCCTTGCGCAGCTCCACGCCCGGGATGTTGACCTTCGCCTTGCGGTCGAGCACGTCGATCTGGCAGCGGCGGTACTCGGGCAGGTTGCCGACGTCGCACCAGTAGGAGTCGGTCTCGTAGGCGAAGATGGGCTTCTTCATCTTGAGCAGCTTGGGCCACAGCTCGTGGCCGAAGTCGTAGGGCCGGCCCTTCGGCATGAGCTTGAGGACCTCGGGCTCGAAGAGGTAGATGCCCGTGTTGACCTTGTTGGAGAACACGTCGCCCCACGACGGCTTCTCGAGGAAGCCCTTGATGCGCTGGGAGCCGTCGGTCATCGTCACGCCGTACTCGAAGCGCGCGTCGACGCGCTTGGTCGCCATCGTGGCGACCGAGCCGCGCTTGCGGTGGAACGCGTACATGGCCGTCAGGTCGATGTCGGAGAGGCCGTCGCCGGACATCACGAAGAACGGCCCGTCTTTAAAAAATCCCTCGACCTTCTTGATCGCGCCGGCCGTGCCCATGAGCTTGGGCTCGTGCGAGTAGCTGAGCTTGAGGCTCCAGCGCGAGCCGTCGCCGCAGTAGCCGCGCACCTGCTCGGGCATCGAGTGCAGGTTGACCATGACCTCCTCGACGCCGTGCTTGAGCAGGTTGTCGAGGACGTGGTGGATCACCGGCCGGTTGACCACGGGGACCATCGGCTTGGGCGTCTCGTACGTCAGAGGACGCAGGCGCGTTCCCGCGCCCGCCGCCAGCAGCATCGCCCTCTTGGGAATCATGGTCGCCGCCGCTCTAGTGCGCCCCGAGGCTCGGCGCGACCCACTTCTTCGCCGCGTCGAGCAGGGCCTGCGTGCGCTCCGGCTTGTCGCTCTCGGCGTACACGCGCATGAGCGGCTCCGTGCCAGAGGGCCGCATCAGCAGCCAGTGGCCGTCTTCCAGGACGATCTTGAGGCCGTCCGTCTGGATCAGGTCCTTGATCGGCGTATTCAGAAGCTTCTTGGGCAGCTTCTTGATGAGCTTGGTCGTCCACAGCGCCTTGTCCGCGATCGGCCGGTGGATGCGGTAGTCGATGCGCTTGTAGAAGGACGCGCCGTAGCGCTTCTCGACGTCCTTCCAGAGCTCCGAGGGTGTCTTGCCCGTCGTCGTGCACATCTCGAGGAACAGCGCCGCCGTCAGCATGCCGTCGCGCTCCGCGATCGCGCCCTTCCAGGCGTAGCCGCCCGACTCCTCCCCGGCGATCACGGCCTCGCCGATGGCGAGCTTCTCGGCCACGTGCTTGAAGCCCACCGGCAGCTGCTCGAACGGGATGTTCTTCTCCTTGCAGATGCGCTCGACCAGGTAGCCGAGCGAGACCGACTGCACGATCTTGCCCGAGAACTTCTTGTGCTCGATGAGGTAGAGGCAGATCATCGGAAACACCTGGCACGGCGTCAGGTACTTGCCGTTCTCGTCGACGAGGCCGAAGCGGTCCGCGTCGCCGTCGAGCGCCAGTCCGATCATCGCCTTGTTCTTCTTGACCGCCTCCGACAGCGCGCCGAGGTACTGCTCGATCGGCTCCGGGTGCACCCCGCCGAACAGCGGGTCGTGCGCGGAGCGGATCTCGATGAGCTGCTTGGAGGGCAGCAGGTCGGCCATGAGGCCCGAGGCCGCGCCGTGCATGTAGTCGACGACGACCGGCTTCTTGAGCTTGGACTTGATCTTGCCCATGTCCACGCGGCTCTTGAGGTAGGCGAGGTACTGGTCGCGGAAGGACTTGGTCTTGATCTCGGCCGCGCGCGTGGGCGCCGTGCGGTCGATCCAGCTCTCCACACCCTGAGTGACGTTCTCTAACGCCGCCCGTCCGTCGATCTTGATCTTCACGCCGTTGTAGGACGGCGGGTTGTGGCTGGCCGTCACCATCACGCCCGCGCCGCCGAGCTTGGAGGTCATGAAGGAGACCGCCGGCGTGGGCAGGCTCTCGGCCATCAAGGTCGGGTTCAGGTGGTTGGCCTCGAGCACCTTGGCGATCTCGCGCGCGAACATGTCGGACTGGAAGCGCTTGTCGAAGCCGATCACGATCGGGCCCGAGAGCGGCGTCTTCTTGCGCGCGTTCTTGGCCTGGTCTTCCTTGACGTAGTCCGCGATGGCCTGCGCCACGCGGCGGACGTTCTCGAACGTGAAGTCGCGCGCGATGACGCCGCGCCAGCCGTCGGTGCCGAACTTGATCGGATCCATTATTTTCTCCGGGTGCGGCCGTAGTCGTCCTGCAGGCGGACCACGTCGTCGAGCTCGGTCGTGGAGACCTCGACGAGCGTGACGCGCCCGTGATGCGACTCGAAGCGGTGGACGGTCCCCGTCGGGACCGCGAAGGCCGTGCCCGGCCCCGCCACGTGCGTCTTTTTCCCTAAACGGAGCGTCAGCTTGCCCTTGAGCACGTACAGGCTCTCGTGCTTGCGGCGGTGGTACTGAAGGCTCAGGCGCTTGCCCTTCTCGATGACGAGGATCTTGCCCGCGTACTTCTTGGGCGCGAGCGCGAAGATGAGCTCGTGGCCCCAGGGCTTGTCGACGCGGGTGGTCTTGAACTTCAAAGCTGGCTGTAGTCGCCGACGCGCGACCCTCCCGCGAGCGCCGCGCCGGGTCCGAGGATCGCGTGCGTGCCGACGCGCGAGCCCGCGCCGACCACGCAGCGGTCGAGGCGCGCGCCGTCGCCGACGGACGCTCCGTCGAGGACCACGCAGTCCGCGAGCGACGCCCCGCGGCCGATCGTGACGCCGCGGCCCAGGCTCACCGCGCCCGAGAAGCGGGCGAAGGGCGCCACGCGCGCTCCCGGCCCCGCCGCGACGCGGGCGCCGGAGACGCCCTTGAGCGCGCGCGCGCCGGCGCCGGGCCGGAACGGCGTGCGCCCCTCGAGGATGTCGAGGTGCACCTGCAGGTACTTGCCCACCGTCCCGATGTCGATCCAGTAGCCCGGCGCCACCCAGCCGCCGATCTTGGCGCCCTGCGCCAGCCTCTCCGGGAAGAGGCCTCTCTCCAGCGAGTAGGTCTTGCCGGCGGGCAGGTGCGAGAACACGGACGGCTCGAACAAGTAGGCGCCGGCGTTGATCGTGTTGGTCTCGACCTCGTCCCAGGAAGGTTTTTCCAAGAACCGCCGGACGTAGCCTTTCTCGTCGGTGAGGACGAGGCCGTACAGCGTCGGGTCCTTGACCCGCGAGAGGGCGATCGAGATCTCGGCGCGCCGCGCGCGGTGGAAGCGCAGGAACGCGCGGATGTCGAAGGCGTTGAGCACGTCGCCGTTGAGGATCAAGGCCGTGCCGCCCTGCAGGTGCTTCTCCGCGTTCTTGAGCGCGCCGCCCGTGCCGAGCGGGATCGTCTCGCGCACGTAGCTGAGCTTGAGGCCCAGGCGCCTGCCGGTGCCGAAGGCGCGGCGGAAGTCCTCGGCGCGGTAGGACGTGCAGAGGACGGCCTCGCGCACGCCGTGATCGCGCAGGACCTGGAACTGATATTCAAGGAAAGGCCGGTTCAGGACCGGCAGCAGAGGTTTCGGCGAGTCGAGCGTGAACGGCCGCAGCCGCGTGCCCTGTCCGCCGATGAGAATGGCCGCTTTCATTGGGCCCGGATTCTACAAAAATATACTAGGATTGAACCGCGAAATGAACGTCTTCGCGCCCCCGGCCCGCCCCTCGCGCAAAGTCCTGGTCCTGAGCGTATTGGGCCTCGCCGCCTTCCTGGCCGTTCAAGCCCTTCTGCTCAGGCACTTCGTCCGCGTGGACACGCGGCCGCCCTCTTGGGATCAGTCGACCCACCTGGAGATCGCCCTCGACTACCGCGAGGCGCTCGGCGCCGGCCGCTGGGCCGACGCGTGGTTCCTCGCCCCCAAGCCGGGCATGCCGCCGTTCCCGCCGGCCTATCATCTGCTCCTGCGCGGCGCGTTCGACTCGCCCGATCCCGCGCACGCCGCGCTGTGGCTGAACTGGTTCTACATGGCGCTTCTCGCGATCTCCCTTTTCGGCATCAGCTGGAAGTTCCTGCCCGACTCCCGCGCGCTCGCCGCGACGGTGATCTTCTGCTCGGCGCCCGGGATCCAGGACCTCGTGACGACCCAGCTGGTGGACCTGGCGGTCGTGGCGTGGGTCGCCGCCGGCTACTGGGCGCTGCTGTCGTCCGAGGGCTTCACCGGCTGGCTTCCGTCGCTGGCCTTCGGCGTCGTCTACGCCGCGGGCATGATGCACAAGTGGACGTATTTCAGCTACATGCTGCCCGCGTACGTCATCGCGGCCCGCGCGCTGGGCGACCGGCACGCGCGCTGGCAGGTCCTCGCGGCGGCCGTCCTTTCGCTGGCCCTGTTCGCGCCTTGGTACTGGTCGCACATCGCCCTCCTGCCGTCGCGCCTGTTCCAGGCGACGGCCGACTTCTCGATCCCGTTCTGGAAGGACGGGGCCTGGGCGACCTACATCAAGGCCAGCTGCAGCTCGCTCGGCCCGCCGCTGTGGCTGCTCGGATATATCAGCATCCTCGCGCCTCAGTTCTCACGGCGGCGGGAATACGGGTGGGTCCTCGCCTACTGGGTCGTGTTCTCCTTCGTGTTCTGGACCGTGGTCCCGAACCGTCAGATGCGCTTCCTCCTGCCCGGCCTCGCCCCGCTCGGGCTGTTCCTGGCCGGCACCTGGCCGCGCGGCGTGACGTGGAGCGTCGCCGCGGTCCAGCTCGTCGTGATGCTGAACTTCTTCTTCGGCGCCGTGGGCCCGCTCTCGATCCCGATGCCGATCATGCCGCTGACCTTCCTCGAGAACAAGCCGCCGGCGGCCGAGAACTGGCATATCGACGAGATCCTTCGGAAGATCGAGGCGGAGCGCGACCCGAGCCGGCCGATCACGAACGTCACGCTCGTCGCCAACGCCCCCTATTTCAATCCGCCGACCTTCCATTGGGTGCAGCGCCGCCTGAACCTGCCCCACGCGCATATCCGCGGCGTCAACGCGCGGCTGTGCGAGCTGTCCGAGTTCGTCCTGCTGAAGTCCGGCCTTCTCGGGCCGCCGGAGGTCATCGGCGGACTGGAGAAGGCGGCCCGGACGATCGCCGACCCGGACGGCTGGTTCGGCCGAGGCTACGAGGAGATCGCCCGCTGGCCCCTGCCGGACGGCAGCTCCGCGGTGCTGTACCGCCAGAAGCGCGGGCGCGCCGCCCCGATCCTGAAGAGGACCATCGTCGAGGATTTCTTCACGGCCGGCTCCCTCCAAGCCAGCGCGCTGACCTTCGATCTCGGTCCTTGGGACCGCGGCGTATCCGCTTGGGGGAACGTCCATGCCGATGCCCGCGAGATCAGCGTTCGCGGCCTCAAGGTGACCGGCGTCGCCGCGGACTTCCAGAACCTCTCCGTCGTGTCCCCGTACGAAGCCGGAACGGCGGTCGACCTGAGCGAGCTGCGCCTCATGCGCTTGGACCGGATCGCGGTGCGCGGCCTCTCCATCGAGGCGGCCGACCTCAAGAAGTTCCTCGAGCTGCGCGTGCCCGGCCTCCACGTCGACGACGTCAAGCTCGACGGGACCGTGAAGATCTCGGGCTCGTACCAGGGCCGGCCCGTTTCGGCCGAGGCGGCGCTCGAGCTCGACAAGCCCGGCCGCCGTCTCAAGGTCGCGGTCCTTTCGGCCTCCGTCCTCGGAGCTCCTCTGCCCGTCGCGCTGTTCCGCCCGATCAAGGAGCTCGACCTGTCGCTCGAGCCCAATCCCGAGACGCCGTTCTTCATCGACCTGCCCGGCCTGACGATCAAGGCCGGCCGCCTGACGATCCCCTAGGCAGGGCCATAACATGGGGTCAGGCTTTGACTTTTTGACTTATTCTGTCTGACGACCGTTTTGGGAATAAGTCAATAAGTCAAAGCCTGACCCCTCTTTCTTGGGCGCCAGCGGGAAGATCACGAGGGAGCCGTCGTCCCAGAGCGGCGCGCCTTGCGCCCGGAACTTGCGCCACATGAGCCCGTCGGGCTCGGCGAAGGCGCCTTTCTTCTCGGAGGCGATGAAGCGCGCGCCTTGGCGGCGGTAGCCCTCGATCATCGCGTCCGGGTCGCCGGGCCACGTGGAGAACTCCTCGGACCAGCCGCGGCGATCCAGGTAATAGAGAAGCATCGACGGCGCCATGCTGTTGGTCAGGAACAGGTCGCCGGGGCGGCTGACCGCGGCCGCGGCCTCGCCGGCGCGCGCGGCGTACTCGAAGCCCTGACGGTACCAGTGGCCGATGCGCAGCGCCGCGTGGACGGGAACGGCGGCGACGAGCAGGGCGACGCCCGCCGCGGCCCACGCTCGCTTCTCCGGGGCGGCGGCGCGGGCTTTCTCGAAGAGGATCCTCAAGCCCTCGCCCATGACGCCCGCGACGCCGGCGGCGAGCGGCAGGCAGGTGTACTCGTGGACCTGGCCGTATTTCCCCAGCGCGAGCAGGTGCACGAAGGAGCCGCCCAGCCAGGCGAGGAAGAACGCGTCGCGGCGGCGGAGCAGGATCTCTCGCGCGCCCAGGAAGAAGAAGACCAGGCCGGCGTAGGTCGCGATCAGCTCCGGGAAGCGGGACAGGACGAGGAAGGTGAAGAAATGCGGCATTTCGCGGTAGCCGAGCAGGATCGCGAACTCGTTGGCGTGCGTCGGCACGACGTAGACGCCGCGCGAGGCGTAGACGTACCAGGCGAGCACGCCGCCCGTCGCGACGAGGCCGGCGGCCCAGGTGCGCGCGTCTTTCCACGCGGCGCGTCCTAATCGACGCCAAGACAGCGCCGCCAGCGGGATGAACACGTGCGCGTACGGGAGCTTGAGGCCGATCGACAGGAACGCGGACAGCGTCGCGGCGAGCCACGCCGACCAGGAGCGGCCGGGCTGGAGCGCTCGGTCCCAGAAGTAAAGCGCGCAGACGAAGAACAGCAGGGCGGCGGCCTCGGGCTGGACGGTGCGGCCGAAATAGATCTCCACCGGGAGCACGGTGAACAGCGCGGCGCCGTAGAAGCCGGCCTCGGTGCCGAGCTCGCGCTCGAAGAGCAGGAACAGCAGCAGAGCGGTCAGCGCGGAGGCCGCGACGGACAGCACCCGGCCCCATGCTTCGCCAAGGCCGAACAGCGGCCAGAGCTTGCCGTGCAGCCACATCTCGACGGGCAGCTCCGTCGCGGCGAGCCGGTCCTCGGGGCCCGCCCAGTCGATGCGCGGGCGCAGCAGGGGCCGGTCCTCGCGCCAGTAGTTGCGCGCGATCGCGGCCGTGTTCACCTGGCGGTGGTAGTGATAGTCGAGCAAGGGGGCGCGCAGGCCTTTGGCGTGGACGGCGAGGGAGAGCGCGCAGACGGCCGCGGCCAGGCGAGCGCGGCGGCGGAGGCTCGAGGTCATTCCTTGAAGGCGTAGACTTCGATCGTGCCGCCGGAGCGCAGGACGGTCTCGAGCAGGAACAGCGCGATCGACAGCGGCAGCAGCAGCGGCAGCAGGAGGGCGATGGCCAGCGTCTGGAACGGATGGCTCGAGAAGGTGTCCCGGCGCGCGGTCTTGTCCTTCAAAAGAGAATACAAGAGGTTGAAGCGGAAGCCGAGCGCGTTGCAGAGGCTTTGCAGGATGCCGTACGGGTTCTGCTCGGAGCTGAAGTGGTCGAGCTGGACCACGCGGAAGCGGTGGCGCGCCAGCACCGCCTCCAGCGAGCGCGCGCCGAAGTGGTAGTAGTGGCGCGGCACGTCGAGATGGAACCACCAGCGCCCGAACGCGCGCGCCTGCCAGCTGTCGTAGTTGGGCACGGCGACGACGAGGAGTCCGCCGGGCTTGAGCGCTTCGTAGGCGCGAGCGACGGCCGCCACGGGGTTGGAGAAGTGCTCGAGCGAGTGCCAGAAGATGATCGCGTTGTAGCGCTCGCGCTCGCGCGGCGCCTTGACGAAGTCCTCGACGGCGACCGGGATCTTCAGGACGTTCCGCGCGTGCCAAGCGGCGGTCTCGGAGAACTCGACGCCGTGCGGCTCGTAGCCGAGCTCGCGCAGGTAGGAGAGCATCAGGCCGCGGCCGCAGCCCACGTCGAGCACGGGGCCCCGCGGCACCCGGTTGTGCAGGACGCGCGCGCGGCGCCGGCGGAACCAGCGGATCAGCCGCTCGAAGAGCGGGTTGAAGCGCACGTTCTCCTTGCCGTAATACTGCTCGGGGTACCAGGAGCCGATCTTGTCGGAGCTCTCCGGCGGCCACGTGCGCCCGAGCCCGCAGTCCGCGCAGCGCAGCAGCGAGAAGGCCGGCTCGGCCGACGGGAGGAGCGCGGCCGCGTGCCCGCCGCAGCCGGGGCAGCGGGGAGGGTCGCGATCCTGGTCGTGCTGCTCCGGCTTGAAGCGCGGAAGGGGGGCGGTCACTCGAGGAATTATATAAAATCCGGAAATGATCACCCGACTCTGGATCCCCGCCCTCCTCGCAGCCTTTCTCGCCGTGCCCGCGTCCGCCCTCCTGCCGGAGGAGCAGAACACGATCAACGTCTTCCACGAGGCCGCGCCGTCCGTGGTGTTCGTGACCAACGTGGCACTCGAGCAGAACCAGTACCAGGACGAGTTCGCCGTCCCGCAGGGCGCCGGCTCCGGTTACGTCTGGGACAAGGAAGGGCACATCGTCACGAACTTCCACGTCGTGCAGGGCGGCGACGCGTTCCTGGTCACGTTCGACGACCAGACGCAGGTCCAGGCGAAGCTCGTGGGAACCGACGCCAACAAGGACATCGCGGTGCTGCAGATCGCGGAGAGGCGCGACAAGCTCAAGCCGATCGACGTGGGCTTCTCGGACAAGCTGCAGGTCGGCCAGCAGGTGCTGGCGATCGGCAACCCGTTCGGCCTCGACCACTCGCTGACCAAGGGCATCATCTCGGCGCTGGGCCGCGTGGTCCAGGGCATCGGGGGCGTTACGATCCACGACATGATCCAGACCGACGCGGCGATCAACCCGGGCAACTCGGGCGGGCCGCTGCTGGACTCCTCGGGCCACATGATCGGCATGAACACGATGATCTACAGCCGCTCGGGCTCAAGCGCGGGCGTGGGCTTCGCGGTGCCGGTGGCCTTCATCAAGCGCATCGTGCCGCAGCTGATCCAGTTCGGCAAGGTGATCCGCCCCGGGATCGGCATCACGGTGCTCACGGCGGGGCAGAAGTACTACCTGCTCGGCGACGAGGACGGAGTGGTCATCGACCAGGTCGTGCGCGGCGGGCCGGCGGCGAAGGCGGGCCTGCGCGGCGGCCGGCACCTGCCCGGCGGGCGCTACTCTCCCGGCGACGTGATCGTCGGCGTCGACAAGCACGACGTGAAGGACTTCGACGACCTGTTCAGCGCGCTCGACCTCTACAAGGTCGGCGACACGGTGACGATCAAGGTCAAGCGGGACGGGAAGGAGATGTCGTTCCCGATCAAGCTGATCAACATCCAATGAAACGTCCGGCTTTGACGGCCCTGCTGTTCCTGGCGGCGGCGGCGTCGGCTCAGACGAGCGCGCGTCCGCCTCTGGGCGCGAGCTGGCCCGCGGAGAAGGGCGGCTTCGCCGGCGCCCAGGCCCGCGTCGAGGAGCTCAAAAGCCTGGGCTTCCGCCAAGTCTCGCTGGTCCCGACGTACGCCTACCCGGGGCTGAACCGGATCGACTTCGCGAGCGGCCCCGACGAGGACGAGGTCGCCGGCGCGGCCGCGCTCGCCCTCGCGGACGGCTTCACCGTGGTGCTCAAGCCGCATCTCGACCCGCCGGCGTATTTCCCGGGCTACGACGCGTACAACGGCCCGCAGCGCAGCTGGCGCGCGGACTGCCCGTGGCGCGGCTTCTTCGACGTCGATCCGATGTCGGAGGACTACCGCGGGCTGATCCGGCTGTCGCTCGAAGAGGTCTCGCGCGCGCTCGCCCGCCAGAAGGGGCCGGTGCCGCCGGTCCGCCTCGAGCTCGGCGTCGAGCTGATGGACTCGGTCGTCGCGGCGCCCGGGCGCTGGCTCGACCTGCTCGCGTTCGCGCGCGAGGAGCGCCGCCGTCTCGGGCTCGACGGCAAGGTCCTGCTCTCGCACAACTTCGCGCATCATATCGAGATCCCGGAGGACGTGGTCCTGCGTCTCGATCCGAAGGGCCGCAAGGCGCTCGCGCGCTACATCAAGGGGCTGGACGCGCTGGCCTTGTCGCAGTACATGGACTTGACCGCCGCGACCCCGGCCGAGGAGCTCAAGCGCCGCCTGCCGACGGCCGACGAGGTCGCCGCCGCGCTGGCGCTGCACGACGCGGCTTTCCGGCGCGACGTGCTCGAGAAGCTATTGGGCCTTCGTTTATCGGAAATCCCGCCCATCCACATCGGCGAGTTCGGCGTGGGCCGCGGCGGGCTCAAGCACCCGAACGTCTGGGCCGGGGACGCCTCGCCGGAGGAGGAGAAGGCGCTCGACGCGGAGATCGCGCGCGGCTACGAGGGCCTGGCGCGCTACCTCGCGACGCCTTCGCCGACGCGCGCCTTCAGCGCGACGCTGTGGGTCACGGGCAAGCACTACGACGTGTTCGGCTGGCAGAACTCGTCGTACGCGATCCCGGCCGCGGCCGACGCGGCGAAGGCCTATCTCAGCGGGCGCTGAGAGACGCGGCGACGAAGTCCTCGGCGGTCTTCCAGCGCTCGGCACCTTCGTCCGAGTGATCGGCGCTCGGGCGCTCGACGAGCCGCTTCCGGCGGCTCTCGAGCGCGTCGAACAGCTTCTTGATCCCGGGCGCGGGGCAGGTCCAGTCCTTGAGCCCGGCCTGGACGAGGACGGGAACGCGGATGCGGTCCGCGACGTCGAGGGTGTCGTAGTAGGACAGCGTTTTCATCACGGCGTTTCGGCGCTCCGGATGCTCCTCGAGGTATTTCCGCACGTCGGCGTAGGGCGAATGCGGGGCCGACAGCGACTCGGGCCAATCGGTTAGGAACGGGAAATCCGCCGAGACGGCCTTGATCCTCGGGTCGAGCCCCGCGGCGAGCAAGGACACGCCGCCGCCCTGGCTGGCGCCCATGACGGCGAGGCGCCGCGCGTCGACTTCGGGACGGACGGAGAGGAAGTCGACGCCGCGGAGAGCGTGGGAGACGATTTCGCGATAGATATAGGTCTCCGGCGTCTCGATGCCGCTGAGGATATACCAAGAGTTATCGACGGGATAGCTGGACTGATCCACCTCGTAGCCGCGCGCTTGGAATTCGAGGGCGGCGACGCCGCGCTTCGCGAGAGACAGAGGAGGGGAGATCGCGCCTTTGGAGTACCACGGCACGATCAGCGCCGCGGGGAATTTTCCGTCGCGCGCCGGGCGGCAGTAGCGCGCGTGGATCAAGATCCCGTGAAGGCTGGCGTAATCGGCCTTGAAGCACGTCGCCTCGGCGTCGGAGTGCTCGGGATCGGGAGTCAGTCTCGCGTCGAGCGGCGTCGCGGCGAGCTCTTGCTTCGTCTTCATCCAGAACGAGTCGAAATCCTTCGGGCGCGACGATGAGGCGGACGCGGGCGAGGACAGCAGGACGGCAAGCAGGAGATGGATCACCACGGCGGCGGCTCTCCCCAGAACCATTGCATGCTTCCGCCGCCGCCGGGAGCGTAAACGGCGACGTAGGTGTGCGGATGCAGGACGGCGGGCCGCGTCAGCGCGTCGAGGATGAAGCGCGCGGAATTGCGGACCGGCATCGTGGAGGCTCCGATCAAATCTTTCCGGCGCGGATGCGGGCGGGGCGCCGGCATCCGCAGGCCGACCTTGGCCGCGATGGCGTGGATCGACTCTTCGGACTCGTGCTCCGGGCTGTTCGGACTGATGTCCGCGGCGATCTCGGCGTCGAGCGGCGACGGCGAGGATCACGGGGCGCATCAAGAGCAGATCAGATTCCGGTCCGAGGACGCGGCTCACGCCGGGTACTTCGCCATCGCGGCCTCGGCCGCGCGCCGCGTGAGCGCGTGATAGGCCGGGGCGGCGGAGATGAAAACCTCGCGCGCGAGCTCGCGGCCCGCGGGCGTCTTGCCGAGCGCCTGGTAGAGCGGGCGCACGTACTTCATGCGGCCGACGGAAGAGAGCAGCTCGCGCAGGCGCGGGAAAGCGGGCGCGTAGCCGCTGGTCGCGGCGATGGCGAGCCACTGCGCCAGGATCTCGTAGTTGCCGCGCTGGGTGAGCTTCAGGTGCTCGTCGAGCCACGCGCAGTCCGCGACGCTCAGCTCACGCGGCAGTCGCTGGAGGAAGATCACGAGCTCCGCGGCCGGCGCGGAGCGCAGGGCGGCGGGATCGGGCCGGCGGCCGGCCGGCCAGCCGTCGGCGAGCGCCGTGAGCTCCTCGAGGCGCGGGCTGACGAAGCGCGGGGCGCCGGCGGGCAAGCCCGGCTTGTCGAGCCACGCGGCGGCGCCGACCCTGTCGAGCAGGCCCGGGAACTTCGCCTCGACGAAGGCGCAGAAGGTCTCGGTCGTGATGCTCTGGAACCGGAAGCGCTTCATGTAGGCCTTCACGAACTCGTCGAAGGGCGCCGTCCCGACGGCGCGCTCGAGCGCCGTGACGAAACGAGCGCCCTTCTCATACGGCACGTTGCTGAACGCGTCGTCTGGATCGACGCCGGCGAGATGCGTGCGCAGGCAAGTCAGGGCCGGCGTGTCCTGGAAACGCTCGAGCGCCTCCTCGAGCTCTCTCTGCCCGATCGCCCAGCCCAGCGCCGCAGCCTCGTCGCCGTGCAGCGCCTTGAGGATGCGCCGCTCCGCCCACACCGTGAAGCCCTCGTTGAGCCAGAAGTGCTCGGCCGTCGCGTTGGTGACGAGGTTGCCGGTCCAGCTGTGCGCGAGCTCGTGCGCGACCACGTCGACGAGACTGCGGTCGCCGGCGAGCAAGGTCGGCGTCAGGAACGTCATGCGCGGGTTCTCCATGCCGCCGTACGGGAACGACGGCGGCAGGACCAGCATGTCGTAGCGGTCCCAGTCGTACGGCCCGAACAGCGCCTCGGCCTTGGCGATCATGGACTCGACGCCGGCGAACTCCCAGGCCGCCTTCTCGATCGTCGCGGGCTCGGCCCAGACGCGCGAGCGGTGCGACAGGTCGCGGCCCTCGAGCTCGCCGACGGCGAGCGCGAGCAGGTAGCTCGGGATCGGCTGGGGCATCTTGAAGCGGAAGACGCGGCGGCCCTTTTCCGCGGTCGCGTCGCCGGCGGGGCCGGCGCTCATCACGGCGGTCAGGCCGTCGGGCACGTCGAGCTCGGCCTCGTACGTGATCCGGGCCGCGGCGCTGTCTTGGCACGGCACGACGCCGCGCGCGTGGATCGCCTGGCACTGGCTGAACAGGAACGGGCGGCGCTTCCCTTCCGTCTGCTCGGGCGACAGCCACTGGAGCCCCGCCGCCGTTGGGGAAGTCTCGTAGGAAATCACGACGGACGACGCGCCTGCCGGGAGGACCACGCGCAATCGTCTGCCGAGGATGGGCTCCTCGGGCGCCAGCTCGAAGGGGACGGAGACGCTCTTGATCGTCAGGCCTTTTGTGTCGAGGTCGACGGCGCCGCCCGCGCGGTCGAAGAGAATCTCGGCCTCGCCGGAGAGGACCTTGCTTATAAAGTCTGCGCGCAAGCGCAGTCGCCAGCGAGTCGAGCGCGGCTGGGCGTCGTCGAAGTACGAGTGGGGATCGACGCGGGCCATGATGAGCCGGCCTTACTTGACCTTGGGCAGGGCCGCGATCTCGGCGTACAGATGGACCGCCGAGGCGATGGCCTTCTGGAACATGCCGAGGTGCAGGCTCTCGTTCTCGGAGTGCGGGTTGGAGAGAGGGTCCTCGACGCCGATCATGAGCGCCGGCGCGCCCTTGAGCGCCTTCGCGAACGGCCCCACGAACGGGATCGAGCCGCCGCAGCCCATGTCCACGGACTTGCGGCCGTAGCCCTTCTCGAGCGCGCGCCGGGCCGCCGCGAAGGCCGGCGCGTCGGTGTTCGTCGTCCACGCCGGGCTCGCCGACTCGCCGGAGAACTCCACCTTGACGCCCCAGGGCGCGTTCTTGAGCAGGTGCTTCTTGAGCGCGTCGAGCGACTTCTGGGCGTTCATGCCGGGCACGAGACGGATGCCCATGTGGCACCACGCCGACTCGTTGATGATGTTCGCGCAGTCCTTGCGCGAGGAGGCCTGGATCGCGTTGACTGAGAACGTGGGCCAGTACCAGTTGGCTCGCAGGAGATCCTTGGCCGACGTGAGAAGGCGCGTAGACTTGAACAAGCCCGACTGCTCGCGGAAGGTCTTCTCCGGGTACTTGAGCGCCTTGAGGCTCGCCTCGGCGGCTTTCGGCGGCTGGGCCACGTCCTTGTAGATGCCGGGAATCGCCATGCGGCCCTTCGCGTCGGTCACGGAGGCGATCATCTTCGACAAAGCCTGAACCGGATCGGGGATCGAACCGCCCCACATGCCCGAGTGCAGGGGATGGTCCATCGAGCGCACCGTCACGTCCACGGCGATGAGGCCGCGCAGGGCGACCGTGATCGACGGCGTGTCGTGGTCGAAGTTGCCGGTGTCGGTCAGCACGATGGCGTCGGCCATGACCTTCGCCGCGTACTTCTCGAGGAACGGCTCCAGGTTGTCGGAGCCGCACTCCTCCTCGCCCTCGATGATGAGCTTCACGTTGACGGGCAGCGAGCCGTGCGTCTTGAGCCAGGCCGCGATCGCGCTCGTGTGCGCCACAGCGCCGGCCTTGTCGTCGGCGCAGCCGCGGCCGTAGAGGCGGCCGTCGCGCTCGGTCGGCTCGAACGGCGGAGACTTCCAGAGCTCGGCGCGTCCGGCGGGCTGGACGTCGTGGTGCGCGTAGAGAAGGAGGGTCGGCTTGCCGGGAGCATGCAGGTAGTCGGCGTAGACGTAAGGGTGGGCGCCGGGCAAGGTCAGGATCTCGACGTTCTCCAGGCCGCGCGCGCGGCACAGCGCGGCCACGGCCTCGGCGGAGCGGACGACTTCCTTCGGGTCGAAGCCCGGGAAGCTCACGCTCGGGATGCGCGCGAGGACCTTCAGGTCCTCGAGAAACTCGTCATAGTGGGATTCGGCATAGGAAACGGCTTTCTGGGTATCCATGGGCGGATTCTAGTAAATCGTGATCTGGGGTCAGGCCTTCACTTTTTCAACTATTTCGGGGTTCGAGAGAGGAAACAAGTTGAAAGAGTGAAGGCCTGACCCCAATTTCGAATTGGTAGAATCGGCTTTCATGCCCATCCTGCCGCGCTACATCCTTCGGCAGTTCCTCCCGACGTTCGGGGCGGGTCTCGCCTTGTTCCTCAGCATCCTGCTGATGAACCAGTTCCTGCGCCTGTTCACGCTGGCGGTGATGAAGGGACTGCCGTTCTTCTGGATCCTCTCCTGCTTCGCGCGGCTCTTGCCGTCGTTCGCGAGCTTGGCGGTGCCGATGGCGTTCCTCGTCGCGGCGATGGTGACGCTCGGCCAGCTCGCCGACACGGGCGAGGTCATGGCCCTTCGCTCGTCGGGCTTCTCGTTCTTCGAGATCGCCAAGCCGTTTTTCTGGACCGCCGTGATCCTGTCGGCGGTCCTGCTCGTGATCAACCACAAGACGGGGCCGCAGGGCTTCCGCTCCTTCCGCGAGCGCACGAGCGAGGCCGGCGAGAAGATGGCCAAGATCGAGCTGCGGCCCGGCGCGTTCACGCCGCTGGGACAGTGGCGGCTGTACGCGCGCAACGCGGACCCGGCCACGGGGAAGCTCGAGGGCGTCTATCTGGTCAAGCCGAGCGAGACGGAGTCGGTGCGCATCAACGCCGAGCGCGGCACGGTCGTCCTCGAGCCGGGCCGCGGCGTCGCGCTGCAGCTCGAGGACGGCCAGCTCCAGCTGCCCAACCCGGATCCCGAGCGCTACACGTCCGGCAAGTTCGAGCGCTACAGCGTCTACGTGCCCCTGTCGGGCCCCCCCGAGAAGCGCGAGCCGGACATCCAGGAGATGACGACGCCGCAGCTGCGCGAGAAGGAGAAGGACCCGTCGATCACTCACGACCGCCGCCTCGAGTACATCGTCGAGACGGCCTCGCGCTCGGCCGGCGCGCTGTCGCCGTTCGTGTTCTTCTGGGTCGCGGCGCCCCTCGGCCTGGGCCTCAAGCGCCGCGCTCGAGGCGCGGACTTCCTGGCGAGCCTGGGCGTGATGTTCGCCTTCTACGGCTTGCTCGTCGTCGGCGTCAGCCTCGGGCGGCGCCAAGACGTCCTGGCGCCCGTCGCCCCGTGGCTGGCCGACGTCGCGGGGCTCTTGATCGGCTTTTGGCTGACGCGGCGGGCGGCGGCGCAGTGACTATCTTCACGCGCCACATGGTGGGGCGATTCTTGAAGCCGTTCGTCTTCGGGCTCGGCCTCTTCGCCGTCCTGATCTTTCTCGGGGACACGTTCGACAAGATGAACTACATCGTCAAGTCGAAGGCGCCGCTCGGGATCATCCTGGAATGCCTCTGGCTCGGAGTCCCCTATTGGGCCGTGAGGGTGATCCCGATGGCGACGTTGCTGGCGACCCTCACCGCGATGAGCGGCTTCGTGCAGAGCGGCGAGTGGCTGGCGACGCAGGCGTGCGGGCTGGAGACCAAGCGCTTCTGGATGCCGCTGCTCGGGGCCTCGCTCGTCATCGCCGCCCTCGCCTTCGCGGCGCAGGAGACGATCATGCCGGCGGCGTGGGCGCGCTCCCAGCGTCTGTGGCACGAGCGCGTGCATCCCCAGTGGGAGTGGACGAAATATCCGGGAATCGCGCTCGACGCCGGCGAGGGCCGCTTCGTGCAGACCTGGCTGTTCATCCCGCTCGAGGGGCGCATGAACCGCCCGACTCTCGAGACTTTGGGCGACGAGGGCGTGACCTCGCAGATCGACGCCAAGTACGCGCTGTGGGACGCGGCGCAGAAGCGCTGGGTGTTCCACGACGGCGTGGAGCGCGACTTCGGCGCGCAGGGCGTGACCGAGCGCCGCTTCAAGGACCTGACCTCGACCTTCGACGTGCCGCCGATGGATCTGATCCCTCGGCCGGTCAGCCCCGACGAGCTGACCCTGCGCCAGGTCCTCTCCTACTCCAAGCGCGTGGGCCGCTTCGGCGGGTCGCCGCGCGAGTACCTGGTCGCCGCCTGGACCAAGATCGCCTATCCGTTCGCCAACCTCGTGATCTGCGCGCTCGGCATCCCGATCGCCCTGCGCCTGCGCAAGTCCTCGCGCGTGGTGAGCTTCTGCGGCGCGCTCGCGATCTCCTTCGCCTACCTCTGGTGCATGGAGGTCGGCCGCGCGATGGGCGTGGCGGGGACTTTGCCCGCGTGGGCCGCCGCCTGGTCGGCCAACGCGCTGTTCGGCGCGACGGCCTTCGTCCTGATCGAGCGCTGGGACCTCTAGAAAGAGAGAAGCCCTCCGAGGGGAGGGCTTCTCGTTTGGAACCTGCTCCGGGCCTAAGCTACTTGCCTTGCGCGGGCTGGGCCGGCTCCTTGTTGAGCTCCTGCTGGGCCTTGTCCGCGTTCTGCTTGATCTGCTCCGTCTGCGCGGGCGGAAGATCGGCCGAGGGCTTGGCGGGCTCCATCGCCTTGTCCGACCGGACGGGTTGACGGTCCTTCTCATGCGCGCCGCGCTCGTCCTCGGAGCCGCCGAACAGCAGGCTGATCGAGACCGACGCGCCGAACTCCTGGGGGATGCTCTTGCTGTCGCCCTGCGTCTGCGTGTCGATCTTCTTCGGGCTGAACTCGCCGGAGACGTCGACCATGAGGTGCAGCAGGTTGATGCCGGTGCCGGCCGTGATCATGTTGCTCGCCGCCGAGAGGTTGCGGGCCACGCCGAAGCGCAGCGGGATGTTGATCCAGCTGCGGTTGAAGACGTTGAACTCCGTGCCGACGCCGAGCTGGCGGCTCTTGACCCCGTCGACGGGCGTGATGTTGTCGGTCAAGTCCAGGTCCGCGGCGAGGTTCCACCAGTGCAGCGGCGAGATCGCCGCGCCCATGCGCACCTGCGGGTTCACCGCGTAGCGCCCGCCGACGCCGTCGGCCGCGGCCGTGGCGGGCTGGGAAAACTTGGGGTTGTTCAGGTCGCGGCCGGTCAAGCCGACTTTCGGCGACCACCACGCGTTCTCGAGCGTTTTGTCCACGTCCCAGAGCGCGCCCACGTCCACGCCGACGTTGGAGCTGTTGACCGCGGTGTTCTTGAGGTTGCTGAAGATCTTGCCCGTGTCGCTGTTGTTGTTGGCGATGATGGGGTAGTTCGTGTAGCCGACCTGGGCGTGCATGAGCTTGAGGTCGCCGCCGACATAGACGCCCGGCGCGAACGGGAGCTCGTGGCCGTAGCCGGCGCCGAACTCGAGGATGCGCGCGCCCTTGACGATCAGGGCGGAGGAGTTGTTTCCCGCGGCGATCGCGGCAGGAGTCTTGTCGGCGGCGTTGTTGTCGATTCGGGGGACGGCGCCCGCGTCGATGAAGCCGTTGACGAAGAGGGCGATCTTGCCGACCTTGAAGTCCCCGCCGGCGCCGCCGTCCACGCGCAGGCCGTTGGTCGGATTGCTGAGTTCGCTCATGGCGGCGTTGATCTGCGTCTGACAAGCCGGATCCGCGACGTTGGCGGAGCAGGTGTTCTTGGCGTTCTGCAGGTCTTTCACGCCGGCCAGCACGGGCCCGGTCAGCGCGGCGTGCACGCCGACGGGGGCCGTGAAGCCGTAGGAGTTCTCGGTGGCGCGGCCGAGCGCCGCGGGGTTCCAGTAGGACGCGAGGGGCCCCTGAGAGAGGGCGACGCCGGCGCCGCCCATGCCCATCGCGCGGGGGCCCATCGTGGTCCATTCCTCGGCGTGAGCGGAGACGGCGGCGAACAGCGCGGCGCACAGGACGGCGAGGGTTTTGGTCATGAGGGGGAGTATTACATATCTTTCCGTCACCGAAAAGACCGGAAACGGTCACACGCGGCGCGACTTAAGTCACGGGCTGGGGCGTCCCGTGAGCCAGGCCTTCACGTCGGGCCAGAACTCCTTGCCGACGTTGCCCACGCTGTCCATGGCCAGCTGAAGGCCGAGGGTCTGAGAGGCGTTGCCGATCGTGCGGTCGGCCCGCGGACGATAGAGGATCGAGGTCCCCGCCATGACGGCGTTGCCGCCCAGCTCGGAGTAGTTGAACTGCCGCTCTCCCGCGTCCGTCCGCGTGACGAAGATGCGCGTGAGCGCGTAGCCCGCGCGATGCCAGAACCCGCCTCGGCCGAGACGCAGGTAGCGCGGGTCCTGCTTGAGGGCGATCGGGAAGATCCCCTCGGCCATCAGGTTGCTGATGGTTTGATCCGCGAACGCGGCGAGGAAGCGCTTGCGATAGCCGTCCAAGCCGCGGTCCCAGGCGTCGGGACGATCCTCGAGCTGGGCGATCCCCGCGAAGATCCCGGCGACGGGGAAGGCGTACGGGTCAAAGGAGTCGTTCAAGGCGATCGACAGCTTCTCCCGGCGCGTGATCACCGGCTGGCTCTTCTCCTGGTCGACGGTGCGGTAATTGGGAAAGAGCCAGAGGATGCGGTCGTCCTTGGTCCCCATCACCTGCCCGTCGCCGTCGAGGTCCAGGGAGCCCGCGGAGGCGCGGAGCGGGAAGACCGCCGCCAAGGTCAGAAGGAGGGCGAAAGCTCTGACGGCCACGATGACGGCGAATGTACGACTTCCGGCCGGATCGGGACATGCTCGCCGGGTGACTCATTCGTGCCAATAAAGAAGGAGGGCGGCCCGAAGGCCGCCCTCCTTTATTCGTTCCTTCCGGCGGCGACTAGTTGGAGCGCTCGAGGCTGGAGAGCCAGCGCGAGATGTTGTCCGAGTGCTCCTGCACCTTGTCCTGGGGTCCCTCGATGACGAGGAGGAAGTCGCTGGACGTCCAGCTCTTGTACTCGTTGAGCGTGTACTTGAGCCCGGTCTCGTCCATGTAGCGCCGGATCTCGTTGGCGACGCGCCGGCGCAGCAGCGCGCCGGCGGTGAACTTCAGCGCGGCGCGGACGTTCGGCGTCGGAGCGTCGGCCGCGAGCGGCTCGAGTCCGAGCGCCGTCCCGGAGGCCGTCGAGCGCCCGCCGTCGAACGAGGCGCTCAAGCCCCGAAGCTTGCGCAGCGGCGCCGTGAAGCGCTCCACCATGCTGGCGATGAAGCCCTTGCCCGGGTTCTGCGGCAGGTCGATGCCGTGGATCTTGGCCGTCGCCCGGATCAGCGACTCGTACTGGATCGTGCCGTCCTTCTTCATCGCGTTGACGAGCACCTGCGCCATCGCGGCCGGGATCGTGGCCGCCTTCGCGAACATCGTCGGCAGGACCATGGCCTCGGCCAGCGCCGCGCCCTCCGCGTCGCCGAGCTCCTTCATGAGCGCCTTGCGCAGCTTCCAGCCGAAGCCCTGCCACGCCTGGCCCTGGTCGTGGACCTCGTCGTACTCGTTGTACTGATAGGTGTTCTCGCCGTGGCGGATGTAGTCCTTGCCGTCGCGGGCGACCTTGAGGAAGTGCTCGCCGATGACCGGGTTGTTGAGCAGGTACATCGAGAGGATGTCGCCCCAGCCCTCGGAGAGGCCGCCGTTCATGATGCCGCCCGTCATGTCGTCCCAGTAATGGCCGTACTCGTGGTCGGCGACGGTGTCGTAGGCGGAGTTGACGCAGTTGGCGCTGGACTTGAAGAAGTTCAGGCTCGGGCTGCCGGGGGTGTAGTAGGCGTTGCACTCGTCGTCCACGTTCGTGCGGACCGTGATGGGCTCCTTGTCCATGCGCTCGGTGGTCAGGTTGCGCGCCTTGAGGAAGCTGTAGGCGAGGTTGACCTTCTGGAACGCGGAGACCTGCGCGATCGCGTTCTCGTCGTTGATCGTCGCGTCCGGGGCGAAGATCGCCTGGATCTCGCCGTCGCCGGGCTTGAGCGTCACGTTGATCGTGAGCGTCTGGCCGGTGCTGTCCTGCACGTTGACGAAAGGTCCCGACAGGGTCGCCGTCAGCGTCAGGCCCTCGGGGGCGATCTGCAGTCCGTCCGCCGTGAAGCGGCCGTCCTTGTCGGTCGTGTAGGTCTTGCCGCCGATCGTCAGGTTCAGGAAAGCCAGCGGGATCTTCTTGAGCTGCGCCGCCGGCAGGATGGGGCCGTGATCGACCGCGTTGCCGGCGATCGTGCCGCCGACGCCCGGGGCTCCCTTGCGGCTCGCGTTGCGGACGGCGGCGACGCGCGGGTCGGCCTTGAGCGCCTTGAGGACCGCGATCATGTCCGCGCCTTTGCCGGGAACCACGACGGCCGCGCCGTCCTCGGCGCGGTAGCCGGCGAGCTCGACGCCGTGCCGCGAGAGCAGGGCGTGGGCTTCCTCGATGGAAAGCCCCTTCTGCTTGAGGTCGACGAGCAGGCGGGTCGAGCCCGCGGCCGAGTCCGACGCGGGCGCCTGAACGCCGGTGCGGTTGTCCCACGCGAACACGAGGCCGGTGGCGAGGTCGACGGCGATCATGAAGGGCAGGCCCTCGGCGACGTAGAGCTTCACGTGGTGCCAGGAGCCGCGGGAGTAGATGATCTTCTCCTCGGAGAATTGGAAGGCGGCGGACACGTCGCTGACGGGCATGCCGACGCGCTCGGCGATCTTGCCCATGATCTGGTCGTCGGTCAGCGTCGACTCGAGATTCACGTCGAGCTGCGGGAACACCGAGCCGGTCTGCGCGACGACCATGGGCTTGCCGTCGATGACCTTGAGCGTGAAGGAGAGGTTCGCGCCGTTGACGATCATGTTGTCCTTCACCTGGCGGAAGTGCACGAAGATGGAGTCGGCCTGCTCGCCGCGGCCCGTGAACTTGCGCGCGCCGATCAGGCGCAGCTCGGCGCTCGTCACGCCGTAGCGCGCGCGGTCGGCGTCGACCATGCCCTTGAGCGCGGCGACGACCGCGGCCACGTCGTTCGGGTCGGCGTTGAGGACCTTGCGGTTCGTCTCGAGCACGCCGCCGATGTCGCGGGCGCCGGGAAGGTCGTACGTCTGCAGGGTGACGGTCGTCTCGCGGTCGGGCGAGGGGATGGTCGGATGCTCGTCGGTGCGGGTGCCGTTGGGCAGGAGGACCGGCTTCTGCGGCTGCAGGCCCATGCGCCCGAACACCGGCGCGGAGACCTCGCCGCGGGAGCGCGACGAGTCGAACAGCGCGGAGAAGGAGGAGCGGCCCATGACGACGTCGGCGAGGCGGCCGGCCAAGCCTTTGCGGACGGCGGGAGCGGGAGCGGCGGCGGAGGCGGGGACGGCGGCCTTTTCGTCGCCCACGTAGGCGGCGGCCTCGGCGGCCACGCCGGTGGCGGCGGCGCCGGGAGTCGGGATCGAGACGCTCTCAGGCGCGGCGTTCGCGGGCAGCGACGCGGCCGCGGGGGCCGCGACGGCGGCCAGAGGCGGCGCGGCGAGAGCGGAGGCGGGAAGCGGCGCGGGCGCGGCCGAGATCGACGGGGCCGCGAGGACCGTCGGCGCGGCGCCGAGCGAAGTGGCGCCGGTCAGCGACAGCGAAGGGGCGAGCGTCGTCGCGGGGGCGAGCGCGGCGGGGGCGGCGGCGGCTCCGGCCACGACGACCGGGGCGGCGACGGGACGCGCGAGGACCTGCGCGAAGGCGGCCTGCGGGACGCAGGTCAGGACGACGGAGAGGGCGACGAAAAGCGGCGTGTATCTCGGCGTGTTGTTCTTCATCATGAGCGCAATCCTACGAAACGCCCCCGGAGGAGGCCCGGGGCCGATGGTCCCGTCGACGAGGGGCAGAGGTCCCGTCGAAAACAGGGTCCTTCGACCCACGGCCGCCTCGCGCCTCGAAATGATACGATGGCCTCTCATGGAAATCGGAATCGTCGGCCTTCCCAACGTGGGGAAATCCACCATCTTCAACGCCCTGACCAGCGGCAACGCGGCGGCGTCCAACTACCCTTTCACGACCATCGAGCCGAACGTCGGCGTCGTCGCGGTCCCCGACTCTCGCCTGGGCCGGCTCACCGAGCTCGTCAAGCCCAAGAAGACCGTCCCGACCTCGTGCCGCTTCGTCGACATCGCGGGCCTGGTCAAGGGCGCCGCGCAGGGCGAGGGCCTGGGCAACAAGTTCCTGGCCAACATCCGCGAGGTGGACGCGATCCTGCACATGGTGCGCCTCTTCAAGGACCCCGACGTGGTCCACACGATGGGCGGCGTCGACTTCAAGCGCGACATCGACGTGATCGAGACCGAGCTGATGCTCGCCGACCTCGACAGCCTGACCAAGCAGTACGACAAGGTCTCGGGCAAGGCCAAGTCCGGCGACAAGGCCGCCAAGGAGGCCATGGTCGTGCTCGACGCGCTCAAGAGCGGCCTCGAGGCCGGCAAGCCGGCGCGCGCGCTCGGCCTGGACCCGCGGGCTCTGCGCGACTTCGCCCTGCTCACCTCCAAGCCCGTGCTGTACGTCGGCAACACCGACGAGACGCCGGATCCGGCCGTCATCGCCGAGTTCCAGGCGTTCACGAAGGCGCGGGGATCGGAGTCCGTCGTGATCTGCGGCAAGCTCGAGAGCGAGATCGCCCAGCTCTCCGGCGACGACCGCGCGATGTTCATGAAGGACCTGGGCATGGAGACGAGCGGCCTGGAGAAGGTCATCGTCGCGGCCTATAAGACGCTGGGGCTGTGCTCCTACTTCACCGTCGGCGTCGAGGAGGTCCGCGCCTGGACGATCCCGATCGGCGCCAAGGCGCCGCAGGCCGCGGGGGTCATCCACTCCGACTTCGAGAAGGGCTTCATCAAGGCCGACATCTTCGGCTACGCCGACATCGACAAGTGGCTCTCCGAGTCCGCTCTGCGCGAGAAAGGGCTGATCCGCTCCGAAGGCAAAGAGTACACGGTCAAAGACGGCGATGTCTGCCACTTCAAGTTCAACAACTGAAGCGACCGCCGCGCGCTGCCGCCACTTCGGGACGTGCGGCGGCTGCTCCCTCCAAGACCGCGCCTACGAGGCGCAGCTCTCCTATAAAAAGGAAAAGGTCGCGGCCGCGCTGAAGGGCATGCCGGGGCTGCCGGAGCTCTCCATCGTCGGCGCGCCGCAGATCTGGAACTACCGCAACAAGATGGAGTTCAGCTTCGGCGACGTGTTCCCGCCCGTCGCGGGGCAGTGGCTGAAGCTGGGCATGAAGCCGAAAGGCCGGTGGTACCACATCCTGGACTTGCAGGAATGCTTTCTCCCGAGTCCGGAGGCCGCTCCTCTTCTCGCCGCGGTGCG
>DATNGC010000062.1:0-54951 GCA_035606075.1 Elusimicrobiota bacterium
TTTACGAAGGCCTGAACTTCGAGCTCGAGCGCGGGCAGAAGATGGCGTTCGTCGGCCCCAACGGCGCCGGCAAGTCCACTTTGCTCAAGGTTTTGGGCGACATCATCCCCATCGACAGCGGCGAGCGCGTGCTCGGCCACAACGTGAAGGTCGGCTACTTCTCCCAGCATCGCGAGGGGCAGCTCACGCCGGGCCGCACGGTCCTGCAGGAAGCGATGAACGTCGGCCGCAGCAACGGCGATCTCTTCACGCGCACCGTCCTCGGCACGTTCCTGTTCCCCGGCGACATGGTGCACAAGAAGGTGGACGTGCTCTCGGGCGGAGAGAAGAGCCGTCTGCAATTGGCCAAGCTGCTCCTGGATCCGCCGAACGTGCTGCTCCTCGACGAGCCCACGACCCACCTCGACCTGACCAGCGTCGAGGCCTTGGTCGGAGCTCTCAAGAAGTTCGACGGCACGATCTGCGCCATCAGCCACGACGTCTACTTCCTGAACGGCGTCGCCGACCACGTCGTGCACGTCGTCCAAGGCAAGATCACCGTGTTTCCCGGAAACTTCGAGTACTTCCAGCACCGGCAGGCCCAGCTCGACGCCGAGGAGGCGAGGAACAAGCCGGCGCCGACGGCGGAGCAGAAGGCCGCGGCCGAGGCCGAGAACCTGTACGAGGCCGGCAAGGAGGCGCGCCGTCGCGCCAAGTCGCTGGAGAAGGCCAAGGCCGAGCTCGAGCGCCTGCACGCGGAACTGGAGAAGCTCGCGCACGACATGTCCGATCCCAAGCTGTACGAGGACTTCGAGCGCGTGACCAAGGTCGGCGAGGACATGGAGCGCGTCCAGGCCGCCGTGCAGGCCAAGGAAGAGGAAGTTCAGCGCCTGAGCGCCTGACTGCGCCGGACTATCCCCGGGGATAGTCCGGACTCGCTTCGGAGCGAGCGCCAACTTACTCCGGAGTAAGTTCCTCGGACTGTGATAGGATTGGGCGCATGTCCCGTCTTCTGGCCCTACTCCTGATCGGCGCGCCGCTCGCGCTCGCCGCCACCAACGAGCAGGCCGCGTCCGCGGCGTCGGCGCGGTTCGACGGCGGAAAATCCTCGGGATCGGCGGATCGAGTGTCCGCTCCGCCCGCGCCCCCGGCTCCGCCGGCCAAGCCGCTCTCGAAGAGCGACGACGCGTTCATCGAGGACTTGTCTCGTCGGAGCTTCCGGTTCTTTTGGGAGCAGGCCGACGCGAAGACCGGCCTCGTCGCCGACCGTGCCGGGGCCGACGGCAAGGCTCCGCGCATGACGGGCACGTCTCACGTCGCCAGCGCCGCCTCGACGGGCTTCGGCCTCAGCGCCCTGTGCGCCGCGGCCGACCGCGGGTGGATCGCGCCGAAGGAGGCGCGCGAGCGCGCCAGGCTCACGCTCCGCTTCCTGAAGGACTCGGCGCCGCAGGAGCACGGCTTCTTCTATCACTTCATCGATTCCCGCACCGGGGCCCGCGTCTGGAACAGCGAGGTCTCGTCCATCGACACCGCGCTGCTGCTGACGGGCGCGCTCACCGCCAAGCAGTGCTTTTCCGACGATCCCGAGATCTCGTCGCTGGCGGCCGCGCTGTACGAGCGCGTCGACTTCCCGTGGATGATGCAGGGCGAGCCGCCCCTGCTCTCGATGGGCTGGACGCCGGAGCGCGGCTTCATCCCCGCGCGCTGGGACTCCTACAGCGAGCACATGATGCTCGACCTGCTCGCCATCGGCTCGCCGACTCATCCCATATCGCCCGAAGAATGGGATCGCTGGAGACGCGACTACGTCACGTACTCGAGCTTCACTTACGTCGCGGGGGATAAACCGCTTTTCATCCACCAATATTCCCAAGCGTACGTCGACTTCCGCGGCAAACATGATTCGCACAAGATCGATTACTTCGAGAACTCGGTCAAAGCGACGTTGGCTCAGCGCTCGTTCTTTATGGATCTGTCCAAAGAGTTCCCAACCTATTCCCAGGACGTCTGGGGACTCACGGCTTCCGACAGCGCTCATGGCTATATCGCGTGGGGGGCTCCTCCTCGCGACCCGCGCATCGACGGCACCGTCGTCCCCTGCGCCGCCGGCGGCTCGCTGATGTTCACGCCCGAGGAGTCCATCGCCGCCCTGCGCGCCATGAAGGAGCGCTACGGCCGGAAGGTCTACGGCCGCTACGGCTTCGTCGACGCGTTCAATCCCGCGACGGGCTGGACGGATCAGGACGTGATCGGCATCGACCAGGGCATCACCTTGCTCAGCGCCGAGAACCTGCGCGGCGGGAAGGTCTGGAGCTGGTTCATGAAGAACCCCGAGATCGGCCGCGCGATGAAGAACGTCGGCTTCGAGGAGAACCGCCCGTGAGACTGATGCTCGCCTTGCTGCTCTGCGCCGTCCCCGCGTCCGCCGCGCTGAACGCCGGAGTCGAGGCGCGCATCCAAAAGCTCCTTGACTCGATGACGCTCGAGGAGAAGCTCGGCCAGCTGCAGCAGCTGGGCGGCCCCGTCGAGGGCTCGCCCGAGCTCGTCGACCTCGCGGCCAAGGGGCGGCTCGGCTCGACCTTGAACGTGCGGGGCGGCAAGAACGTCAACGCCATCCAGCGAGCGGCGATGGAGAGATCGCGTCTCAAGATCCCGCTCCTGTTCGGCTTCGACGTCATCCACGGCTACCGCACCGTGTTCCCGATCCCGCTCGCGATGGCCTCGAGCTGGGATCCGGACGTCGTCGAGAAGGCGTCGCGCTTCGCCGCCCAGGAGGCCGCGCTCGACGGACTGCGCTGGACCTTCTCGCCGATGCTCGACATCGCGCGCGATCCGCGCTGGGGCCGCGTCGCGGAGGGCGCCGGCGAGGATCCGTTCCTCGGCGCGGCGATGGCGCGCGCCTACGTGCGCGGCTACCAGGGCGCGGATCCGAGCGCGCCCGGCAGCCTCGCCGCCTGCGCCAAGCACTGGGTGGGCTACGGCGCCGCGGAGGCCGGCCGCGATTACTCGACGACCGAGATCTCCGAGCGCACCTTGCGCGAGATATACTTCCCGCCGTTCAAGGCCGCCGTCGACGCCGGCGCGCTGACGTTCATGAGCGCGTTCAACGACCTCGACGGCGTGCCGTCCTCGGCGAACCGCTTCACGCTGACCGACGTCCTGCGCGGCGAGTGGGGCTTCGCCGGCCTCGTCGTCAGCGACTGGGACGCCGTCTCCCAGCTGATCCCTCACGGGATCGCCGCCGACGGAGCGGAGGCCGCGCGCAAGGCGCTGACGGCGGGCGTGGATATGGAGATGGACAGCCGCCTCTACGCCGCGAACCTGCCCAAGCTGATCGAGGGCGGCAAGGTCCCCGTCTCGGCGGTCGACGAGGCCGTGCGCCGGATCCTGCGCGTCAAGATGGCGCTGGGGCTTTTCGAGCGTCCGTACGCCGACGAGACCAAGGCGTCCGCGGCGCCGGACGAGGCGGCGCGCCTCGCCGCCCTCGCGGCGGCGGAGCGCTCGATGGTCCTGCTCAAGAACGACGGCGGCGTCCTGCCCTTCCCCAAGGATTTGAAGAAGCTGGCCGTGATCGGCCCCGTCGCCGACGACGGCCTGGCCGCGATCGGCTCCTGGGCCGGCGACGGCCGCTCGACGGAGGCCGTGACCGTGCTCGCCGGCCTTCGCGCCGCCGTGCCGGACGCGGAGATCACGTACTCGAGCGGCTGTTCCATCACGGGCGACTCCGGCGCCGGCATCGCCGACGCCGTCGACGCGGCCTCGCGCGCCGACGCCGTCGTGCTCGCTCTCGGCGAGGCCGGGGACATGACGGGGGAGGCCTCTTCGCGCGCGCACATCGATCTTCCGGGCCGTCAGCTCGAGCTCGCCAAGGCCGTCCTCGCCGCGGGCAAGCCGACCGCGGTCGTCCTGCTCAACGGCCGCCCGCTGACGATCCCCGCGCTGGCCGAGAAGGCCCCCGCGATCCTCGAGGCGTGGCAGCCCGGCACCGAGGCCGGCCGCGCGATCGCCGACGTCTTGTTCGGGGACGCGAGCCCGGGCGGCAAGCTGCCGATGACTTTTCCGCGCACGCTCGGCCAGGTGCCGCTGTACTACGACCACAAGAACACCGGGCGTCCGCCGGAGGACGACGACCACTACACCTCCAAGTATCTCGACGCGCCGGCGACGCCCCTGTTCCCGTTCGGCTGGGGCCTGAGCTACACGGAGACGCGCCTGAGCAATCTCGCGGTCTATCCCGCGAAGATCCAGCCCGACCAGAAGGCGGACGTCACCGTCTTCGTCGAGAACACGGGCAAGCGCGCGGGCGACGAGGTCGTCCAGGTGTACATCCGCCGGCGCGCCGCGAGCGTCACCCGGCCGGTCGCCGAGCTCAAGGGCTTCCTGCGCGTCACGCTCAAGCCGGGCGAGAAGCGCCGTCTCGACTTCAACCTCGGGCCGAAGAAGCTCGGCTTCTACGGCCTCGACATGAAGTACTCCGTCGAGCCGGGCGACTACGAGATCACCGTCGGCACCAGCTCCGTCGGCGGACTGACCGCGAAGCTGTCCGTCGCGAAATAACCGGGCGGGCGCTTGACATCGAACATAAGTTCGATTACCCTGTTGGGATGGACGCTCCGCGCGGCCGGGGAACCGGCCTCAACCCGACGAACCGCTTCGACGCGCTCGCCTGCGAGTGGGAGGAGTCCGCGGACCCGGCGGAGAGGCCCGCGCCGAAGACGCGCTTCTACCGTGACGCGTCCAAATCGATTCTCGTCAAGAACGACAGCCCCGACATCCCGTTCAACTGGAGCCTGAACCCGTACCGCGGCTGCGAGCACGGTTGTATCTATTGTTACGCGCGCCCCTACCACGAATATCTCGGCCTGTCCTCCGGCGTCGACTTCGAGTCGATGATATTCGTCAAGGAAGACGCCCCCGAATTGCTTCGGGCCGAATTGGCCAAACCTTCATGGGAGCCCGAGACCATCGCCCTCGGCGGCGTCACCGACGTGTATCAGCCTATCGAACGGAAACTGGAGATCACGCGGCGCTGCTTACAGGTATTAGCCGACGCTCGCCATCCGTGCGGCTTGGTGACGAAGAACCATCTCGTGACGCGCGACGCCGACGTGCTCCAGGAGCTCGCCAAGCTCAAGCTCGCGCGCGTGTTCGTCTCGCTGACCACGCTCGACCCCGAGCTCGCGCGCCTGATGGAGCCGCGCGCTTCGACGCCGGGCAAGCGGCTGGAGGCGATCGGCGCGCTCGCGAAGGCCGGCGTCCACGTCGGCGTGATGACCGCCCCGCTGATCCTCGGCCTCAACGACCACGAGCTCCCCGCCCTGCTCGAGGCGGCCGCGGGCGCCGGAGCGATCTCGGCGGGCTACGTCCCGCTGCGCCTGCCCCATCAGCTCGGCTCGTTGTTCGAGGACTGGCTCGGGCGCCATTATCCCGACCGCAAGGAGAAGGTCCTCAATCAGATCCGCTCCCTGCGCGGCGGCGCGCTGAACGACCCGCGCTTCGGCTCGCGCATGCGCGGCTCCGGCGTCTTCGCCGACCATCTCGCCCAGCTTTTCGCGCTGACCTGCCGGCGCGTCGGCCTCAACCGCGACCGCTTCGCTCATGCGATGAGCGGCGAGCATTTCCGCCGGCCGCTCGCGAACGGCCAGCTGCGATTACTATAATGACTGATGGCCTGGCGCTCACCCTCGCGCGCGTGGTACGCGCTGATCCTGGCGGGCGCCGCCGCGTCCGTCCTCCTCGGGATCCCCGTCGAGGAGCGCATGGCGGTCCTTCCCGTCGCGGGCCAGAGGCTGGCCGGCCAGCGGACCATCCACGGCATCCAAGGCGGCGGCGACGGCCCGCGCACCACGCAGAAGATCGGCTCCGCCAAGGGCGCGCGCACCGCGCAGTACGGCTTCCAGAATTTCGGCGGCGATAAGCTCGAGGTCGACTTCTCGATCCCCGAGAAGGACTTCGCCGACTATAACGACGCCTGGGGCTACACGGAGGGGGGGCTGGACGCCGTGAAGGCCTGGCGCAACCGCGCCCGCCAGGACGCGCTCAAGGCGGCCGTGGCCAAGCATCAATCCCAGTCCCAGCTCGACGCCGCCATCGCGGACGTCGAGAAGCAGTACAAGGCGAAGCAGAAGGAATATCTCTCGGGGCGGGGTTTCGCGCTCGAGCCGGGCGGCGTCGTCGAGGTGGACATGCCCGCTCTCGTGCGCAAGAACGGACCGCTGATCAAGCCGCTGGCTCAGGAGTTCGGCGCGATCGCCGAGAAGCGCAAGTACGCCGCGCTCGACGTCGTGGGCGCGGTCCTCTCCTTCGTGCAGACGGCCATGTTCTACAAGGAGCCGGACGCCGTCGATCCGAGCGGCAAGCACACCGGCGGGCTCCTCCCGCCCCTCACGTCCGTCGCGCTCGGCTGGGGCGACTGCGACACCAAGACGGGCGTGCTCGCCTCCATCCTCTCCAATTGGCCGCAGATGAAGACGGTCGGCGTCTCGGTGCCCGGCCACTATCTGATGGGAGTCGTCCAGGTGCCCGACAAGGGCGACGCGTTCATCGAGTACCGAGGCCTTCAGTACACGCTGCTCGAGCCCGCCGGACCCGCGTGGCTGCCGCCCGGCCGCGTCGGCGAGGAGACGTCCGCCCTGCTCGGCGGACGGGACGGCTACAAGATCGACCCGTTCTTTTAAAGGAGACCCAATGCCCGCAGCCCGCTTCGCCGTCAGCTTCTTCCACTTCCTGCTCATGGTCGTGATGTCCGGGGTCGTGATCTACTGGACCTACCGGACGTTCATCCGCGCCAATCCCGACTTCGACATGGAGGAGGAGATCACGAAAGGCAACGTCGCGGTCGGCCTGCTCGTGGGCACCATCGTCTACAGCGCCTCGCAGATCCTCATGGCGGGAACGGACTCCTCGTTCCAGATGATCCGCATGCACATCCTCGCGCCGACGGAGGCCAACGCGAGCCTCGCGGGGCTGCTCGGGCGCATGGCGGCGCACCTGGCGATCTCGATGGGCCTGGCGGTCGTCTCGATCTCGCTGACCCTGCGCCTGTTCGGGCGGCTGTCGCGCCGCATGCACGCGGGCAAGGAGCTGCAAAAGGGCAACCTCGCCGTGGGCATCCTGCTGTCGAGCGTCGTGCTCGTGTCCTCGATCTATATAAAGGACGGCGTCACCTCGCTCATGAAGGCTCTCACGCCCCAGCCCTCGTTCGGCGATATCCAGGTCGTCAAATAGCTCCCATGCCGCGCCGCGTTTCAGCCGCCGCGCTCCTCGCGGCGCTCTTGTCCGCTTCCGCCGCCGCGTCCGCGCCGCCGGGGAGCGTCGAGGCCTGCCTCGAGTCGGCCGCGCTCCAGCCGCGCACCGCGTTCGACGTCGTCGTGTCCTCGTATCCGACGCTCGTCGAGCGGCGTCTGGGCATCAAGGAGATCAACCGGCTGCGCCCGGCCCAGCCCCCGCCGCGGAGCATCGCTCACGGCATGTCCATCGCCGACTACAAGCTGGACTACACCGTGCGCAGCGAGGCGACCTGCTGGAAGCCGGGCGGCCACGCCTGCGCGTGGCTGGGCAGCGTGGTCGTCGACCTCACGCCGGCCGACATCCGCATCTACATCCCCAAGGAGTACCGGCCCTCGAGCTGCGAGGCCAAGCAGCTCTTGAAGCATGAGATGCAGCACGAGCGCCTGCACCGCGCCGAGCTTCTGAAAGCGGCCGAGCGCATGCGCGCCGCGCTGACTCGCGCGAAGAACCTTCCGGGGCCGCTGACCCCCATCAACGCGTCCTCCCCGGAGGAAGCTTACTCCCGCCTGAAGAAGATGGTCGACGCGGTCGTGAGGCCGATCTACGAGGACTTCCTGAAGAGCATCGCGGCGCAGCAGGAAGCCTTGGACAACCCCGGCGAATATCGCCGGCTCGGGGACGCTTGTTCGGGCTGGATCCGGACTTGAGGGAAGACGCGTCTAGGCCTTAAGACCCTTTTATCAAATCGCGGTCTGTGATATTATTTTCAATAGCCTGTCACTGTTGTCATTCACCGGTCAGGCTGGAGGCAGGATGCAGAATAAAGTCCGGAATGCCGTCATCATCATCGTTCTTTGCCTGATCGGCGCGTACAAGATGTACAAGCCCGTTCAGAACCCCACTCTGGCGATGCCGCCCGCGGACGAGATCCGCGACGCCGTCGCGGGCAACTCGGTCGGGAACAACCGCCCGACGGACGCCTCGCTCCACCTCTCGAACACCGGCGACGACCAGCTGCGCGACTCCGTCGCGGGCAACGCGATCCCCGGCACCCATCAGAACGGCGCGCCGCACGGCAACACCGAGGATCAGACGCCTCCTCCTCCCCGCGGCGGCGACCACAACGGCATCGGCGGCCTGAACAGCCCGAACCCCGGCTCGCAGCTTCCGCCCGGCGGCGGGCCGCTCTCGCCCGCGGGTCCGACGACTCAACAGCGCCCGCTGTGAGCCGGTAGAGACGAACGCCGAACGAAGCCCAGCCCCCTCGGGGGGCTGGGCTTCGCTTTTCCGACGCATCCGAATTAAATAAGGTCTTCACAGCCTAAAGCCGAGAAAAGGAAACCATGCGAAAGCTGACCGCCGTCGCCGCCCTCTGCCTGCTCGCCGCTCCCGTCCGCGCCAACCTGACCGACTGGGATTGGCTGACTCAATACAAGCAGCCGAACATGCACTACGGCCAGCTCGCGCTCCATCCCTACTACAAGCTCTCGGAGATGTACGACTCGAACATCTTCCTCGTCCCGCACGATCAGCCCGGCGGCCAGGTCGGCGGCGGCGTCAAGAGCTCGTGGATCACCAAGAACGACCTCGGCCTGGAGACGAACCTGCCCTGGCAGCACGTCAACAACCTGAGCCTGGGCTACGACTTCGAGCACGACCATTACACGGAACAGCCGTCGGTCAACGACACGATCAACCAGGCCGCGCACGCGGACTTCGTCCGCGAGGGCGCGCAGGGCATGACGTACAAGGCCGGCGACCAGTACATCAACACGACGGACCAGGCCTTCTCGGAGCTGATCCAGCGCGAGCGCCGCTGGAACAACCGCGTCTACGCCGAGGCCGACTACACGCCCAAGAACGGCCGTCTGGCGTGGGGCGTCGACGCCGATCACGAGACCGACAAGTACCTCGACCCGACGCTCGGCGCCGGCTTGAACCGCTACCAGGAGGACTTCGGCGGCAACGTCGGCTACATGGTGCAGCCGAAGACGAAGTTCTACGTCTCCTATCACCGCGGCATCATCCACTACACCGTCAATCCCGCCCCGGGGACGCCGGAGAAGGACAACAAGTCCCACACCGTGGCCGCCGGCATCACCGGCAAGCTCACGGACAAGATCGAGGGACAGGTCGAGGGCGGCTACGTCTATCGCGACTACAGCGTCGCGCCGACGGCCGGCTCCTCGCGCGTGCACCGCTCCGGCACCGCCGCGACGAGCGTGACGTACCATCCGGACGAGTACTCCAAGATCGCGCTGACGCTGTCTCGCTATCTCCAGGAGTCGATCGACCCGAACAATCCGTTCTACTACTCGAACAACATCGCCGTCGACATGGACCACAAGTTCCCGTACAAGTTCACGGCCGGGATCAACTTGGCGATGGGCATCGACCAGTATTCCAACGCCCAGACCTTCGGGACGACCACGCAGCGGCGGCGCGACGACCTGTACCAGGGCGGCGCCTGGGTCGAGTACGACATCCAGAAGTGGCTGTCGACGGGCCTGGCCTACGTGTATCGCGAGCGCGACTCGACGCTGTCGGGGCAGTTCAACTACCAGGACAGCCAGGTGACCTGGAACGCGGCGCTGAAGTTCTAAGCTTCGGCGCGCGCTGCGTTCCAAACGGATCGCGGGCTCTCGTGGCCGCGCTTTGGCGCAAGCCTAGCGCTCGCCGCCGCGGCGTCTCAAGACCTGAATTCGCGCGCGATGCTTGAAGGTTCGCCGCAGGCGATAACTTCGGTCAATGAGCCGGGACCTGTGCGGATATCTTCCGCACCTGAGATACCCTCGTCATAAGATCGAGCATGTGAGGCGCACCCAAGATGACAAGAATCCAAAAAGGAACGAGGTGGTGGCGGGTGGCGGTCCCATAATTGATTGTCCCAAGAGACCAAAGAAACGACATCGCGATAAACAGGGTGAGAAGAAAACCTTTTACCTGGGAGAGTGATTCGGACTCCCTGGAGAGCCACGACTTCAAGGAAAAATAGAGAAGCAGAATGCGGAACCATGCTTCGAGCTCGCCATAGACATCCAATCCCGTTCTGATCTGCCAAGGCATCGGAGACAGCATGTAGTAGATATAGACCAGCGGCGCGCTCGCTGCAAAGGCGATGGGAGAGCTGCTGTCGAGCTTGACCCCGTATGAAGCTCGGGCATCCTGAGCCGAGTGCTCTCGATAATCCGCCGCGTAACTCATGGCTTCGCCATCCGCCACGCGATCGAGCGTGGATGTTCTCGGTAAACGATGGGTCAGGACGGCGGCGCAAAACCCGGCCAGGACGACAGTTGTTATGGCCAGACCGAAGAGCTTCGGCAGCGTTAGGGTCGAGTCGCTCTTTCCCATGCGAGCAAGCAGAGCATAAGGGATTAGAATGACGGCGAAGAGAGCAAGACCGCTGTGCAGGCTGCCCATGAGGCAAGCCGAAAGAAGGCCCGCGAGCATCGCTCCAGGTTTCGCGTAGAGTCGGAAACGAAGGAAGCTGTAGACGCTGTACATAAAGAACAGGATTTCCCACGCCTCACGTACCGTGTAGGAGCCGTACAGGGCAGCGGGCGGGAGGAGCCCGAAAATGAGAACGCAAGCGACGCGATGTCGGTCGATTTTCAGCAGATCCATCGTCCGGACCAGAACGACGCAGGAAAAGGCATAGGCGAGGACCGACGTTTCCTCTCCGAAGAAATGAGACGGTCCGACGAGGGAGTAGGCCATGGCCAGCATGGACGTGTAGAGTTGAGAGCCGATCGTGAAACTAAATCCTCCACCGGAGGCGATGGCGACCGCGTCGGAATGAAAGCTGGCGGCGTCGGACTCGGCGCCGAAGAGGGGCCCATAGTGCGCATTCGCCAGCGCGATCAAGTGGTGGATGATAAGCGTCCCCCAGATCGCGAGGACGATCCCAGGACGGCGTTTGATTGGGAGGAGGATTGCCACGACGGCGAAAGTGAGGTAAAGAAGCAGCCAGCCTGCCCAATCCTGGGGGATCAGAATGATGGGCGCGGCCATGACGACGGCGAGAGCCAGAAAAATCACGCGTGCCATGATACTAAAACCTATGGGTCTCGGCCGTGCGCTCAATCCGCCTTTCGTTTTGCTAACTTGGTAGCGAACGATGTTCACATCCTCGGCGTGATCGCGCCCCTTCTCTTCGCTTTGGCGGCGACGTCGGCGGCGGCCGTGTCGGCGCCGGCCGTGTCGGCGCCGGCGACGGTGACGGTCGTCTGCCGCGGCGGAGCGCCCGTCCTTCCGATCGTCGTGGGACCGAAAGCTTCCGCCGCGACGCTTCGTATCGCTCGGGATCTCTCCGATCGCCTTGGCCGCGTTTGCGGACGGGCTTTCGTCGTCGAGGCGGGGGATGGATCTCGTGGCCTGGCCCTCGGAACGGCGGCGGATTTCCCGGTCCTCGCGCTCAGCGGAGAATTCGACGCCGAGGAGCCGATGCGCCGTGAGCAGTACGTCTTGCGCTCCGACGCGCACGGCCTCATCGTGGTGGGCGCGACCGATGCGGCGGTCGCGGATGCCGCGGCCGACCTGCTCTACAGGGTCGGCTGGCGTCGGTACTTTCCGGGTCCGTCTTGGGAGATTGTCCCGCGCAACCCGGATCTCAAGCTCGCCGTTACCGTCAAGACCGCGCCTGCTTTCGCTTCCCGCGACATATGGTACGGCTGGGGGATGAGCGACGGAAATCGGGCAGCCTTCGCGGAATGGGAGCGCATGAACCGCCTGCCCGGGGCCTTTGACCTTCGGACGGGACACGCATTCGAGGACATCATCGCGCGACACAAGAAAGAGTTCGACGAGCATCCGGAGTATCTGGCCCTCGTTTCGGGGCGGCGCATCTCGACGAAGTTCTGCCTCTCAAACCCCGCCGTTCGCCGCCTGATCGGTGATGACGTGCTTGCCCAGTTCGCGCGCGATCCGGCCCAGGAAAGCGCTTCGATCGAGCCGAGCGACGGCGACGGCTGGTGCGAGTGCCCGGCTTGCCGGGCGCTGGGTTCACCCAGCGACCGCATGCTGGCTCTCGCCAATGAAGTGTCTCAGCGGCTGGAGAAAGGGCATCCGGGGAAGTACGTCGCCTTTTACGCCTATAATCTCCACGCCGCGCCGCCGACTGTCGCGGCGCGCGAGAGGGTGATCGTCAGCGTGGCGACCGCTTTTCTGGCGAAGAATCACACACCCGAGGAATATCTGGAAGGCTGGCGCCGCCAAGGAATTAGGCTGCTCGGTTTGCGGGAGTATTACGGCGTCTTCCAGTGGCACCGCAGCTTGCCTGGGCGCATGAACGGCGCGAACCTGGATTATTTGGCCAAATCTCTCCCGCGCTTTCACGCGCTGGGCGTGCGCCTGGTCTCCGCTGAAGCCGGAGAGGATTGGGGCGCCAACGGCCTTGGGTACTACGTCGCTTCACGGCTTTTGTGGGATCTCTCGGAGGACTCTCGAGTCGACGCGATCCGCGAGGACTTCCTCGAAAAATCCTTCGGCTCCGCCAAAGCGCCGATGAGTCGGTTTTACGCGCTCACCGACGGCTCTCATTCCCTGAAGGGCACGGAGATTCCCGCCGGGATGATTTCATCCATGTACGCTCGTTTGGCTGAGGCCCGAGGGGCGACGACGGATCCCTCCGTGCGCCGCCGGCTCGACGACCTGGTCCTCTACACGCGGTACGTCGAACTCTACGCGGCGTACGACTCGTCGCTGAGCGGCCGGCAAAAGGCCTTCGACGTTCTTGTGCGCCACGTCCGCCGCATGCGCGGGCGCATGATGGTTCATCTCCGCGCCCTGGAAAATTACCGTCCTAGGTACGAGCCGACGATGACCGTGCCCTCGGACGACGGCGCCGGAGACTACTCCTCGGACGAAGTCGCGGAGATTCTGCGCCGGGGCGTTCTGCGGAGGACGTTGTGAAGGACTTCCGGCAGCGTACCTCATCCGGCCTGTTCTGGAGCGTGGTGAGCCAGATCAGTTCACAAGCGGTGCTGCTGCTCTCGACCGTCGTCTTGTCGCGCTTGCTGACGCCGCACGACTTCGGGATCGTGGCGACCTCGTTGATTTTCGTGAACTTCGCGATGGTCATCGCCGGCACCGGTTTCGCGGCTTCGTTGGTTCAGCGTCCGGAACTGACCGAAGACCATCTCTCCTCGATTCACTGGTTGAACATCGCCGTGGGGATGCTGCTCATGGCGTGCCTTCTCGCCGCGGCGCCGATCATCGCCCGTATCTACGGCGAGCCCGACCTGAACGGCATGATCAAGCTCATCTCGGCCGTTTTTGTGATCAATTCGATGGGGATCGTGCACATGAATCTCTTGACCCGGAGCTTGGACTTCCGCGAGCTCGCAAAAGTGGAGGTTTCCTCGTCGTGGATCGGAGCGCTGGCTGCCGTCTTCCTCGCCAGGCGAGGCTGGGGCGCGCAGAGCATCGCTGGTCAATCGGTCGTCACCGCTCTTGCGGCGCTCGCCGCATACTGGATTTTCTGCCCGTGGCGCCCACGCGTCGCCTTCAGCTTGAAGGCGATCAAGGAGCTTTGGGGGTTGGGTTCGCGCAATACGTTCGGCAACGTCACCGAATATTGGGTCCGAAATGTGGACAACCTTCTGGTCGGCTACCGTCTTGGTCAAGCTCCTCTGGGCGTCTACACACGCGCTTACGCCGTCATGCTCTTCCCCTTGTCGCGCGTCACCGCGGTGGTGTCTCGCGTGATGTTTCCTGCGTTTTCTCTGATCCAAAATGATATCGATCGTCTGCGGGCGCTGTTCTTGAAAATCACGCGCATCATCGCCCTGATAACGTTTCCGATGATGCTCGGCGTTTTCGCGAGCGCGGTCGACTTTACCGCCACCATTTTCGGGTCCCAATGGGGAGCGATGGTTCCCATCCTTCGGATCTTGGCGTTGGTGGGCATGGTTAACTCCATCACCTCTCTTTACAACTCCGTTTATCTTGCCCGCGACCGCATGGCCCTATATCTGCGAGTCTCCTTGCCCATCCAAGCCTTCCAGGTTGTCGGCATCGTCGTCGGCCTGAAGTGGGGGATTGTCGGGGTCGCAACCGGCTACGCCGTGACCACTTTGGCGGGAGCTCCGATCATGTGCTACTACGGAGGCGGCCTCATGGGGATGAGCGTCTTAGAATATTTTTCAAATCTCCGAGGCATTCTACTCTCTGCCGCCGTCATGGCGTTCGCCGTGGCCGAACTCGCTCGCGTCGTTTCCCCGGTGTTACCGGCTCCGGTGCGTTTGTCGATCGAGGTAGCTGCGGGAGCCGTCGTCTATATCGGCCTTCTGAAGGCCTTTTCTGTTCAGGCGTTCACTGATTTTGTCGACGAGGCGCGACGCCGCGTGAATGGGATAGCGGCCCTCCAGTTGTGAAGCGCCCCTTGTGTTCGAGGGGGACCTCAGTTATGCTGGGTCCGTGCGGACGGCGAATATAAAAAAATTGGCCATACCGGCGAAGTGCTTTCTTATTGGGGCGCTTCTGGTGGCCATGACGCCCGATGCGTCAAGCCTGATCGTCCATTACTATTCGATCCACCGGTATTTGACGATGCTGGCCTTGCTCGGGATTTGGGTCGCGAGCTTTGGGGGGGCGTGCTTGGCGGGCTTGGCGCAGAGTCTTACGGTCCGATGCCTTTGGGGGGTCTCGCTTGGGCTCGCCGGATTCCTCGCCAGTTCTTACTCCGCGATCACCAAGACGAATATTCAGTGGGATGCCCTGCAGTTGATTTTGGGGAACACATTCCTCGCTCGGGGCGTCGTCGACACGTATGGCCAAGAACTTCTGCTTCCCGCGGCCCTGAATCTTTGCCTCGCCCTGGTCGTCATCCTGCCGCCCGCGGTGCCGCGCTGGAAGGGCCGTTGGATCGCTTTCTCACCGCTTTTGCCGGCGTTGATGATTTTCGCGGTCTTTTGCGCGACGATGGGGGACGGGGTATCCGGGCTTCCGTCCCCATTCAGTCTCCTCGGATTGCTTCCAGGCTTTCTCATCAATGGTTCGCATCCGATGCATAATCCCGTCCTGGCCGAGGCGTTGCGGGATCCCCCAGCCGCGAGAAATATCCTCTTCATCGTCGACGAGAGCGTTCGCGGGGATTTCATCGATCTAAATATGGATCAAGGGACGACGCCTTACCTCAAATCGATGAAGGGGAGCATAATCAATTTCGGGATCGTTTCCTCCGCCGCCAATTGCAGTGCCTCGAGCAATAGCATTATGAGGCTGGGCGCGAACCCTGCGTCAATGTCCGGCGGGAAGGATATCCGCGCCAACCCGACGATTTGGCGATATGCCCATCAGGCGGGCTTCCAGAATATCTACATCGATGGCCAGTCGACCGGCGGGACACTTCAAAACAACATGGACGAGGCTGAGCGGAAGCTCATAGACAGATTTATCCAGCCAGGCGGTCCGCTCGAGGGGCGAGACATGGCGGCTGCCGGCGTTCTGACGGGATTGCTCCGAGAGCCAGGGCGCCATTTCGTTTACCTCAACAAGTATGGCGCTCATTTCCCATATCAATCGGGATATCCGCAAGATAAGGCGGTGTTCTCGCCGCACATGGTGGAGAATGAAGAGCTTGTTGATCGAGAGAGGATGGTGAACTCGTACAAGAATAATATCCACTGGAGCGTCGACGCATTCTTCAAGAAACTTCTTCCGCAGATGAATTCCCGGGATACACTGATTATCTACACATCGGACCACGGCCAAAACCTCCTGGACGACGGAATCCCAGTCACGCACTGTCGTGCGCATCGACCGCTCTCAGAGGAAGCCGAGGTCCCGCTATTTATTTTCCCTCCGAACGAAAAGCTCTCCAAAGAATTCCAGGAAGCGGCGCGGCTGAATCATGATCGAGCCAGCAGTTTCCAAATATTTCCCACGATTCTGCAGCTCATGGGATACGACCCGAAGGCCGTCAGTCGATCCTATTATTCGACGCTCTTCGAGAGCGTGACTGCGCCGGTAGGTTTCGCCTCGGGAGGAATTTTCGGGGCGTTTGGAAGCAGGCCTAACTGGAATAGATTCCGCTTCCCTAGCGAAGCGCCGATCGGCGGCGAAGGGAGCATAGCCGTCGGGAAATGATGCGACGGCGCCAGGTCGAACCGCGCTCCAGGCTGCGGCAGGGCGTTCGGCTTGATCGTCATTGACAGGCGCACGGGGGCCGCTTATACTTCACAATCTCTATGAGCCGCATTGAGTTTCTGAACCGAATTAAAACGGATATACTAGCTCGCATGTTCCGACGTTGCCTCTTGCCTTTGTCCCTTGCCATTGTCGCGAGCGGGTGCTTCCTTCCGCACCCTCAAGAATCCGCGAAATCCGGCGCGTCGGAGTCTGCGGTGGCATCCGCCGTCGAACCTGCTTCGGTCCAGATCGACTCGGCGACCGCGGCCGCTGCGGCCGCGAAAGAGGCCGCGGCGATCGCCTCGGCAATACAGCAGGTCGCCCGCTCGAAGAACGATTACCGCCTGGCGCCCGCGGATCTCGTCGACGTGACGGTCTATCAAGAGCCGGACATGAACCGCAAGGTCCGCGTCAACACGAACGGGACCGTCGCCTTGCCGCTCATCGGCTCGATCAAGATCGGGGGGATGACCTTGATCGACGCGCAGGCTGGCATCGAAGCGAAGCTCGCCAAGTTCCTCGTCAGCCCGCAAGTCTCGTTGTTCATCGAGGACTACGGCAACAAGACGATCTTCGTGATGGGCGAGGTCCAGAAGCCCGGCTCGTATCCGATCCCGACCGAGTCGCGCATGACGGTTCTGGAGGCGATCAGCACGGCGGGCGGCTTTACGCCGGTCGCGGCACAGGACCGGGCCCGGGTCCTGCGATACGTCAACGGCGCGAGCGTGACCTACAACATCAATACGAAAGAGATCACGCAAGGCCAGAAGGACAAGGACATGGTCCTGGAGCCGAACGACATCGTTTACGTCCCGCAGAGCTTTTTCTAAATGAAACCGATCCCGGAAGACGAGCAGGAAATCGAGCTGAGCCTTTCCGAGTATTTCGAGGTCATCTCGCGACGGCGCTGGATCGTTCTGCTGATCGCCTCACTCTCTTTCGGGGCCTCCGCGTACTACGCCTTCTACTCGGCGCCGGTGTTTCGGGCGACGACGACGCTCAGCATCGAAAAGGAGAGCGGCAACGCGGTCCAGGGTCAATACGTCGGCGAGGGCCAGGATGACGAATATTTCGAAACCCAGTTCAAGCTGATCGCCAGCGAGACGCAACTCCGCCGCGTCTACGCCGATCTGCAGCTGGCCGACACGAAGGAGTTTTTCTCGGGCCTGAAGTCCCTGAAGGACTCGGTCTCCGTCTTGCCGGTGCCTCACACGCGCCTGGCCAACGTCAATGCCGATAGCACGAGCCCGCAGCTCGCGATGAGGATTTCCAGCACGCTCGCGCAATACTTCGTCGAACAGAACCTCGCGAACAAAACGTTCATGTCGAAGGACGTACTCGATGCCCTGCAGAGTCGGACGAAGGGCGCGGACGCCGAAAAGATGAACGAGTCCCTGCCGGCCGTGGTCAACAACCGCCTGATCCAGGACATCAAGGCACAGATCTTCGCCGCCGAGGCGCAGCTCGCGGACCTGCGCATGAAGTACACGGACAGCCATCCCGCCATCATCTCCCTCAAGTCTCGCCTCGAGTCGATGAAGAAGGTCCTCAACAACGAGGTTGGGAACATCGTCCAAAGCCTCAAGACCGAGCTCTCTGGTCAGCTGCGCGCCAACAACGTGCGGATCATCGATATGCCCGCGCTGCCCGATCGCCCCATCCGCCCGCGGAAGGGCGTGGCCCTGACCTTTGGTTTGCTCGGAGGCCTGGCTCTCGGCGTCTTCGTCGCTCTGCTCATCGAGATGCTTGATCAGACCGTACGGACGCAGGACGACGTGGAACGGCGTCTCGGTGTTCCGTTCCTGGGTCTCATTCCCTACAACCGCCACAAGAAGGGTGCCCCGATCTACGGGCCGTTGCTCTCGTCCGACCCTTCGCTGACCAGCGAGGCTTTCCGCAACCTGCGGACCATGGTCGGCTTCACGTCCTCCGGCAAGGGCGAGGCGTCGCTGCTCGTCACGAGCAGCGTGCAAGAAGAAGGCAAGAGCTTCGTGGCGACGAACATGGCCGTCGTGCTGGCCCAGCTTGGCCAGAGGGTTTTGATCGTTGACGGCGACCTGCGGCGACCGCGTTTGCATCGCACGCTGCAGGCCTCAAACGAGAAGGGCTTGAGCGACTTCCTCTCCGGCGCGGTCCCCGATCCCGCCGTCGTCGTCCAAAGAACTGCGATCCCGCATCTCGACGTCGTGACCTGCGGTCCGCGCCCTCCGAACCCCGCCGAATTGCTGAATACGGAGCGCTTGGCCGAGTTCCTCGTTTGGGCGCGCGGGCGGTACGCTCGCGTCATCGTGGACTGCCCTCCCGTCTTCCCGATCAGCGACATCCTGATCTGGTCCCATCACGTCAAGCCCGTGATCTTCGTTTCGCGTTTCGGGCGCACGCGAGTGCCGCTGATCCGGACGGCGCTCGCGCGCCTGCGGCACAAGGACTCGAAGATCCTCGGCGGGGTGATCAACGGCGCGCGCCGCGGCACGATGACGTACGCCGACGGGCGCTACTACGAGCAGTACTACCGCGACTACGTCGACGCGGAGAAGTCGAAATAGAGCCCGCATGAGACCGCGCGTCTCCTCCGCCTTCCTGGAGGGGCTGCTGTACGTGCTGACCGCCTTCGGTCTCTTCGCCTTCGGCGCGGTGGAGCCTTGGTCGCGCGCCGTCCTGGAGCTGCTCGCCTTCGGCCTGGCCTTGGCCTGCGTCCTGCGCGGCTCCGCCGAGCTCCCGCCCGCGGCCGCCTCTTTTTGGCTGTTCCCGGCGGCCGCCGTCGCGTTAGGCCTCATTCAGCTCCAGCAATTCGTCCCGGCCGACGGCCCGCGGCCTTTGGCCCCCTTTACGACGTCGCCGCGGGCCACGGACTCTGCGATTCTGCTGTGGGCCGCCTACGCGGCCGTTCTATGGAGCGTGCCTCAGATCATCCGGACGCACGGCACGGCCCGCCGTTACGTCCGCGTCGTTTTCGGCCTCGGCGTCGCCCTCGCCGCGGTCGGTCTGCTGCAGCAGGCGACAGGAAATCACGAGATATACTGGCTGCGTGACGCAGCCGAGGCATTCCCGTTCGGTCCCTACTACAACCGCGATCATGCCGCGAACGTTCTCTTGATGTCGGCGATCGTGGGCGTGGGAATCTTCTTCTCGAAACCGGGGCTGGCGGGGCGCGGGCGGCGATTCGTCGCGGGCGGCTTCATCCTCCTCGTCGCGGGCGTTGTAGTCTGCGGCTCTCGGGGCGCGCTGTTCGCGGCGCTGCTCTCGGCCGCCGCGCTCGCGTTATTCGGCGCGGGCTTCGAGAGCAAGAAGCGGGAGCGTCGTCTGCGCGCAGCCGCCGCGCTGGCCGCCGCCGCCGCAGTCGTTTTCCTCGGCATCCAGTACGCGTCATCCACGGCCGACGCCGGCGCCCTCGTCGAGCGCTCCGTCATGGGGCGCCTGTCCATCTACGGCGACGCCTGGCGCTGGTGGCGGGACGCGCCGGTGTTCGGCACCGGCTTGGGCAGCTTCCAGACCGTCTACCCGTCCTATCAAGACCTCGAGCTCCGGGCGCTCGTCGCTCACGCGCACTGCGATTGGCTCGAGATCCTACTCGAGGCCGGGGCGCTCGGCGAGCTGTTGGCGCTAGCTGCCGCGGCGACGGCCGCGTTCGCCGCGGTCCGAGCCTGGCGCTCGGCCCGCTCGACGGAGATGCGCGCGCTGATCGGCGGCGCGCTGGCCGCCGTCGCGGCCTTTGCGGCTCACGCTTTGGTCGACTTCGTTTTCCAGATCCCCGGCAACGCCGTGATGCTCGCGGGGTTGGTCGGCTTTCTGCTCTCGGCGCCCGCGTGGATGGACAAGTCGACGGTCCGAGAACGCCCGCATCCGCCGTCGACGCCGGCGGTCCTGCTCGCGGCGGCCGGCTTCCTCGTCCTGGCCTTGGCGGCCGTCAAGCCCGCCGCCGCCGCGCGGCTCGCCGGCGCGGCCGGCGACGCGGCGGAGCGGGCCGAAAGGCTCGTGAAGGCTTACGGCTTGGATCCCGATCCGGCTTACCTGAAGAGCCTGGCCGAGCTGTGCGCGCGGAAGGAAGACGCCGGCGGGGCGGACGGTCTCAAGGCGCGGCGCGCGGGCCTGGGCTACGCCGAGGCGGCCGTGTCCTTCCTTCCGTTCGACACCGAGGCGCTCGAGCTCGCCGGGGGGGCCCTCTGGCGCCTCGGCCGCGCGCCCGACGCAGAGGCGCTGCTCAACGACGCGGCGTCCGTCCGATTCCCGGCCTTCAAGCCCGTCGGATTCGACACGGCGGCCGACGCGCAAGCCAAGCGGCAAAGGCTCGAGGCTTTGCGCGCTCTGGCCGGGAGCAAGCCGTGAGCCTGCGCCTGCCCAATCCGCTCAGCGCCGTCGTTTGGCTCGCGTTCTTCCTTCCGGCCGCGGCATGGGGAGGATGGCTCGACCGGGCTTTCGGCGCGGCGGTCGCTCTCTTGGGGCTGGCCGTCTTAATCTCCAAGGCCTCGCCGTGGGAGGCGCGCAAGCCGTCGGCGCTCGCGCTGCGCTTCTTCTTGATCCTCGAGCTTCTCTGGATCTTTTCCTTCCTTTATTCGGCGGCCTTCAAGGGAGCTCAGTTCTCGCCGCGAGGATATTTCGAGCTGACGAGGTACGCCATCTTCGGGGCTTTCGTCGTCCATCTGATCCGCCATTACGACGCCCGCGTGCGGACCGCGATGGAATGGGCCATGGTCGCGGCGCTGTACTCCGCGCTGATCGCGCCCGAGATCGATCCGCACGGCTGCGCGGCGCTTCTGACGCTGTGCTGGCTGCTCTTCTTTTCCCGGCTGCGCCTGCGTCTCGCCCATGTCGCGGCGGCGCTGGTCGTCGTCTTCTTCAGCGACTCGCTCGCGGCCTGGACCGCGGCTCTGTTCGTGCTCGGAGCGGCGCTGGCTGTCGCGTCATACCGCCTTCTCGCGAGACGACGGAACAAGCGTGCCGTCGCGGCGAGCCTCGCGCTCTATCTCCTCCTACTCGGCGGCGCCGCCGCGGGATCGCGCTTGAAGCCCGGCGCCGCCGCGGGCGTACCGGCCGCGACGGCCCGGCCGCGGGCGTTGCGGCTCATCTCGCGCTCTCCGATCTTCGGCTGGGGAGCCGCCGACCTCGAAGGGGTCTCGACGCAGGAAAACCAGTACGTCCTCTGGCTCCTCGAGGGCGGCGTTCTGGGGGCCGCAGTGATTCTGCTGGGAGTTCTGCTCGCGGGATATCGTCTCTTGAGCGCCGCGAACGCCGACGTCGTCCGCCTCGCCGGCGCGGCGGCTTTTCTCGCCGCCGTCGCGATGATGCTGGCGGCCGGGCCTTATCTCGAGAGCTCCAAGCTGTTCTTCCTGACCGCTTTCTTCATGGCGGGGATGCGGGAGGAGAGCCGGTGAGAGGGATCCTTCTCTCGGCCGCCGTCTTGGCGGCGGCGTGCTCGCCGAAGCCGCGTCGCGCTTTTTCGGTCGGGCTTCTAGGTCCCGTCCCGCCGCGCGTCGCGGCCGAAGCCCGCCGTCTGGGGCTCGAGACGGCGGAGACTCCGCCCCCGGGCGCGACCGGGGTCTCAGCCGCTTCGTCGGGCCAAGCTGTGCTCGATTTTGCGGGTCTTCGCCTTCTCGCCGCCCGCGTAGCGGCGAGCGGAGCGAACGGCGTCTATTTCCGCCTTCCGGCCGTTCCCGCCGGACGCGACATCCTCGATTTCCCCGAGGAATGGCAGGCCGTTGCCCGCGTCGCCCGCGAGCTCCTCTTGATGCGTCCGGTCTTGCAGGGCGGAGACCCGGCACCGCCGCCCATCGCCGTCCCGGCCGGCATGGAGAGCAACGCCTGGACGTTCGAGGGTCGAGTCTATACTCTGATCGTCAACCCGACGGGGGAGCCCTTGCGGATCGCCGATGAGGGCCTCATCGGACGGCGCGCGCTCTTCGAGGTCCGCGCGGACCCACGGCAGGACTTGGCCGCGTGCGGCGGCGGGCGCTGCCTGCCGCCGGGCGGCGTGCTTTGGCTGGAGGGGCGCCCTTGGGCGTCGGACTCGCCTTGACACGAACGGGCGAACCCCTCATCCTTACTGTTCCTGGAGAAAGATCGATGGCAAAAGAGAAAGTCGTCGCGGTGGTGGGCCTCGGCTACGTCGGTTTGCCGCTGGCGCTCGCCTTCGGCGCGAAGCTGAAGACGATCGGGTTCGACCTCTCTCAGGAGAAGGTCGACGCCTACCGCAAGGGCGTCGATCCGACGCGCGAGGTGCCGACGGCGAAATTCAAGGCCGCCAAGCTCGCCGTCTACACGACCGATCCCGCGGCGCTCTCCCAGGCCGACTTCGTCGTCGTGGCCGTCCCGACGCCCGTCGACGAGTCGAAGCGCCCGGACCTTTCCCCGCTCGAGTCGGCCAGCGTCACGGTGGGCCGCAATCTCAAACGCGGCGCCGTCGTGATCTTCGAGAGCACGGTCTATCCCGGCGTGACGGAGGATTTCTGCGCGCCGATCCTCGAGAAACACTCCGGCCTGCGATGCGGCAAGGACTTCAAGATCGCCTATTCTCCGGAGCGCATCAATCCCGGCGACAAGGCGCACACGCTCGAGAGCATCGTCAAGGTCGTCTCCGGGATGGACGCGGAGTCGCTTGAACAGACCGCTTGGCTTTACTCGCGAGTGGTCAAGGCGGGCGTTTACAAGGCGACGAGCATCAAGGTCGCCGAGAGCGCCAAGGCGATCGAGAACACGCAGCGCGATCTCAACATCGCCTTGATCAACGAGCTCGCCATCATCTTCCACAAGATGGGTATCGACACGCTCGAGGTGCTCAAAGCGGCCGGGACCAAGTGGAATTTCCTGCCGTTCCGGCCCGGCCTCGTCGGCGGGCACTGCATCGGCGTCGATCCCTACTACCTGACGTCGCTGGCCGAGAAGCTCGGCTATAATCCACAGGTGATCCTGGCCGGACGGCGGATCAACGACAGCATGGGCGCCTACGTGGCGCAGAACACGGTCAAGGAGCTGATCGCCGCCGGCCGCCCCGTGAAGGGCGCCAAGGTTCTGATCCTCGGCCTGTCCTTCAAGGAGAACGTCGCCGACATCCGCAACTCCAAGGTCTACGACATCTACGCGGAGCTGAAGGGCTTCGGCGTGGAGCCGCTGGTCTGGGACCCCGTGGCGGAGCCCGCCGCCGTGCGGCACGAGTACGGCATCGAGCTCTGCCGCCTCGAGGACGTCAAGCGCGTGTCGGCGATCGTCGCCGCCGTGCCGCACAAGGAGATCCTCGCTCTCGGTGTCGCGAAGCTCGCCAAGCTGGCCGGCCGAGGGGCGCCGTTCATCGACGTGAAATCCGCCTATGATCCCGCCAAGCTCGAGGAGCATGGCTTTAAGATCTGGCGTCTTTGAGCGAGAGTCTTTCTGATTCATGAGCGACACCGGTAAGCCTTTGCGCGTCCTGCACGTCATCAGCGACTTATCCTTGGAAGGCGGTATCGAGGGGATCGTCCTCGGTATTCTGAGATCTTACGACAGGAAGCGCTTTCATCACGACGTTTGCTGCATCACCGGCCAGGAAGGCGCGGCGGCCGCGGAGGCGCGCGTCCTCGGAGCGGAGATCATCTTCTGCCGTAAATCGGTCGATCTGCGCGGCCTCTCCTCCCGCTTCCGGGACCTCATCTCCCGCCGAAAATACGACATTGTGCACTCGCATGTGAATGCCTGGACTGGAGCCTTTCTGCGCGGAGCGGCGGAGGCCGGCGTGCCTGTGCGCTTGGCGCACCTTCACTCCGCGGCGCCGTCGTTGACGGGGCGGAAGGTCTCCTGGAATCCCGCGGCGAAACTGGCGGCGGCATACGTTGACGCAGCCGGATTGAGATTGATTTCCCGTCAGGCGACTCATATTCTCGGGATATCCGAAGCCGCGCTGGATCTGCATTGGCCTGCCTGGCGCGGAGAGCCGAGCCGCTATTTCATTTGGGCCGGCGGAGTCGATACGGAGCGGTTTAAGCCGCGTGGCGACGCGGGCCTCGAGCGTGCGCGTCCTCCGGTGTTGATTTTTGTCGGTTCATTCGCGCCGGATAAGAATCAGATCGAGTTGCTCGACATACTGACCGAGGTGCGGCGTCGATTTCCCGAAACGGTCTTAACTTTGGTCGGCAACGGATCCCGGGTCGAGGACGTCCGCCGTCGCGCGCGCGTCTTGGAGCTTTCGGATGCCGTGCGTTTTCCGGGACTCCGTTCGGATGTCCAGGCCTTCCTAGCGGACGCGGACGTATTCGTGTCGGCTTCCAGGCGAGAGGGGCTCCCGCAAGCGGTGCTCGAGGCCCAGGCCGCCGGACTTCCGGTCGTCGCTTCCGACATCGCTCCCCACCGTGAAGCCCTCGCCCCGGAGTTGCAGGAATTTCTATATCCTCTTGGACAGGCGAGCGCGGCCGCCGGACATATTGAACGCATTTTGAAGTCCTCCGCCCTGAACGCGGATGCCGGCGCCGCGGCTCGCCGCTTCATCCTCGAAAAGTTTGAAAAGAGGGCCTGGCTGGCTCGATTGCAGGACTGGTACACCGGCTGGCTCGCGCAGGCGGTAAAAACAACATGACGGCCCGCTATATCATCCGGTTCGATGATATCTGTCCCACGATCGACTGGTCTGCCTGGGAGGCTTTGGAAAAGACGCTGGCCGAGAACGGCGTGAAGCCAATCGTGGCCGTCATCCCCGAGAATCGCGATCCTGAGTTCATGGTTGGTCCCGCGGACCCCGGTTTCTGGGAGCGCGTGCGCCGGTGGCAGGCGGCGGGTTGGGGCATTGGCGTCCACGGCTACGAGCACCGGCGCCTCACCGAGAACGGCGGGGTCATGGGCATCAACGCGCGAAGCGAGTTCGCTGGTCTAGGGGTTGCCGAGCAGAGGGAGAAGCTCGTGAAGTCGCTGGCGGTCTTCTCGCGTGAAGGCGTCAAGCCGGACGTCTGGGTCGCGCCCTGGCACTCGTTCGACGCCGCGACTGGGGTAATCCTGCGCGAGCTCGGCGTCGGCGTGATCAGCGACGGCTTCTCGCTCCATCCCTACCGCGACGGCGACGGCATGGTTTGGGTCCCGCAGCAGCTCTGGCGACTGCGGCGCATGCCGTTCGGCGTATGGACCGTTTGCTGGCACTACTCCGATTGGTCGCCGGCGGGGATCACGGCCTTGAGCCGCTCCTTGTCCGAGTACCGAGGCGCGTTTTTGAGCTTAGGCGAGGCCGTCGAGCTCTATGGGCGGCGTCGGGCGAGCGTCGCGGACAATCTCATGCGCGCGGGCTTTCCGCTGATGCTGCAGGCGAAGAGAGTCTTGCACCGCTGAGCAGTGCTTGGTAGACGCTCAGCGTCTGCTCGGAGATCAGCTCCTGCGCGAACTCCTCGAAGGCGGCGCGCCGCGCGCGCGAACCGAGGCGCTGGCGCAGCGCCGGGTCCTCGATCAGGCGCCGCAGCACCCGCGCTAGGGCCCTGGCGTCCCGGGCGGGGACCAGCAGGCCGGTCTCTTCGTGGCGCACGACTTCGCGGCAGCCCGGGACGTCGGCGGCGACGAGAGCTCGCCCGGCTGCGGCCGCCTCCATAAGAGCTTTCGGCAATCCTTCGTGATAGGATGGCAGGCAGACGATATTAGACTGCGCGTAGACCGACATCATATCGTCGCGGTGCCCCCAGCATTCGACGTCTCCGGCCGCCTTCCACTCCGTGAGCCGCGCGGCGGAAATGGCCGATCGATTGTCCGCGTCGGGGTCGCCGACGAGAGCAAAGCGGGCGCGCACGCCTGCGGCGCGGAGCTCGCGCGCCGCGGCGACGAACTCTCCCACGCCTTTGGTCCAGAGCATGCGCGCGGGAAGAATGACGAGCGGAACGCCGGGTGGCTCCGGTTGCGGAGAGAAGTGGGCGACGTCGACGCCGGAGCCTCGGATCAGCGCGGTTTTCTCGCGCGCGATCAGGCCATTCGCGACGAACATGTCGAGGTCGTCGGAATTCTGGAAGATCGTCCGAGAGCGTTTTCTGCCGAGGGCGAGCTTATACGCCGACCGCAGGCACGCGCGCAACGCCCGCGCCTTCAGGCTTTCCGAAACGAAAATGAACCCAAGCCCAGTGAAATTATTGACGACGGCAGGAGTTCCGGCGAGAAGCGCCGCCACGGAGCCGTACAGGATGGGCTTGGCCGTGACCTGATGGGTGATGTCGGGCTTCTCATGCGCATAAAGGCGGACGACCGCCAGCAGCATGCGCAGTTCCCGGATGGGATGGACGCCAGCGCGCTGCCACTCGAGGGGAATTACGCGGAATCCCTCCGCGCGCAAGCGTTCGCCGTGCGCGTCGACGCGCGCGGCGACGACGACCTCGTAGCCGGCGTCGCGGGCCGCTCGCGCGAGCGGGAGACGGTGGGACCAGAAGGACCAGTCCTCAGTCTGAAGGAATAGGAGCTTGCGGCTCACTCAACCGGGATTGAAGTTGGCCGTCAGTTCGTTGAGCCACTGGTCCCGAGCGGCCTTGGGCGTCAGCATGGGCGTCGGCAGGGCTTCCACGTGGGCGTCGGAGATCAGCACGCGCTTGATCGTCTTCAGCAGGATGCCGAAGTCGAGGCCGAGCGAGAGGAACTTCACGTAGAAAAGGTCGTAGTGGATCTTCTCGATGGAATCGTCGATGCTGTTGGTCGCCCGGTAGCGGACCTGGGCCCAGCCCGTGATGCCGGGGTAGACGAGGTGGCGCAGGTGGTAGCTCGGGACGACCTTCTCCAAGACTTCGACCTCGCGCATCCACTCGGGGCGGGGGCCGACGAGGGACATGTCGCCGATGAGGACGTTCCAGAGCTGGGGCAGCTCGTCGAGGCGGAAGCGTCTCAGCACGGCGCCCAGCGCCGTGATCCGGGCGTCGACGGCCTGCGCCGAGGTGAACGGTCCCTTCTTCTCGGACCCGACGCGCATGGTGCGGAACTTCCAGAGCGTGAACGGCTTGCCGAGGTAGCCGGCGCGGGGCTGGGCGAAGAAAACCGGGCCGTTGTCGAAGAGCTTGATGGCGGCGGCCGTGAGCGCGAGAAGAGGGGCGGTCGCGACGAGCAGCAGGGCCGAGCCGATGACGTCGGTCAAGCGCTTGAACTCCCAGTACAGGCCGGAGCTCTTGGGGAGGATGTGCTTCAGGGCCCAAGACGGATGTCCCGCGTAGGCGGGGGCCACCTTGCCGAAGATCGACTCGTAGAAGTCGTCCAGCGTCACGATCGGCACGCCGCGCTCGACCGCGGCCAGGAACACCGCGCTGGCCTTGTCCCAGTGCGCGTCGACCCAGCGCTCGTCGGCCACGACCATGTCCACGCCGGGCCACTGCCAGGGCACGATGGTCAGGCCGGTCTCGTGCGCGTGATGGGGCATGTCGCGCTCGATGGCGCGCATGTCCGCCTCGTCGCCCAGGAACACGAACCGCTGGTCCAGCATGTCGAAGCGGAGCAGCAACAGCCAGACGCGGCGCCAGGCGAAGATCAGGGCGTGGGAGGCGAGGATCGCGACGATCAGGATGGTCTTCGGCGTCAGGTCCGTGTGCCGCGCCATCGCGTAGAAGTAGGAGGTCCCGAGGCCCATGCAGATGGCCGCCGACGCGCACAGGTTGCGGACCAGGGCCGTCAGGTCGCTGGTCAGCCGCAGCTCATAGAGGCCGAGCATGTAGAGGACCAGCATCCAGCCGGCGAACAGCGGCGCGAAGGCCACGGCGGTGTTCACGCTGATCAGGGCCGGCTGGCGCACGAAGAGGGCGAAGAACAGTCCCGCGTAGATCAGGACGATGTCGCCGATCGGCGGGAAAAGCCAGCGCCAAGTGCCGCGGCTGCCCACCCGATTCATTCGTCCGCCTCGTGCCATGCGATCATCTTATTTATTTTAAGTCCCGCTTCGACCGGATAAAAGGGTCCTAAGGGGGGCGGCACGTGGGGGCCAAAAGGCCTAGACGCCCGGCTCAACGGAAATCGGCGCGCAGGAGCGCGTCGAGCGACTCGCGGATGACGCCGAAGCAGCGCGCGAAGACCTCGTCGGACTGCGCCATCGGGTCCTCGACGTCCTGGTCGCCGAAGCCGGCGGCCTCGCGGAACAGGCGCGTGCGGGAGGTGAACTCCGGGTAGAGGTCGACCACGTAGTCGTGGTGCTCTCCGGCCATCACGAGGATCGTGTCCGCCCAGCGCAGGACCTCGCGCGTGGCCAGGCGCGCCTTGTGCTCGAAGGGAGGCACGCCCGCCGCGGCGAGGAGGCGCTTGGCGGGCTCGGGGACGCGGTAGTGGGGCTCGGCGGCGATCCCCGCCGAGGCCGCCTCGAGCGCGAGGCCGCGCTGGGCGGCGAGATGGCGCAGCAGGTGCTCGGCCATCGCGCTGCGGCAGATGTTGCCGGTGCAGACGAAGAGGATGCGGCGGGGCTTGCTCGCGGTCACGGAGGGCTCGTCAGCGCGCCGACTTCAGCGCGGCCTCGCGCTCGCGGGAGTACAAGGCGGCCAGCTCCTGGGGGCGCTCGAAGGCGACCTTGTAGCCGCTCGCGCCGAGCGGCGTGACGTCGACGGTGAGCGGCTCGGCGGCCAGCCCCTTGAGCGCGACCGTCAGCGCGGCGTCGCCTTCCCCTTCGGCGGGGCTCAGCTCGACCTTCGAGCCGCGCGCCTGCTGGAGGAGCATCCACGGCCGCACCAGGCGGCGCAGGGCGTCGGGAAGCAGGGACGCGTCGGTCACGGCGACGGAGAGCTCGGGCTCGGCGCACTCGGACAGCGCCGGGCACGCCGGGGCGGCGGGCGCCAGCAGGCCGGGCAGGCCCTCGAGAAGGATCTTGCGCTCCGACGGCGAGGCCGCGACGAGGCGGCGCTGGAGCTGGTCGGGGCCGTTCATCTCGGCGACGGCGTCGCGCAGGTCCGGGTCGCGGTCCTTGGCGAGCAGGGCCTCCTCGCGCGCGGCGGCCGCGTCGAGCTTGGCCTTGAGCTTGGGGTCGCGCTCGACGAACCTGCGCAGGGCGTCCTCGGCCTTGGGGCCTCCGGTCAGGAAAAGGGGCTTGTCCGCGGCGCGGGCCGGCGCGGAAAGGGTCGCGACGAGGAGGAGCGGAAGCATCATGAAGAAATTATACCGCGATGCCGCGGGGCACGCCTGGGCCTTTAGTCCCGCCGGCAGGGGGGCTTTTATCGACGGGCGGGCGCGAAGACGCCCCGCCGCCGGTCCTTGCGCACGTCGTCCCACGGGAAATAGCGCCCGTTCATGGCGACGTACACGCCGGCCGGCAGGACCTGCGCGAAAGACAGGGCCGAGCCCAGATTGAAGAGACCGTCCGAGGAGCCGAAGCGGTAGGGCCGCATGGCTCCGGTCAGCACCACCGTCTTGCCGGAGAGCCCGCGGCCGAGCACGGCGGCCGTCTCGGCCATCGTGTCGGTCCCGTGGGTCACGACGAGACGCGTCTCCGACGCGCGCCGGCAGGCGGCCAGGATCTTGCGGCGGTCGGCGGCGGTCATGACCAGGCTGTCCTTCATCATGAGCGTGGCGACCTTGGCGCGCACGCCGCAGCGGCCCAGCTTGAGCATCTCGGGCACGTGGGTGCGGCGGAAGGAGAGCGTGCCGCGGAGCTCGTCGTACTCCTTGTCGAAGGTGCCGCCCGTGACCAAGACCCTCACGCTCATGGGCCTATGTTAGCGTTTTAGAGGCGCGCGGGAGCGAGCGCGGCCGAGGCGGTGACGGTGGCCTCGGGCTCGGCGCGCAGGGAGCGTTCGGAGGCGTACGCCTCGATCGCCTTGGCCATCGCGGCCACGAGCTTGTCCTGATAGGCCGGGTCGTTGAGGCGCGCCGCCTCGTCGGGGTTGCTCAGGTAGCCGATCTCGACGAGGACGCTGGGCTGGGCCGGGTTCTTGAGCACGTAGTAGTCGGACTTGGCCTCCTCGACGCGCAGGCCGTCCTCGCGCATGGCCTTGACCATCGAGCCGGCGAGGTACTCGCTCTCGCTGGCGTCCACTCCCGGAGGCGCCGGCATCTTCGGGATCGGGTGCTTGTGGAAGCGGCGGCGCAGATGGCGGTGGTCCGGGCCGTAGCTGTAGACGGTCGCTCCGGCCGTCTTCTTGTTCCGGACCTTATTCAGGTGGATGGAGACGAACACGGCGCCGTTCCAGTCCACGGCGTTGATCACGCGATGGTCCAGCGGCACGAACGTGTCGTCGTCGCGGGTGAGCATGACGGGCACGTCGCCCTTGATGCGGTCGCGCAGCTTGAGGGCGACGGCGAGAGCGATGTTCTTCTCCTGCAGGTCCTTCACGACGGCGCCGAAGTCGTTGCCGCCGTGGCCCGGGTCGAGGATGACGGGCGTCAGCGGCCGCGCCATCGACGGCGGAAGGGGGGCCGCGGTGTGCATGGCGGACGCGGAGGCCGTCAGGACCGAGGCCAAACCGGCGGCGACGAGAATTCGGATTCGCATATTTTCCTTACTTTCTATGTATATAACAGCCGCGTCGGCGGCTGTCAATACCGCGTCACTATTCATACGCACGGAGGTCGCGAAGAGTTCGGTCCCCGGACGCTAAGAAGGCCGGCCTTTGGGGGCCGGCCTTCTTGCGGAATAGCGGGTGCGGCGTCAGTGTTTCTTGAGGAGCTTGGAGAGGGCGAAGCCGATCAGGAAGCCCGCGGCCGCGCCGATCGCGGCGCCGAGCAGGCCGCCGAACAGCCAGCCGATGCCGGCGCCTGCGGCTGCGCCGCCGGCGCCATATAACAGGCTCGTCTTCGAGAAGAACTTGCCGCCGCCGGCGGCGTGCGAGGGCTCGGGGACGGCCGTGGCGTCGGTCAGCGCCGGGCGGGCCGACGGGGGCACGGTCTCCGGGGGGCGCTCGACGGCCAGGCCGCCCGTCTGAAGGGCTCCGTCGACTTGGACTTGGACCGGCGTGCGGGCCGCGCCGCCGTCGTAGACCGCGTCGGCGCTGCGGCCCGCGGCCAGGCCGGCCGCCTGGTCGTAGGCGGGGCCCGTGGGGGTCGTGTTGGCGAGGACCGGGGAGGCCAGTCCGGCCAGGAGCGCGACGGCGATGGTCCGGTGAATCATGAAATCAGTATAGTGATCGCGGCTTCGAGGCGCCTGAGGCGGAACACCCAGGCCCTCCTAGGCCCAAGGACCTAGGCTTCCGAAATGACCCCTCCGAACCTGCTCTTGACCGGCTCGACCGGCTTCCTGGGCTTGCGATTGGCGCCGGCTTTGGCCGGGCCTTGGCGCGTCGTGGGCGCCTCCCGGAGCGCGTCCGGACCCGACTCCGTCGCCATGGATCTCGCCGACCCCGACTCGATCCGGCGGGCCTTCGACGCCGCGCGCCCCGCCGCGGTGGTCCACGGCGGCGCCATCGCCTCGCCCGACGCGTGCGAGCGCGACCCGGACATGGCCCGGCGCGTCAACGCGGAGGGGACCAAGACCTTGGCGGATCTGTGCGGCCGGTCCGGAGCGCGACTCATCGTCATCTCGACCGACCTGGTGTTCGACGGCGAGAAGGGCCGCTACGACGAGGACGACGCGCCCAACCCGCTGTCCGCGTACGGCCGGGTCAAGCTCGAGGCCGAGGAAGCCGCGCTTTCGCGCGCGCCGGGCGCGGCCGCGGTGCGCATCTGCGCCGCTTACGGCCGCCTGCTCGGGGGAAGGCCGTGCTTCACGGACGAGATCCTGGCGGCCGTGTCGCGCGGCGAGCCCATCTCGGCGTTCGTCGACCAGTGGCGCACGGCGACCGCCGCGGATTTCCTCGCCGGCGTCCTGCTGCGCATCTTGGACAGGCCCGATGTCTCCGGCCTGTTCCACTGGGGCGGCGCGGAGCGCGCGTCGCGCTTCGAGGCGGCGGTCGCGCTGTGCGGGGCGTTCGGGTACGACCCGGCGTTGATCCGCCCCGCGCGCATGAACGACAAGCGCACGCTCGCGCGCCGGCCGCGCGACAGCTCGCTCGACTCTTCGCGGCTCGCGGCCGCGCTCGGCCTCGCGCCGGTGACGCTCGCCGAGGGCTTCGCGGCGATGAGGGCGGCGAAGGCGGCTCCGTGAGGAACGGCCGCGCGCGCGTCGCTTGGGGCGCGGTCATGTTCCTGTTCTCGTTGCTGGCGGTCTTCCGCGCGCCGACCTACCACCTCTGGATGCTGGCCCTGATCGCGACCGAGTGGGGCCATTGGCTGTGGGCGCCCGCCCTTCTGCCGCTTGCGCCGGGCTGGACGCGCACGCGCGGCGGGCGGCTCGGCGCGGGGCTCGGACTCGCGGCGGCTCTTCTCTTCCTCTCTCCGCTTGTCCGCGCCGAGCGCGGCTTCGGCGCGTCCGACACCGCGCCGGGGGGTCTCCAAAAGGCGTTCGGGGACGCGATCCCGAGCATCGGCAGGGGCGCTCCGGCACGGCCGGCGCCCCTCGTCTTCGGCGACCTATGGTTGGGCGTGCGCTCTCCGAATGTCCGCGAGGAGGCGCTCGTCTATTCGCGCCGAAACGGCGCGGATTTGGCGCTGCAGCTTTATCGGCCGGATCTGTCCGGCGAAACCTCTCCCATCGTGGTCGTCGTGCACGGCGGCTCGTGGCGCAGCGGCTCGCGCCTGGAGATGCCGGAGCTCTCGCGCTATCTCGCGGCGCGCGGCTACGCGGTGGCGTCGATCGACTACGGCTTGGCCCCGGCGACGAAGTTCCCGGGGCCCGTCGAGGACGTGCGCGCGGCGCTCGCCTTCCTGCGCTCGCGGTCGAAGAACCTCTCCATCGATCCGGACCGGGTCGTCCTGCTCGGGCGCTCCGCCGGCTCGCAGATCGCGCTCGCGGCCGCGGCGGAGCGCCTGCCCGGCGTGCGCGGCGTCGTCGACTTCTACGGCCCCAACGACATGCGGCTGGCGTGGACGGTGCCGGGAAGTCCCTGGATCCTCGACACGCACGAGCTCCTGCGCCAGTACATGGGCGGTCCGCCCGCGGAGCTTCCCGCGCTCTATGACGAGGCGTCGGCGCTGGGCCGCGCGGGCAAGGATTTTCCGCCCACGCTGATGATCCATGGCGGCCGCGACGAGCTGGTGTGGCCGGTGCACGAGCTGAGGCTCTCGGCGCGCCTGTCCGCGCTGGGAGTGCCGCACTACTTTCTGGATCTGCCGTGGGCGACGCACGGCTGCGACTACGTGTTCGCCGGCCCTTGCGGGCAGATTTCCACCTACGCCGTCGAACGCTTTCTGGCGGGAGTTCTTCATGGGGCTTGATGCGACATTGGAGGACGAGTTCGGCGAGGAGCTCGACTCCCTCTCCGACGAGGACGGGCGCCTCGCCGCGGCGTGGCCGGCGGGAAACCCGTCGTATCCGATATTGAGGCACGTCGATGCGGAGGGCACGACCCTGCTCAACCGGCTCCAGCTCGCCGCGGCGCTGCCCGAGTTCGAGGCCTTCGCGGCGGCCGCTCCCGCCGAGCTCAAGGCCGCCGCGGCGCGCCTGCTCAAGTTCGCGCGGCAAGGCGCCTCGGAGCCGCACCTTTACCTGAGATTCCTGGGGGACTGATGAAGCTGAAGACGCTCTCGCTCGCCGCTCTCGCCCTGCTCCTCGGCTCGGCCGCCGTCGCGGACGACGCCCCCGACCCGCGCCGCTGGCTCGAGGACATCGACTCGCCGCGCTCCCTCGACTGGGTCAAGGCGCGCGACGAGAAGACGCTGAAGGAACTCCAGGCGGACCCGCGCTGGAAGCAGGTCGAGGCCGACGCGCGCGCCGTCGTCACGGCGACGGACCGCATCCCCGCGCCGGAGCTGCGCGGGCGCTGGATCTACAACCTGTGGCAGGACCCCAAGTCCGTGCGCGGGCTGTGGCGGCGCACGTCGCCCGAGGAGTACCGCAAGCCCAAGCCGCGCTGGGAGACGGTCCTCGACCTCGACGCGCTCGCGAAGAAGGAGAAGGAGAACTGGGTTTGGAAGGGCGCCGACTGCCTCCAGCCCGAGCAAACGCGCTGCCTGCTCACGCTGTCGCGCGGCGGCGGCGACGCGTCCGTGGTGCGCGAGTTCGACTCTCAAAACAAACGTTTCGTTCACGACGGATTCGAATTGGCCGAGGCGAAATCGGACGTCGCTTGGCTCGATGCCGACGATATTCTGGTCGGCACGAACTTCGGCCCCGGGACTTTGACGAAGTCGGGCTACCCTCGAGTCCTCAAGCTTTGGAAGCGCGGCGCGCCGCTGTCCGCGGCGAGGACCCTGTACGAGGGCCGCGAAGAGGACGTCTCGGTCTCGCCGTGGGTCGCGCGGCGGCCCGACGGCAAGATCGCCCTGATCGACGAAGCCCTGACGTTCTACACCGAACGGCTCTTTGTCCTCGGCGAAGGCGGCACGCTCTCGGAGCTGGCCGTGCCCCGCAGCGCCGAGCTGCGCGGCTATTTCGACGGACGCCTCCTGTTCAGTCTGCGCGACCCGTGGTCGGCGGCCGACGCGACGATCCCCGCGGGCGCGCTCATCGCCTGGCTTCCGGGCGCAAAAATCCCGGAGACGGTGTGGACGCCGGACGCGACGCAGTCCCTGCAAAGCGTCGCGACGACCGAGGACGCGCTCTATCTCTCCATCCTCGAGAACGTCCAGGGCGCCGTCCTGCGCGCCCGCCGCGAGGGGGGCTCTTGGAGCGTCGAGCGCCTCAAGTTCCCCGCGGCCGCCTCGCTCGGCTTCGCCGCCGCGGACGACTTCTCCAAGCTCCTGCTCGTCAACGAGGAGTCTTTCCTCGAGCCGACCGCGATCGCCGACGCCGGCGGCGAGGTCTGGCGCCGCCTGCCCGCGCGCTTCGACGCGACGGGACTCTCTTCCGAGCAGCGCTGGGCGACGAGCGCCGACGGCACGAAGGTCCCTTACTTCCTCGTGCGCCGCACGAGCGAGCCGTTCGACGGCACGACGCCGACGATCCTCTACGGCTACGGCGGCTTCGAGATCTCGATGGACCCGTACTACCTCGCAACGGTGGGCCGCATCTGGCTTTCTCGCGGCGGCGCCTACGCGCTGGCCAACATCCGCGGCGGCGGCGAGTTCGGACCCAAGTGGCACGCGGCCGCGCTGAAGGAGCACCGCCAGCGCGCCTTCGACGACTTCGAGGCCGTGGCCGAGGACCTGGAGAAGACGAAGGAGACCTCGCCCGCGAAGCTCGCCATCCAGGGCGGCAGCAACGGCGGCCTGCTCGTCGCGACCGCGCTCACCGAGCGGCCGGACCTGTACGGGGCCGTCGTCTGCGAGGTGCCGATCACCGACATGCTCCGCTACGACAAGCTGCTGGCGGGAAATTCGTGGGTGGGGGAATACGGCACCGCCGACGATCCGGCGATGCGGCCCGTCCTCCTGAAGTACTCGCCTTACCAGAACGTGCGGCCGGGCGTGCATTACCCGAAGACGCTCATCTACACCTCGACGAAGGACGACCGCGTCCATCCGGGCCACGCGCGCAAGTTCGCCGCGGCCCTCGAGGACGCGGGCGCGCCGGTGACGTACTACGAGAACACGGAGGGCGGTCACAGCGCCGCGGCCAACCTCGAGCAGCGCGTCAAGCGCTACGCGATCGAGTACACGTTCCTGCTCCGCGCGCTGTTCTGATGGGCTATCCGCCGAGCGGCCATTTCGACGGCAAGCGATTCAGCAACCTCGACCCGACGAAGACGGTCAAGAAGGGGCTTCTCGACGTCCTGAAGTGGCGCTTCTCGAAGCGTCCGATGGGCTATTGGCCGGAGCGCGCCGGCAACGAGTTCCAGCCCGACCTGCCCCGCTCGCTCGGCGCGCGCGAGCTCGCCGTCACCGGGATCAATCACGCGACCGACCTGCTCCAGTTCTCGGGCTTCAACGTGCTCACCGACCCCGTCTTCTCCGAGCGCGCCAGCCCCTTCGAGTGGATCGGCCCGCGCCGCGTGCGCCCGCCGGGCATCGCCTTCGACGCCCTCCCGCGCGTCGACGCGGTCCTCGTGAGCCACAACCATTACGACCACATGGACCTGCGGACCTTGCGGCGGCTTGACCGCCGCGACCGCCCGCGTTTCGTCGTGCCGCTCGGCAACGCGCGCACCGTCGCGGGCGCGGGCATCGAGGGCGTCATCGAGCTCGATTGGTGGCAGTCGGCGAAGCTCGGCGACGAGACGACCGCGACCTTGGTCCCCGTCCAGCATTGGTCGGGACGATCGCTGTTCGACCGCCGCCGCGCGCTGTGGGGCGGTTTTTATCTCAAGCGCGGACCGGTCTCCGCCTTCTTCGCCGGCGACACGGGATACGGATCTCACTTCAAGCTCGTGCGCGAAAGGCTCGGCGCCCCCGACCTGAGCCTGCTGCCCATCGGCGCCTACGAGCCGCGCTGGTTCATGAAGGACCAGCACATCAATCCCGAGGAGGCCGTGCGCGCCCACCTCGACTTGGGCTCCCGCCTGAGCGCCGGGATGCACTTCGGCACGTTCCGCCTCACCGACGAGGGCATCGACGACCCCGTGACGGCCCTCGCCGCCGCGCGACGCGACCACGGTCTTCCCGACGCGTCGTTCCCCGCGCTCCACAACGGCCTGACCGTCCGGCTCTAGGGATTAACAAAGGGGCCAGGCACAAAATTAACTTCGTGCGCCAGCTTGACGGCGGGCGCTCGCCGCAGCATACTTCGTTGATGAGCCTTTCGCTCGCCCTTGTGCTCGCCTTGGCCCCGCTTGCGCGCGCCGCCGGCCCGGTGGGATCCGACCTCGGCGCCGAGGTCAAATGGGATATCCTGGCCGCGGCGAAGCACGCGCGTTCCGAGGTCGCCGACGCTTGCCTCTGGAAGGCCGAGGCTCATCTCGAGCCCAAGGGAGACCGCTTCATCGGCCATTTCTGGTCCGAGAAAGAGGGGGCGTACTACCAGTCGTACATCAGCGCCCCTTCCGAGGTGCCGAGCGATCTCGACAAGGGCGACGTGGGCGTCTCCCCGGTCTGCATCCGCGACGTGCCGATCGGAGCGGACCGGGCGATCGCGATCTCCATGAAGCACGGGCTGAAGCTCGGCGTCGCCCCGAGAGTGAGCTTGGAGCTGATCAAGCTCGAGAAAGAGTCCATGGGCGACGGCCAGTTCGTCTACAACAACGTCCGCGCGGCGCGCGGCCGCTTGGTCTGGATCGTCGTTCCCGACGAGATGACGGACCTCCGGAACGCCTGGATCATCGATGCGGTCGCCGGGCGCTTCATCGCGCACGGCGACTACACCTCGGTCCCGATGGACGGCGATTAAGGCTTCGCCGCCGCCCCCCAGCGCTTCCACGCCTTCCAGCCGAGCCAGCTGACCGGCGCCGTCCACAGCGCCAAGCCGAGAACGAAGCCCGCGAGCTGAAGCAGGGCGAGCGCTGTCGCGGCGAAGACGGAGAACGCGGAGGCGAACCCGTCGCGCAAGGACGCCGCGACGCCGGCCGACGACGAGACGAGCTTCGGCGGCTGCTGAAAGCGCACGCACAGCCGCGCGCGCTCGGTGCGCGCCGCGAGATACTTCTTGCGGCCCTCCATCTGCTCGACCTCGGCGCCGACGCGCTCGAGCTCACGCTCGACGAGGACGACGTCGGCGAGCTTGGTGGTCTTGAACCGCAGCAGCTCCTCGAGCCGCGCCCGCACCGCCTTGGCGTTGGCCAGGCGCGAGTCGAGATCGACCCACTCCTCGGTCACGTCCTCGGAGGACGTCGCCCGCGTCAGCACGCGGCCCAGCGGGGTGAGGGCTTCGATCAGCTGCGGCAGGCGCGCGGAGTCGATGGCGAAGGTCATCGAGGCCGCGCCCCCGTCGTCGCCCTCGGCGGACTCGTCGGAGAGGACGTCGGCGCCGAGCCGCCGAGCCGCCTCGAGCGCGCGCCCGCGGGCCTCGCCGCGGCCCGCGACCTCGATGGTGAGGTTGCCCTCGCGGATCATCTTTCGGTCGAAGCCCTTGCCCGCGACGGCTTCCGGGGCGGAGGCTTCGAGCGCGCCGGGGCTGGCGGCGCGCGCCGAGGCGAAAGACTGGAGCTTGTCGGCGCCGCCGAACCCGCCGGCGGCGCCGCTGATGAAAGGCCGCCGCTCGAGGACTCGGTGCGCCGTCACGGCCGCGCGGCGCGCGGCGACGAAGAGCACGAGGCCGGCGGCTCCGGCGGCGAGAGCGGCTTTGCGGCGATCGGCGAGCGCGAGTTCCATGACGACCTCCCGGCCCTTGCCGGGCCATGAAGATCGGACACGAGGCCGGGAAAAAAGTTCCCGGAAAAGTTAATTTTGTGCCTGGCCCCTTTGTTAATCGGCTTCGGCGGTCCAGAAGCGGGGCGGCATGAAGCCGAGCCAGATCAGGGCGAGCTGGCTGACGCCGAAGGCCAGGAGCCAGTAGAAGGCCTTGTCCATGAAGCCGTAGGAGTGCAGGCCGATGCCGAGCATGTTGACGCCGAACCAGGAGAGGCTCGTCACGATGTTGCCGGCCACGGTCATGAGCATGACGCCGCGCTCGCGCGCGTAGCCGGCGAAGCGCGCGTGCAGGATGAAGGCGTTCCACAGCACGATGAGCAGGGCGCCGTTCTCCTTCGGGTCCCAGCCCCAGAAGCGCCCCCAAGACTGGTCGGCCCAGATGCCGCCGAGCGTGGTGCCGACGAAGCTGAAGAGCAGGGCGAAGGCGACGATGCCGTAGGCGAGCGAGACGAGCGCCTTCGTGGTCTCGGGATCGGGGTCGGCGACCAGGTGGCGGCGCAGGACCCAGGTGACGCCCAGCGCGCCGGCGAGGAAGGTCGAGCCGTAGCCGATCGTGACGGTCACCACGTGAGTCCCCAGCCAAAAATTCGAGTCGAGCACCGCGCGCATCATCTCCATCGTGTCGCCCGACGCGCTCAGGTGCTGGGCGATCAGCAGCGTGCAGAAGCCGAGCAGGGCGCCGCCGGCGACCGCGAAGCCCTTGCGGTGGATGCGCTCGGCGAACAGGCCGAGCAGGGCGGCGACCCAGCCCACGAACACGGCCGAGGAATAAAGGTTCGTCACCGGAGGGCGGCCCTGCAGCCAGACGCGCGCGATCAGGCCGACCGTGTGCACGAGCACGGCGCCCGCGAAAAGCCCGTTGGCCGCCGCGGCGACCCCCGGCCGCCGCGTGCCCCACCACGCGAACACCGCGAGCAGCGCGGCGACGTACAGCGCCATGCCGGAGACGAACGGCTGGGCCTTGTTGAAGAGGACCTCCTGCCGCGCGCGGCGCGCGTCGTCCGGGCGCTCGCGCTGAAGCCACGCCAGGTGCTCGTTGACCGCGGAAGTGAAGGCGGCCGCGTCGCCGAGGCGGAAGGAGCGCGCCATCACGACGTAAGCCTCGAGGCCAGGGTGCGGCGGGCGGCCGTTGGGCTGGAGGACGGCCTCGCCGATCGACTTCCAGGCGTCGTCGGGCTCGCCTTCTCGCGGGGCGAGGGGGCGGAAGGCGGCCGCGCGGGCGAGGAAGCGGTAGCGCTCGAGCAGCTCGGCCAGCGCCTTCATCGCCGCGCGGTCTTGGGCGGAGGCGGCCTTGGGCGAGTGCACCGCGCGCAAGGCGCCCGGCAGGGCCTCGGAGAACATCGCCAGCTCCGCGACCGGGTCGTCGGAGCCGGAGATCATGATCGTGTTCTTGATCTGCTCGTACAGGTCGAGGCGGTGCGAGAGCGAGATCACCGCGGACTGGAAGCGCGAGCGGCGCTGGGACTCGACCTTCTCGGCGCGCTGCGCCTGCTGGCCGACCTCGTCGCGCTTGGGCTCCACCTGCCAGTAGGCGAAGCGGCGCTCGTTCTGCTGGAGGCCGAGCAGGCCGAGCACGTCGGGATCGTCGATGACGAAGACCTTCCTCGTGTCCGCGGCCTCGGGCTTGAACATCGCCTCGAGCAGCCACTCGATCGCGGGCACGGTCATCCGCCCGTCCGGCAAGGTCTGAGTGCCGCGGATGACCAGCAGGGCGTTGCGCGCGAAGGAGTCGAGGGGCTTCACGCGGCCTCCCTCGAGAACCGGCAGGCGCGCGGCCTCGGCGAGGGGGAAATCGGACTTGGGCGCGGGCGCCATCAGCGGAGCGGCGGCGGCGAGCAGGGCCGCGGCGAAGGCGGCCCAGAAGATGCCGCGGGCGGGTGCCTTCTTCATCGGGCCCTCTTCAGCGACGCGGAGAGCTTCACCCCGAAGTGCAGCAGGAGGCCGAGCGCGACGAGGATGCACGACAGATAAGGGATGAGCCAGCCCGGGTTGCGCACGACCTGGAAGACGGAGAGCTGGTCGTTCTGGCCGAAGCTGGCCTGGTAGAACGTCTTGCCGCCGTAGCGCAGAGGGTGGTTCATGTAGATCAGCGCGTCGCGGTCCTCGCCGGCGCCCGGATCGTCGAGCCGCACGAGGCTCGAGAAATTCTTGGGAATGTCCGTGCCGGGGTAAATGTCGTGCTTGAACTCCTTGAGCGTCACCGAGAAAGGCAGATAGTAGCGTCGCGGGCGCAGGACCAGGCGCCACGCGCGGCCCTCGCGGACGAAGCCTTGCGGTGCGCCGAGCGCGTTGGAGACCCAGTACGTCCCGAGCCCGTCGCCGCCCGCCACGGGCTCGATCAGCGCCGCAGCCGCGTTCTGCGCGTCGTCGGAGGTCACGATCGGCGCCTCGCTGACCGAGAGGCTCGCCCCGACGCCGGCCGTCGCCTCGGACGGCGGATCCGTCGGCTTGCGCATGCCGAGATCGGAGTTGTCGTACCAGCGCTTGACGTCGATCTTGAAGGGCAGAGAGGGAGTCACGATCTCCGCGCCGGGGCGCAGGCGCGACTCCGGGATCGTCGTGACCGTGTCCTTGGCGGGGTCGGTCGCGTCGACGACGGCGAGCTCCATCTGGCGCGTGTCCTCGGAGTAGTTCTTGGTCTGGCCGACCTCGACGGGCATCTGGCTCTCGACCTGGAGCATCGCCGTGGAGAACTCGCCGAGGAAGAGCAGAGCCAAGCCCGCGTGGGCCAGCCACAGCCCCGCCTTGCGGCGGCTGCGCTCGAGCTTCAAGAACTGCGCGAAGAGCAGGTTGACGAGCAGGACTCCGCCGACGAGGCCGCCGCCCGGGAACACGGGCAGGCGCACGGGACTCCAGTCCGGCGTGTACCAGACGAGGAAGGAGCGGATCGTGCGTTCGACGGCCAGATGCGTGCCCAGCGGGACCTGCAGCAAGGTGCAGGCGACGACCAGGACCATCAGCAGCGCGAGGCAGACGAGGGTGAGCTTCATCGAGCTCAGGAGGTCCGTCACGCGCTTCAAGGGGACGTCGTTAGGACGCATCTTTCTGGAGCCCCTCGAGGAGCTTGAGGAACGCGGGCCTGGCCGCGGCGACGGCTTTCTCGTCTCCCATGAGCTTGAAGAACCACGTCGTGCCGGAGACTTGGAACATTCCGGCCACCAGGCGGGTCTTGTTGGCCCCCGTGCCGGTGAAGTCGTACAGGTTGATCGCGCCGAGCTCGCTGCGCACCGCGGCCCGGGCATTCGGGAGGTCGGCCTCGCCGATCGGCGGCAGGGCCAGCTGGCCGCGCCAGCGGTTGACGTTGGCGAGCTCGCCTCCCACGTCGCCGGGCAGCGCGATGACGGTGACCTCGGCCTTGCCGGCGGTCTGTGGCGGCGTGAGCGTGGTCACGCGCATCCCGGTGCCGGGCGCTTCCGTCCAGCCCGACGGGGCCGTCCAGCGCACGCCGCGCGGGCGCGAGGCCGGCGCGAGCGCGGCGGCCGCGGCGTCCTCCTTCGGCTCCACGCGGACTTCGATCGGGTCCTTTTGGCAGGCCGCGAGCGTCGCGAGGAAGATTAAAGGAAGGAAGGCTCTCACGGGCGGATTTTAGCATTTTGCCCTCCGGCGGCCTGGGAACTCTGGCGCGTCTTCGATGCCCGGAGGGCCCATCTCTCCGGGCGCCGCTTCCCGGTAGAATCGAGGCATGAGATCCGTCGCGGCGTGCCTCGCCGCGGTCTTGACCCTCCCGCCCGCCCCCGTCTGGGCTCAAATCCGCGTCCTCGCTCCGGTCGCGCCGGTGTCCGGCGCGCCGGCGCCCATCCTCACGACCTTCGTCGCCGCTCCCCTTTCATCGACCATCATGAATCCACTTCCCGGCGTTTCCCTTTCCGCCCCGCTCGCCGCCGCTCCGGCTCTCCGCCCGTCGATCGCGGCGTCCGTCCCCGCTCTCGAAGCGTCGCCGGCCGTCGCGGCGGCTGCGGCGGCTCCCTCGGCCGCTCGCCCCGCTCTGGAGGCTCTTGGCGCGAGCCTGTCGGCGCCGAACGCGGCGCCCGCCGCCGCCCTTGATCTGCGCTTCGACGGTTCCGCCGCGCCGAAATGCGCGGCCTGCGCAGGCGAGGAGGTTCCCGCGGCCGCCTCCGTTCCCGCAGCTCCGCCGGCTTCCGGTCGATTGCCCTCCGGCGTCAAACCCGCGCGCTACGATCTGCGCCTGGCGCTCGAGCCCGAGGCCGGGACGTTCCGCGGCCGCGCCAAGGTCGGCGTGTCGGTGGCGAAGCCGACCGACCGCCTGGTCCTGCACGCTCTCGACCTGGAATTCGCGGCAGTGACGGTCAACGGCCGCCGTCTCGATCCGTCCAAGGTCGTCGTCGACGCGAAAGCGGAGACCGTCACCTTGCTGCTCGACGCGCCTTTGGCGAAGGGTCGCGCCTCTCTCGAATTCGAGTACTCAGGCAAGATGAACGAGCTGATGCGCGGGCTGTTCAAGGCGCGCGGAAAGAACGAAGGCAAGGAGGAGTCGTGGGCCTTCACGCACCTCGAGCCCACGCACGCGCGCCGGGTCCTCCCGTGCTTCGACGAGCCCGAGCAAAAGGCGCCGTTCGCGCTGACGCTCGACGTGCCCGAGCACCTGACGCCGATCTCAAACATGCCGGCGACGTCGGAAACGCGCGCCAACGGCCGCAAGGTCGTGACCTTCGCCGAGACGCCGAAGATGTCGTCGTACCTGCTCGCGGTGTTCGCGGCGCGGCTGGAGTCCAAGTCGCGGATGGTCGACGGGACCAAGATCAGCGTGTGGGCCCCGAAGGACCAGCTCGCGCAGGCGGACTTCGCGCTCGACGTCGCCGAGAAGGCGCTCAAGGGACTCAACCGCTACTTCGGCTTGAAGTACCAGCTGCCCAAGCTCGATCTCGTCGTCTCGCCCGACTTCGCCTCCGGCGCGATGGAGAACTGGGGCGCGATCCTGTTCCGCGACGCCTCGCTGCTCATCGATCCGAAGCTTTCCTCGGACGCCGCGCGCCGGCGCGTGGCCGAGGTAGTGACGCATGAGATCGTGCACCAGTGGTTCGGCAACCTGGTCACGATGAAGTGGTGGAACGACCTGTGGCTCAACGAGGCGTTCGCGACGTGGCTGGCGGCCAAGATCGTCGACGGCTGGGCGCCGTCGTGGCGCGTCTGGGACGATTTCGACTCGGGCAAGCGCTCGCCGCTGTCCATCGACGCGCTGCCGGGCACGCGCCCCGTGCGCTCCGACGCGGCGACGCCCGCCGAGATCCAGGCGATGTTCGACCCGATGTCCTACCAAAAGGGCGGCGCGCTGCTGCGCATGCTCGAGGCGTATCTCGGCGAGGCGGCCTTCCGCAAGGGCGTGCGCGCCTACATCCTCCGCTACCGCTACAAGAACGCGGAGGCCGCCGATCTCGCGCGCGAGCTCGAGCGCGCGTCGGGCAAGCCGGTCAAGAAGATGATGGACGGGTGGTTGAAGCAAGGCGGAGTGCCCATTATCTCCGTTGCGGCGAGCGGGAAGATCCTGACTTTGAAGCAGGAGCGGTTCTCCGCGTTCAATCTCAAGGACGACACTCGTTGGTCCATTCCGGTCGCGGTGTCTTACCGCCTCAAGGGCGAAAAGAAGGTTCGATCGGCCAAGGTCCTGCTCGACGGTCCGACGGCGACGCTGACCCTGCCGGGCCGCGGTGAATTGCTCTGGGCGTACCCCAACGCGGGGGAGACGGGCTATTACCGCTTGTCCCTCGACGGGACTTTGCTTGCGTCGGCGCTCAAGCATCGCTCCGACCTCTCGCCGGTCGAGCGCGCCGGACTGCTCAATCAATTGTGGGCTCAGGCGCGCGCGGGCAATCTCCCCGTGGCGCGCTTCCTCGACGCGCTCGCGTCGTTCCGCGGCGACGCGGCGCGGCCGGCGCTCGAGGACGCGTCCGCTTATCTTAAAACGATTCGCCAGGAATTGGCCCAAACCGACGCCGAGCGCGAGGCCGTGGGGAAATTCGCGGCTGACTTTTTCAAGCCCGCGGCCGATAGGCTCGGCTGGGACAAGAAGAAGAAGGATTCGCCCGAGGCCGTGCTGACCCGCCCGACCGTGCTCGGCGCGCTCGCGCTGATGAACCCGGACGCCGTCGCGACGGAGATCGACGCGCGCCTCAAGGCGTATCTGGCCGATCCGGCGTCGGTCGACCCGGCGATCGCGCCGGTCGTCCTGCTCGCCGCCTCTCGCCGCAACGAGCCCGCCCTGTTCGACGCCTTGCGCGAGCGACTGCTCGCGCCAAAGACGCCGGAGCAGAAGGACTTGGCGCTGCGCGCGCTCGGGGAGTTCTCCGCCCCGGCGCTGCTCGACCGGTATTTGTCGATGACGCTGAGCGACGATATCCGGCCGCAGGACGCCTGGAAGCCTTACGTCTATCTGCTCGGCAATCCGCTGACTCAGGCGAGGACGTGGGAGTTCGTGAAGGCGAACTGGCCGGCCATCACGGCGAAAGTCGGCCCGCGCGGCGCCGCGCGCGTCGTCGGCGCGGCCGGCGGCCTGGTCTCGGCGGACTGGCGGCGCGACGTGGAGGCGTTCTTCCGCGCGCCGGCGAACGACGTCGAGATGGCGCGCAAGACTTTGGACCAGGCGCTGCAGTCCATCTCGCTTGGGTTGCGCCTGCGGGAGACTCAGCGCGATTCGTTCGCGGCTTGGGTCAGGAAGTAGCTTGCTCCGGAGCTAGTTGATAGAATCGAATCTATGGCGACCCACATCGAGAACCCCACCATCATCCCGGCTGAAGGCACGAAGCCGAAAATCATCCGCGAGTACGTCGGGCGCGTGAACTCCCAGACTGACGCCGCCTCGGTGGCGCGCATGTCCAGCCCCGAGGGCTGGCTCGAGCCCGGCCAGACGCCGCAGTTCGACGAGTTCACGCTCGTGCTCGCTGGCGCGCTGCGCGTCGAGACCAAGACCGGGACGCACGAGGTCAAGGCGGGGCAGGCGATCATCACGCGCAAGGGCGAGTGGGTGCGCTACTCGACGCCCCACAACGGCGGGGCGGAGTACGTCGCCATCTGCGTGCCGGCCTTCTCGCCCGAAACCGTCCGGCGCGACGCCTAGATAACGGCTACAATGCCGGCATGAGACTATTCCCCTTGGCCGCCGCCTGCGCCGCGGCATTCCTTGCGAGCGCCGCCTTCGCGGCCGCGCCGACGGCCGATGAGCGGGACATGAACGCCGGCCTCGCCGCGCTGAACCAAAAGAAATTCGGCGCCGCGGCCGACGACTTCACCCGGATCCTCAAGCGCACGCCGACCCATTACGGAGCGACCTTCCAGCTCGCGCGGGCGCTCGAGGGCGCCGGCCGGAAGAAGCAGGCGCATGAGCAGTGGGAAAAAGCGCTGCGCATGGCCTTGACCATCCCGGACTGGGACACGGCCGTCCTCTGCATGGAGCGCATGCCCGACGACTATCCGGGCGTCCGGGTGACGACCAGTCTCGGCGCCTTCACGCTCCGTCTCGACCGCCGCCGCGCCCCCGCCACCGTGGCGAACTTCCTGGCCTACGCGCGCGAGGGCTACTTCGACGGCACCGCCTTCAACCGGATCTTTCCGGGCTCCTTCGTCCAAGGCGGCGGGACGACCCCGGACGGCAAGCCCAAGCCTCACGCCCGGCCTCCGATCAAGCTCGAGTCGGGCAACGGGCTCAAGAACATCCGCGGCACGATCGCGATGGCGCGCATGGCGGGCCCCGACACGGCGGAGGTCCAGTGGTTCGTCAACACCGCGAACAACGCTTGGATGGACTACGCGTCCGCGGCCCAGCCCGGCTACGCCGTGTTCGGCTACGTCGCCGGGGGGATGGGCGTGCTCGACCGGATCGGCTCCGTCCCGCTCGCCGGCGAGGCCCCGAAGACTCCGGTGGTCATCGAGTCGATCCGGCTCCTCCCCTAACGCGGCTTCGCTTTCGGCAGGGCGGCCTCGAGCGCGTCGTAGCGCGCGGAGACCGAATCGACGAACTTCCTCTTCTCGGCGAACGAGCCGTGAAAGAAGCTGCCCTTGAAGCCGGCGATGATCACCCGCTTGAGCTCCTCGCGCGTGAGCCTGGCGCCCTCGACGACGAGCTCCGTCTCGCGCGAGACCGAGGTGTTGGACATCAGGCGGTTGTCCGTGCACAGGCTGACCGACAAGCCGTAGTCGATCATCTTGCGCACCGGGTGCTGGGCGATGGACTTGATCGACGGGATGGTCTGCATGTTGCTGGTCACGCAGACCTCCACGCCGATGCGCTGGCTCGCCATGTAGTTGGCCAGGTCCTCGACGTACTTCTTGCGGTCGTCGACCTTCGGGTCGACGATGAGCTCGCTGGCGAACAGGAACGTGCCGTGGCCGATGCGGTTGGCGTGGCACTGCGTGATGGCCTGCCAGATGGACTCCGGGCCGTACGCCTCGCCGGCGTGCACGGTCTTGCGGATGAAGTGGTTGTGCGCGTACTGATACGCGGCCCAGTGGTCGGCGGGCGGGTAGCCGGCCTCCTCGCCCGCGAGGTCGAAGGCGACGACGGGCAGGCCCTCGGAGGCGAGCTCGACGCCCGCGCGCGCGAGCTCGAGCGACGCCGCGCCGTACACCTCGTCCTTCGGCGCGTGCTCCATGAGGCGCAGCATGTCGGCGTAGTAGGGCGACATGCCTTTCTTGAAGCGGCGCATGGCGCAGAGGATCATGCCGAAGTGGAAGGGCAGCTCGTCGCCGGACTTCACGGCCTTGGAGGAGTTGTGGGCCTTGGCGCCGGCGGCGAGGCCAGCGGCCACGGCGCGCACGACGTCGCGGACTCCGATGTCGGCCGTGACGTGAAGTTGAGGCGCGAAGCGCACCTCGATGTAGCGCACGCCCTCGGCGATGTTGTCCTCGACGAGCTCCTGCGCGATGCGGCTGAGGTTCTCGAGGTCGGTCATCACGGCGCACGTGTACATGAAGCCGTGCAGGTAGTCGGGGAGATCCTTGTACGTCTCCTTGTAGACCAGCTTGCGCAACCCCGCCTCGCTATAAGAAGGAAGCCTCAGCTTCATCTCGCGCGACATCTCGATGAGCGTCTTGACCCGCAGGGAGCCGTCGAGGTGCAGGTGCAGGTCGGACTTGGGCAGGGAGCGGATGAACTCGGGGGTGATCCGGTCTTTCATGCGCGAGAGATTATCAATTGCCGAGTCTGCCCGGGTAGACTCTTGTGGATAAGTCCCGTATACTCCAAGCGATGAACGTCTGGAGCACGCGCAATCATGTTCTCATCAGCGTCCTCGCGGTCGCGGCGCTGGCCGCGCTGTTCATCCAGCACTTGCTCGCCGCGCCCTCGCCTGTCTCGATCCGCGAGCTATGGATAAACCGCGACGTCTGGACGGGGAAGAAGGTGGAGGTCGTCGGCGAGCTCAAGGCCTTCTCGCCGGGCACCGCCGACGCCCACTCCGCGATCGAGGAGGACGGCTTCCGCGTCGGCGTGCGCGGCGAAGCGAAGCCCGCGCCCAAGTCCCTGCTCGGCCAGCGCGTGCGCGCGCGGGGGGTCTTCGTCTTCACGGAGAAGTTCGGCGGCTACCTCGAGTCGCCGGCGCTGGGCCCGGCGGACTAGGAGCCCGCGGCCAGCGCGTCGAGGCGCGCGGCGAGCTCGGGGCCGACGGGCACCGAGGGCGTGTCGTTGAAAAAGAGCGAGAAGATCGCGTACCCGCCCCACGACAGGACCAGAGTCGCGCTCGTCAGCAGGAAGTAGAAGCGCTGATACCCGAAGCTCGCGAACAGTCCGAACTGCATCGTCAGGCTGCTGAGCTGATAAAGGTGCATCATCGTCGAGTGGCCGATCACGCCCGCGCGGCGCATCTTGTTGATGGCCGGGATCAGCGGACCGCCCGAGATCATGCCCTGGAGGATGTTGACGAAGATGAGCGCCATGCCGTGCCACGTGTACACGAGCGGGTTCTCGCCCAGCGGGCCCAGCACGAGGCGGTTGAGGAACTCGAAGCCGCACAGCTGGACGTAGACGAAGGCGAAGTCGCCCAAGTACATCGGCCCCACGCGCAGCATGCCCGTCATGCGGCCCAGGAACTTCATGTACGTCTGCCCGAACACCGTGAACACCGTGTCCTGGAGCTGATACCAGCCCGTCGACAGCACGCCGCGGATCAGAGGAAGGTCGCCCTTCATCACGGCCTTGCCCGTGAACGCCAAACGCACGATGAGGTTCAGGCCGAACGTCTTCGTGACCAGGTACATGTAATCCTGGCGGTTGGGCACCGTCCAGCACTCGCGCATGATGTCGGGGGCCTTGCGCAGAAGACCCATGTGGACTTCCACCAGCCCCCTGGGCGCGCCCGTCGCGTCGACCACCCTGCCCTCTTGTCCGATCAGCGCGCACGTCACGCGGCCCGGGAAGCGCCGCTCGAGTCCGCGGATCAGGTGCCGGTCCTCGGGCGCGCGCTCGGACGTCCCGCCGCCCATGCCCTCCGCGTAGGTGCGCGTCGGCGCGAGCGCCACGAGCACGCGGCCCGCGCAGGCGAGACCGTCGAGCCCCTGGATCCGTCGTGAGGCTTTTCCCGCCGCCAGATCCGCTCCCGTCGCCGCGAAGTAGGCGCGCACGCTTCCGCGGTCGAGCGCGAGGACGACGAGATCGTCGGCGGCGATGTCGAGAGGGCTCGTCGTCGTCATAAGGTCAGCAGGGCCCAATCATACATCTTCGGCAGTTCGGCCGCGTTCGCGCCAGGGGCGGAGAAGGCCCAATCCTCGCGCTTGGTCCCGAGCTCCCGCAGGTCGCCGAGGTAGCCGTCCCACGTCGAGATCAGCACTTTGGTCCCGGCGAGCGTGCGCAGGGAGTCGAACAGCCGGTCCGAGAACGTGAACGTGATCGTCTTGCGCTTCACGTCGGCCGACTGGCCCACCTCGCCGATGAGCGGAGAGCCGTAGGCGTCCGGCGCCGAGTCCTTCGCGGCGAACGAGCGCGAGCCCCAGCCATAAAGAAGGAAACCGGCGTTGAAGTCGAAATCGGCGCGCGCGTGGTTGAGCTTCGGCAGGAACTTCTTGCCGCGCTGGCCCGGAAAGTCGAAGAAGACGTGGAAGTACACGTGGTCGTAGCCGTGCGGCGGGTTCCAGTCGCTGGTGACATTCGCCATCGCGAGCTCGAGGCGCAGGTCGCGCCCGCTGGTCAGGGCTTTCACGCGGCGCATCGACAGTTGACCGGCGTATGAAGCCTCGGCCGGCGGCAGGATCACCCCGCCCGGACCGCCCTTGTTTTCCTCGGGCACGGCCGCCGCCGTGATGAGCGTGTACGGATTTCGCACCACGATGTCCGACTCGCCGCAGGGCTCGAGCCCGCCGCCTTTCGCCCGCGCCAAAAGAGACAAGCGGTGCGGCCCGTTGCCGAACTCGCGCGCGCTGAGGCGGAACTCGCCGGAGCGCGGATCGGGAACGCGGATCTTGCGGTCGTAGTCGCCGTCGCAGAGCAGGTACAGCTCGACCACGGAGGTCTTCGCGGGCGGCGTCCAGCGCAGGGGGATCTCGTCGCGGTGCGGGCCGGCCGCGAGCGGCTGAAGCGTCGCGCCGCACGGCTTCGGGCCGCTCGACGCCGTTCCCGCCGCGGCCGCCTTGAAGACGTAGGCCGACTCGGGCGGCAGGACCACGGCTCCTCCGCGATGGTCGAGCGGCGCCGTCTGAAGGATCGCCTTCCAGCGCGCCTGGTCGGCGCCGAGGCCGAAGACCATCCGGTCGCTCGAGGTGTTGAAGACCACGCCGTAGGCGTGGCCGCCGCCGGCCACGACGTAGGAGAGCACGCCCGCCGCGCGCGAGGCGCGGTGGACCGTCGTGCGTCCCGTCGCCAAAGCGGGGTGCTTCTTGCGGAACTTGATCAGCTTGCGCAGGAGCTTGGACGCGCGCGAGCTCTCGTCGAAGTTTCGGGCGTCGAACATCGGCGCGCGCGCGGCGGTGAAGCCCGCCTCCGTGCCGTAGTACACGCACGGGATGCCCGGCAAGGTGAACAGCGCGAACAGCGACTGACGCACCGCGGGCCAGCCGGCGCGCGCGTGCATGCGCTCGACGTCGTGGTTGTCGAGGAAGTTGACCCAGAGGTCGTGGTGGCGCCGCCGCGCGGAGAGCGCCGCGCGCGCGTTCTCGGTCGGCGCCTTGCGGTAGAACACCTGCGTCAGCGCCTCGTTGAGCGGCAGGTCGATCGCCGAATCGAGCCGCTCGGCGCGTCCGGCTTTGAGATAACGCCCGATCGCCTTATAGTCGTAGCTCCAGACCTCGCCGAACACCCAGAAGTCCTTGATCCCCTGGCGCTCCGCGAAGCGCTTGAGGCCCAGGCGCTGGGGGTCTTCATCGTAGAGGAATTTTTCATAAAAGTCCTCGGGCGTGTAGTAGACCGTGTCCACGCGGAATCCGTCGACGCCGACCTCCTCGATCCAGTGGCGGTAGATCTCCTTCATGCGCTCGATCGCGAGAGGGCTTTTCAAGTTCACGTCGTCGAGGTCGCCCATCGCGTACGTGAGCGTCTGCTCGCGGCTGCGGAAGTCGGAGATGTTCGGCGTGAAGTTGTACACCGCGGCCTGCTTGTGCTCCGGGACGTTGGGGTTGTTCATCCGGAACACCGGGTCGTTGGGCGCCTTCGGCCCGCGCGCGGGCGGACGGGCGCCCGCGACGGCCTTCCAGCTCAGCTCGGGGCGCGCCGGATCGTAGCCCTCGGCCGAGACCGTGAAGTAGTTGCCGGTGTGGTTGACGACGATGTCCTGGATCACGCGCAGGCCGAGCGCGTGCGCGTCGCGCACGAGGTCGCGGTAGTCCTCGAGCGTGCCGAAGTGCGGGTCGACCCTCGTGAAATCGTAGGCCCAGTAGCCGTGGTAGCCGCGCGTGCGGATGTAAGGGTTGATCCACTGATTGTGCACGGGCGGCGTGAGCCACAGCGCGTCGAAGCCCATGCGCTTGAGGTAGGGGAGCTTGGCGCGCAGCCCCTTGAGGTCGCCGCCCTGGAAGGAGTCGTCGTCGCCGGGGACGAACTCGCCCGCGCCCTGGTCGTCGTTGGACTTGTCGCCGTTCTGAAAACGGTCGATCATCGCGAAGTAGATGACCTTGCCCTGCCAGGACGGTAGGCTCACTGCGCGGGAGCCGGGCGGACGAGCACGCGCACGCCGTAGGCCGGGACCTCGACGATGGTCTTGGAGCCGCCGCCCGCGGCCCGGGCGGCGACGAGGTAGCCGGGGTTCAGCGCGTCCTCGAGAGCGGCGCCCGCGGGCGTGAGGTTCGCGTCGACGTACATGTCGGCCGAGCGCGCCTCCCCGGCGGTGTTGAGGACGACCAGGACTTCCTGACCCTCGTGGATGCGGCTGAAGGCGTAGATCCCGGGGCCCGCCGGGTCCGACCAGCGGGGGTACTGCGCGCCGCGCGTCAGCGCCGGATACGCCTTGCGCAGGTCGGCGAGCGCGCGCAGGAATTTGAACGACGCGGAAGTCTCGTCGAACTTGTCGCCGGCCGAGCTCTCCGACTTGTACCGGCCGGAGGCGAACATGTCCTCGCGGTTCTGCGGGTCGGCGGGCAGGTCGCCGCCCTCGGGCGTCAAGCGGCCGTGCAGCTGGCGGAAGGCCTGCTCGGTGCCGTAGTACAAGAGCGGGATGCCGGAGGTCGTCATCACGAAGGCGAGCGCGGTCTTCAGCAGCTGCGCGGGCGTGTCCGCGAGCAGGAAGCGGTAGGTGTCGTGCAGGTCGATGAAGCGCGTCAGGCGGCCGGCGTGCTCGACGCCGAGGGCGACCTGCGCGTCGCGCTGGCTGTCCTCGAGCGCGCGCGCGGGGCCCGCCCCGTGCAGGGCCTCGTTCTCGCGGCGGTAGGCGGGGTAGTGGTACAGCGTGTCGAGCGAGCCGTTTTCGAGGAACGGCTTGAGCTCCGCGTCCATGCCCGTCGAGTTCTCGCCCAGGATCAGGAAGTTCTTCTTGCCGAGCTTGCCCGCGTACTCGCGCAGGGCTTTCGAGAACAGCGGCAGGAAGCCGGGGGCGACGTGGCGCACCGCGTCGAGGCGGATGAAGTCCACGTCGGTCTCCTTGACCCAGTACTCCGCCACGTGGATCAGCTTCTGCTGGGTCTCGGGGCGGTCGGTCGCGAAGTGGCGGTAGTTCGGCGGAAAGTCGCCGCGGGTGGCCTGCACGGGGTCGTTCCAGTTCGTGATCACGCGCTCGCGCGTGAAGTCGTTCTCCGTGAACTCCACCGGCTTGAGCGTGCGCGTCCATTCGATCGGCCCCGGCTTGTTGTCGCCGGTCCACTGCGTCTTGCCGTCGGCGTACTCGAACACGGGGCCCGCGTGGTTGATCACCCAGTCGAGCCCGACGCGCAAGCCCATCGAGTGCGCCTTCGAGACGAGCTCCTTGAGGTCGGCCATCGAGCCCAGGCGCGGGTCGACGGCGAGGAAGTGGACCGGCGCGTAGCCGTGATAGGCCTCGGGGATCGACATCGTGACGGGCGAGAGCAGGATCGTGGTGACGCCCGACGCCTTGATGTAATCGAGCTTGTCGATCACGCCGCGCAGGTTGCCGCCGTGGCGCGAGCTGCCGTTCTCGGGATCGCCGAGAGGCTTGGCTCCCTCGCCCTTGTTGAAGCGGTCGAGGACCACGGAGTAGATCGTCTCGTCGCGCCAGTCCTCGGGGGACGGGTGATGGGCGCGGCTGGGATCGATGTCGAGCGAAGCGGCGGCGAGCGAATCGACCGCGTCGGAGGGCGGGGGAAGCTCGCCGTCGTCGCTCTTGTCCTGCGCGAGCTTCTCGGCGATGCCGGCGGCGGAGCGGAGGGTCTTCGAATCCGATTTGGCGGCGGCTTCGACCTCGGCGGGTTTCGCGGGCGGCGCGCGCGTCGCGGCGCCGTCGAGCGGCGGCATCGAGGCGGCGCCGACCGCGGGAGCCGCCGGCGCCGCGGAGGGCGAGGCCGCGGCCGGCGCGAGCGCCGGCGAGGCCGCGGGCGCGGCGAGCAGGACCGTCGGCGCGGCCGGGTTCCACGGCGAAGGCGTCAGCGACGAAAGGGGAGCGATGGGCCCGCTCGCGGCCGCGGGCAAGGGCGCGACGGCCGTCAGCGGCGCGACCGTCGCGCCGGCCGCGGCGCCGCCGCTTCCGGCCGCGGGCGCGACGACGGCCGCCGCCTTGATCTCTTGAGCGAGAGCGGGCGCGCCGGGGACGGCGAGAAGGAACGCGAGGAGAAGCGAGATGGAGCGCGCGATCATCGCGGCGACCCCGTCTGAGCGGGCTCGAGCGTCAGCTTCTCGGTCGAGGCCGGCGCGGCGACGCCTTTCGCGCGGATCGCCGCCTGGAGCGCCTCGGGAGCCTTGCCCGCGGCGTCGCCCTCGGCGACGGCGTAGAGGATCGTCCGCGTCCGCGCGCGCCAGGCGACGACGGCGATCGTCAAGTCCAGCGCCTGCTGGAAGACGAACAGCGCCCAGAACGCGTGCATGGAGCCGGTCGCGAAGAACGGCCCCGCGAGCAGGAACAGCACGTCGCGCAGCTGCTGGATGCCGGAGCGCTGCCAGCGCTTGAGTCGTCCCTTCGCGTACAGCTGGTTCAGGCCGTTGTAGCCGAGCGTGCCGAAGAACGTGCCCACGAGGCTCATGACCAGCACGTCCTTCCAGTAGAACGGGCTCCACGGCGGGATCGTCTTGTGCGGGTTCGCCGACCACGAGAAGGCGCGGTACATCGCGCCGAAGCCCTGCATGTAGATCAGGTTGAAGTACATCTGGTACGAGAAGCCGCGCAGGCGGCTGAGGTTCTCCTGGAAGTTGTTCCACGTGTTCAGGAAGATGCCGTGGAACGTCTCCTGGAAAAGGCTCAGCGCCATCAGGCCCGCCATCGCGAGCGGGTGCGCGAGGCCGACCGTCGACCAGTACACGCCGAGCGAGACCGCCAGCGGCCAGCTCTTGGTCGCCAGGCCGCCGACGACCTCGCTGGTGAGCGGCTTGGTCATGGAGTCGCGGAAGGTGCGGGCGAGGAAGCGCGCTTCTCCGATGACGCGTCCAGGCAACGCCGCGATGCCCGCGAGCGTGAGGCGCGGCGCGGGGGCCGCGTCCTTCGGCGCGGGCTTCACGGCGCGAGAGATCAGCTTGAACGGGAGGGCGACGAGGCGCGTGAACGGGTTGTTGACGAGCCCGCCCCAGGCCTGCTTGACCGGCGAGACCTCCGCGAGCCCGAGCGCGGACGGGTACTTGGCCGCGAACTCCTTGGACGCGGTCAGCTCGGCGGCCGGGCGGTTGCCGAGCACGAGGCGCACCGCGCCGTTCTTGTTCAGGCCGCGCGCGAGCTCGGGGTTCGCCTTCAAGGTCTGGTCGAGAGAAGCGAGGTTCGTCTCGACGGGCGCGCGGCCGTGGGAGACGATGAAGATCTTTCCGTCGAAGAGCGCGGCGCCGTCCGCCGCGGCGCCGCCCTCGGCCCCGCTCGGCTTCGCCGCAGCGGAGGCCGGGGCGGAGGAGGGCGTCCTGCGGGGCGAGCCGAACGCGGCGGCGGGAGCGGCGGCGCTCTTGAGAGCGGGAGCGGAGACGCTCGCCGGCGCGGCATCGGCGCGAGCGGCGGCGGCCGGGGCGGCGGCCAGGGCGGGCGCGGG
>DATNGC010000063.1:0-6756 GCA_035606075.1 Elusimicrobiota bacterium
ACGCGGTCAGCGACAAGTTGAATGCGGACAAGGCGACGCTCGCCGACATGATGCTGGAAGAGCAGCGCCTGCCCCAGGAGATCGCGAGACTCACGCCCATCGTCCAGCAGGATCAGGCGCTGCAGACCCAGATCGCCGCGCTGGTCGCGCCCTACCAGGCCCTCCAGGCGCTCTATGACCCGCTCGCCGCCGACATCCAGAAGCAGGTGACGGAATACCAGTCCTTGACGTCCGACATGGGCCTCTGGGGAGAGGGCACCAATTTCGATGCGCTTGAGAAGCGCGCGAAAGCTCTCGGGGCGGCGGTGCCTCCGCTCCAACAGCGCGCGAAGGCCCTTCCCGCCACCCCTACCTCCTCTTATCATGACCTCGCCGTCTCCGAGGTCGGAGCCTTGGACCGCGCCCCTGACTTCTATAATGAGCTCAAGCGGCGCGAGCAGAAGATCATGAGCAACCCCGCCTATCAGAAGAACGCGAAGGGACGCATCACCTTCTGATCACTGGACTGAGTCAAACGGCAACTCCAACGCCTCCTCCAAGATCGCGGGTTTCATTTTCACCGACCCGGCCATCACGACCAGCCCCTCCAGAATCTCCCCCGCCGCCCGCTCCAGCAGCTGCAAATACTTCCCCACGTCGTACTCCAGCCCGTTTTCCATGAGCGCCAGCGGCCTCGCCCGCCAATCCTTCACCTTATCCGAGGCGTTTGTAATGACGTACTTCACCGTCTCCCCCGCGTGCAGCCTCACGCCTGACGCCGAGAGTTGACGCGCCGCGACCGTCGACACGGACTCGTTCACGTATTCCTCCGGCGCCCGCGACAGGTTGAAGGTGATCGCCAATTCGTCGCCCGTGACCCGCCCCTCGCGAATCCTCAGCCGGTAATCCTCGACTACGTCGAGCAAGGCCGGAAGCAAGGTCCGCAGGTCGGCTCCCGGCGGAACCTTCGCCAAGATCGACAGCAGTTCCCCCTGCATCTTCTTGAGCAGCGCCGGCGTGTCGTGCCGCCGCGAGGCGATGCCGCGGATCTTCAACTCCCCCGTCTTGAACGCCCCAAAATATCTTCCTGGGACGCCGGAACGCGCGTCACGCTTCGACGGGCAGTACCGGATCCATTCATAAACGCCCTCGAGCGCCAGCGGACATTCGGCTTCTTGTTCTATCGCGAGCCGCAGCTCTTCCAAGTCCGCTCCCGGCCCGATCTTGATCCAGATCGAGTCCACCAGCGCGTGCAGGAGATGGTAGCCCCGCCTCTCCACCGCGTCCTTGGCCCGCAGGAGCACCTCTCGCCCCCACGCCGTCACGCACTCGTGCGCCTCGATCTTCCCGAACCGCGCGTTCTTGAATCCCAGATAGCCGAAGCAGCACACGAGCGTCCACTTATGCGCGTCCGCCCGCGCCTTGTACACGGCCGCCTGCGGCCCCTTTTGTTTATACAGCGCTTTATACTTCGCCCGCTTGAGCAGGATCGGCGCCAGCACCGACGGCACCAGCCCCCGCCGCTTCGTGCACAGGTTGTGCCCGATCTCCGGAACGACGTTCTCGCGACAGCAGGAGCAGTTCACCGTCTCGGGCGAGATGTTGCGCTGGACCATCATCTCCGGGTACATGGACGTGAAGTCATACTCGGCCACGTCCCGGTGCCAGCCGACCTCCGGCTCGTACACCAGCCCGCCCTTGTCCGCGATCAGAAGGTCCGTCGCCGGCCGGAAGTCCTCGGCCTGCTGCTTCTCCATCGGGATGAGCACCCCGTTGGCCCAAGCCCACGCCATCTGCATCGAGCTCAAGCTCGTCCCGATCGTGACCCGCGCCGCCCGCTGGACCGGGATCTTCGCGATCCGCGCGATCTCGAACAGCCCCGTCGTGTTGGTCTGGCGGATCATGAAGGAGTTCTTCACGTCCAAGTGCCAGCGCCCGAACAAGTAACGCGCTCCGCCCTGGTAAATGGTCCGCCCATACGTCATGAAGCTGCGCTCCTTGCGCTTCCCCATCGCGTGCCCCGCCTCCCGCGAGAAGTCGAGCGGAACCCCGTGCTCTCGGGAGAGACGCTCCAGCTCCGGAAGCAGAACGCTGTCCCCCCAGTCCGTCGTGATCACGTCCGGGTCCCAGTCCTTGAGGCGGCGGGCCAGAGTCTCCAGCTGCTCGTCCATGCGGCCCTCGAGCTCGTACGTCCGCCCGTCGAGGGAGAGCACGATGCGCCCGCGACGCGCGTGGTTCGGGTCCAGGACCCCGGCGATCTCCGACGCCGACAGCGCGAGGTGCATCGTCGTGAGAGGAGGAAGCTCGTAGTCGACCGCCCAGGCGTCGTCGCGCAGCTCGTGCGAGACCAGCAGCCCGTCCTCGAGCTCGAAGCCGCACAGCGCCAGCGGGAAATGGCCCCGGTCGTAGTGATAGGCCTGGACCAGGTGCATGTCCGCGTCGTAGAGCGGGAGATCCATCCCGGCCAGGCGCTTGACCAGCCTGTCCCGCTCCAGCACGGGAACCTCGACTTCCCAGACGCTGAGCGTCGCTCCGGAGAACAGCTCTTTCTTCTCCACCCAACGCGTCCGCGTCGGGTAGTCGAGCCCCGCGATCAGCCGCGCCGCGCTCTTGAGCTGGGCGTGAGTTCCCGAGACGTGGAAGGCCGGCCTCCAGCGATCCAGCGCGGAGAGCCGCCGTCCGCCGCGCTCGACGATCCAGACCCGCATCCCGTCCGCCTCGGGGTACGCGTCAAAGAGCCAGCCCTCCGTTTTGACCGCCCCCATCGCCTCTCCGCTTTTTTTCCAGCTTCTCCATCTCGAGGATCTGCCGTTCGACCGCCACCATCATCGCCATCAGCGCCGCCTCGAACGGCATCGGCCGGCTCGCCATCGAGGCCGGCGCCGCGTGGTACCGCGCGAAGCGCCATAGCGCGTCGAACGCCTCCTGGTCTTCCTTGCGCAGAGCCCGTCTAAAGAGCTTCCAAGCTTCTTCCTCGGCCTGCAGAGTCTGCACGATCGTCGGCAATGTCCGTCCCATAGAACCTCATCGCGCCGCGCGCGGTTTTGCTCAATAAATCGTCCCAGCCCTCGCGCCCCGCCGGCGCCGGAGAGTCCTGGATCAGCACCAGCCACGCCGCCGGCAGCGCCCGCATCCCCTCCAGCACCCGTCCCAGCACCTTGCGCGCCGCCGCGGCCGGCACGTCCTCGTCGTGGAACAGCGGCATCGGATCGGCGATCACGATCGGCTCCCCGCGCCAGCGCTCGGGGACCTTCACCTTGACCATCGTCTCGAGCTGGTACAGGTTGAACGGCCGCGCCAGCTCCACCCGGGAAAGCGCCGCCCGCGCGTCCGCCCCGAGGACGCGCGACGCGTAGCCCAAGCCGTAGGCGTTGAAGGAGTTGCCCGCGTCCAGCCAGAGCACCCGCGCGCCGGACAGCAAGGCCGGGCCGAGCGCCGTGAGGAAGCGCCCCGCGAGGTCGCGCGGGCCCGAGACCACGTAATGCCCGGGAGGCAAGCGCCCGCCGGAGAGAAGCGGGACCAGGGAGTCGGTCTCGACGGGAAGCACCCCCACAGCATAATCGAACATCCGTTCGATGTCAAGACCCGACGTCGCGAACGGGTCGAAAATCGGTCACGGCGCCGCATTGGCTCGACGAGGAACGCGGGGCTACCATAAGAATGAAGGACCTCGTCGACGTCATGGAGGCGCTATGAGACAACTTCTACATCGTCCGGAGAGCCGCGAGCGGCTCACTTCGGGAGTGACGGTGCCGCCGGGCCCCGTCTACGTTCGCGAGCCGGCCTTTCAGGCCTTCTCGGTCCTGCGGATAGGCTTCACGGTGCTTCCCATCCTCGCGGGCGCCGATAAGTTCTTCCACCTGCTGACCGACTGGAACCAGTACGTCTGTCCTTTGCTCTTCCGCGTGATCGGCGGACATGTGCGCGGGTTCATGGACCTCGTCGGCGTCATCGAGATGGCGGCCGGCGTCATCGTCGCCGTCAGGCCCCGCTGGGGCAGCGTGATCGTCGGACTGTGGCTGTGCGGGATCATCGTCAACCTGCTGCTGGTCCCGGGCTACTACGACATCGCCCTGCGGGACTTCGGCCTCGCGCTCGGGGCGCTGTCGCTGTTCCGGCTCAGCCGGCAATACAACCCGTGATCACGGCTCGGCCGCCTTGGGAGTCCGCCGCGAGCGCAGCAGGCTGATCACCAGCTTGTAGCTCCCCGCGATGGCGAGCATCAGGGCGGCCTCGGCGAGCAAAGTCAGCGCGGAACCGGCGCTCGGCTCGATCACGATCACCCGGCGCGCGAGCGCGATCAGCGCCACGATGAGCACGACCTCCGCGTGGACGGCGTCGCTGCGCAGGTAGGCTTTGACGGTCTCCAGGAGCTCGAAGCCCACCAGGATGATCAGGAACTGGCCCAGGATGTCCAAGAGCTCGTCGATGGGCACGAGAAAGCGCGGAGGATTGCGGACGATGTCGTGGAGGAGGTTCACCGCGAGATCGGCCGTCGCGAGCAGGATCACGAGGGAGATCAGCATCGCCAGGAAAGCGGCGATGGCCCGCTCGAAGTACTTGAGGGCCGTGACCATGCCCCGATTCTAGCGGCGCGCCGGAGGCCGGTCCATGACGACGGAGCGACGTTATTGTCGCGCGGTCAGCTCTGAGAGGGCCCCTGCCCCACGTACGGGGTCAGGAGGATGCGCAGGTCGTCGGGGATGCGCGTCGTGCGCCACAGGTCGGTGACCAAGGCGTGGCGCGAGAAGCCGCGCGCGCAGAGCTTGCCGCCCAGGTCCTTGTCGACGACGTCGCACTCGAAGGCGATGCTCGCCCGGCCCATCTCCGCGATCCACGTCCGCACCGTCAGCAGGTCGTCGTAGCGGCTGGGCGCCTTGTACTCGACGCGCGCCTCCACGGCGGGCAGGAAGAGCTTGCGCTGGATCTCGAGGTCGCGGTAGCGCACCCCGAGACCGCGCATCAGCTCGGTGCGTCCCTGCTCGAAGTACTTGAGGTAGTTCGCGTAGTAGATGATGCCGAGCTTGTCGGTGTCCGCGTAGGTCACGCGCACGTCGAACTCGTTGTAGCGCGCCTTGGGGCGCGATATCGGGGAGCGCGGCGCCGCTGGCGCCGCGGGCGCCGCAGGCGCCGGCGGCGGCGTGCCCGTCGTGGACGGCAGATCGATCCCGCCGATCGCGCGGCGGTCCTCGCCGAGGACCTGGTTCACGATCGACAGGATGCCGTTGAAGCCGACGGGCTTCTTGAGGAAGTACGTGCGCGTCCCCGACTTCACCTTGCCGCGCAGCTCCTCGAGCGTCAGCCCCGTCGAGAAGACGACCGGGATGTGCAGCGTGTCCGGGGCCGCGCGCAGGCGCTCGTACACCGAGCCGCCGTCGCCGCCCGGCATGTAGTAGTCGAGGATGATGAGGTCCGGCTTGGACTCGTGGGCCTGCAGCAGGCCCTGGGCCGCGTCGAAAGCGACCGCGACGCGGTAGCCCGCGGACTCGAGGCCGTCCTTGAGGGGCGCGACGAGCGTCTGGTCGTCGTCCACGACGAGGATGGTGCGCGACATGGGCTGTGAGATTAGCAATTTCCGACGACTTCGGCCCGCCCCCCGGGCGAAAGCCGGTAGACTTTCCCCCGCCAGCGCACCGTGCGCCTCAGGGCCAGCGGGACGAACGCGAGGGCGCCCAGGTCCGCGACGAGCAGCGACAGGTACGTCGCCGCCGGCAGGCGCAGCCCCCCGACCAAGCGGTCCTGGAGGAAGCCGATCAGCGCGCGCGACAGCGACGCCGCCGCGACCGCGACGAGCGGCAGGGCGAGGGGCGCGCCGCGCGCCGCGGCCAGCGCGAGCGCCGCCCAGGCCTGCAGGACGGGATTCATCAGGACGACGGCCGAGTAGCCGGCCGGGAAAGACCAGAAGATGATCGAGCTCCATTTCGCGATGTGCCGGAACGCCTCGCCAGGACCCGTGCCGGTCTCCGAGACGAACACCGGCTCGCGCAGGAGGACTTGGCGCAGGCCCGCCTCGCGCGCCGCCGCGCCCAGCGAGTAGTCGTCGGCGATCTCGTTCTGGAAGCGCTCGAGCCCGCCGACGCGGGCCAGCGCGCTTTTTTTATAGCCCATGAAGGCCCCGGCGAAGGCGCGCAGCTGACCCAGGTCGCTGGTGAGGGCCACGGGCACGCAGAAGGCGTGGTTGAAGGCGATCATGTACCACAGCCCGCCGAGGCCCGGCGCCTCGGCGTGGTACGGCATGGCGTACACCGCGTCGGCGCCCTCGTCGAACGCTCGCGCCGCGTCGGCCAGCAAAGGGGCGGTGATGCAGGTGTCCGCGTCGGAGAAGAGGACGCGGTCGTGCTTCGCCCGCGGAAGGGCCTCGATCATGTTGTGGACCTTGCCCATGCGCGAGCCGGACGGCCCCGTGATCGCGACGAGGATATCCCGGTCCGGGTGGCGGGCCGCGAAGGCGCGAGCGACCGGGCAAGCGGGGTCGTCCTCGCTCTCGAGCGCCACGATGACCTGGAGCGTCTTGAGCGGGTCGGCGGCGACGATGGAACGGAAGCTCTCCTCCATCGCGTCGTCGAGGCCCTTGACCGGCTTGATCAAGGTCATCGGCCGCGCGCAGGGCTCGTTCGGGGCCCCGCGAAAGTGGCGCACCGAGGCCCGGAGGCAGGCCCATAGGCCCGCCGCGCCGCACAGGGAGACGATCGAGAGGAAGGTGCTCAGCGCACGATCTTACCAAGAAAGCGTGACGGCCCGTCCATGGCCGCTCGCGGCCGCTCCCCCTACACTGGG
>DATNGC010000064.1:0-47846 GCA_035606075.1 Elusimicrobiota bacterium
TGTGCCTGCACACGATCGTGCTCGACAAGGCCGTGCCGGACCGGATGTTCGTCGCCATCTCCGCGGCGGGCGTGTTCCGCTCCGACGACGCGGGAAAGTCCTGGCGCCCGATGAACAAGGGATTGAAGAACGACTATCTCCCCGAGAAGAACCCCGAGGTGGGCTTCTGCGTGCACCGCATCGCGCAGCATAAGGCCAAGCCCGAGGTGCTTTACATGCAGTTGCACGGCGGGGTTCTCAAGTCGGAGGACGGCGGCGGCTTCTGGAAGAACATCGAGAAAGGCCTGCCCAACAACTTCGGCTTCCCGATCGCCATCGACGCCAACGAGCCCGACACCGTCTTCGTCGTCCCGATCGATCCCGAGAAGGGCCGCATCCCGCCGGAGGGCAAGCTGCGCGTGTTCCGAACGAAGGACGGCGGCGCCACGTGGAAGCCGATGACGAAGGGCCTCCCGCAGGAGAACTGCTTCGTCAACGTCCTGCGCGACGCGATGGCGGTCGACGCGATGGACCCGTGCGGCGTCTACTTCGGCACGACGGGCGGCCAGGTGTACGCGTCGGCCGACGGCGGGACGTCGTGGGACCCGATCGTGCGCGACCTGCCGCACGTCTTGTCCGTCTCGGTCCAGACGATCAAGTAGCCATGGTCCGCGTCGTCGTGCCGTCGTTCCTGCGCGCCCTCGCCAAGGTTCCTCCGGAGGCGCGGCTCGACGTCGCGCCGCCGGTGACCCAGCGCTCGGTCCTGGACGCGCTCGAGGAGCGCTACCCGGCTCTGAGTGGCACGATCCGCGAGCACGTCACGAAGCGGCGGCGGCCGCTCGTGCGCTTCTACGCCTGCTCCGAGGACCTCTCCAACGAGGATCCCGACGCGCGCCTGCCCGACGCCGTGGCGCGCGGAGAGGAGCCGTTCCTCGTCGTGGCCTCCATCGCGGGCGGCTAAGGTTCGACGTCGATGCTATACTGGAGGCATGGACGAAGCGAAGATGCGCCTCGCCGCGCTCCTCGACGAAGCCGTCCGCGTGGACAAGGTCGCGAGGGGCAATATACAGGCCTTCGACCCTGAATCGAAGACCCTCAAGATCGTCTGCCATCTCGGATTCGGCGACGAGTTTCTGCGGCATTTCGAGACGGTCCGGCCCTCCGGCCCTTCGGCCTGCGGACGAGCCTTCGGCTCCGCCGACTGCGTCGTGATCCCGGACGTCGAGAACGACGAGGCCTTCCGGCCGCATCGAGAGATCGCGAGGATTAGCGGCTTCCGTTCGGTCAAATCGGTCCCCGTCAAGGACGCCGCCGGACGCCTGCTTGGGGTGCTCTCCACGCACAGCGTGAACGTCCGGCACGACTGGGAGCGCGACAGCACCCACCCCGTCGCCGCCGACATCGCCGCGATCCTCGCGACCCTGCCGATGAACAGGAACACGCGCGGCTGATCGCGGCGCGGGCCCCGTTCGGACTACTTCAGCGCGCGGGCGTAAAGGGCGTACAGCTCCTTCCAGCCGCGCTCGGCCGCTTCGGCGTCGTACACGGGCATGTCGGGCTTCATCCAGCCGTGCCGCTTGCCCTCGTAGATCTCGCATTTGTGGCGGACGCCGCCTTTGGCCAGCTCGGCCTCGACGCGCCGCGCCATCTCGGGCGGGTAGCCGCTGTCCATGTCCGCGCCCGCGACGTAGACCTCCGCCTTGATCTTGGAGAAGACGAGATGGGGGCTCGCGGGCTCGTCGGTCGCGAGCCGGCCGCCGTGGAAGCTTGCCGCCGCGGCGATCCGGTCGGGATAGCGTCCGGCCGCCGTCAGAGCCATGCCGCCGCCCATGCAAAAGCCGACCGTGCCGACTTTCTTTCCGGCGACGTCGGCGCGGGCGTCGAGAGACGCCAGGAACGCCGCGGTGTCCTCGGCGGCCTTGAGGTTGCTCGTGGACGCCATCATGGGGCCCACGACGGCGCGGAAATCCCCCTTCAACACCTCCTTCGGGACGAGCGGCGCGTACGGGCCGAGGCGATAGTAGAGATCGGGCAGGAGCACGACGTAGCCGTGGGCCGCGAGGCCGGCTCCCATCTGCTTCATCGCGGGTCGGATGCCGAAGCCGTCCATGTAGACGATGACGGCGGGCCATTTCCCTTTTCCTTCCGGCGTGAAGACCCACGCTTGGCAGGTTCCGTCCTTCGTCCGGATCGAGATCTGCTGCTCGCTCATGCTCATCGATGCGGGCACCCGGGCCAGCAGCACGGCCGGCGCATGCCGCCCCTCATCTTCGACAGGCCCTTTTCGATCCGGATGAGACGGGTCTCCGCCTTCTTGCCCGCGGTGACCCAGCAGATCCACTCGTTGCGGGCCAGCGGGGTGATCTCCTTCCACAACCGCTTCACGGCCGGATCGGAGGCGATCGCCTTGCGAAAGTCCGGCGGCAGGCGGTGCACGGGGCCAGAGCTCTTCATGGCGCCTATTCTAAGAAAAAAACCCGCCATCGCCGGAGCGCTTTCGGGGGGCTCACGGGTCAGCCGGTTTTCGCTTCGACGCGGCCGGTCTTGACCTTGCCGGCGCGCCTGTAGCCGACGATGATCACCCCTTTGGTCGTGACCAAACTATCCGTCAGCTCGAACGCCGCCGGGATCGCGCCGCCCCCGAACAGCTTCTTTCCCTTGCCGAGCGTCAGGGGGTGGATCTTGAGCCGGAGCTCGTCCACCAAATCGCGCTCGAGCAGCAGTTGAATGAGCTCGCCGCTGCCCCAGACCTGAAGGTCGGGGCCTATCGACTTCTTGAGCTTCTTGATCTCGGCGACGCTTTTCAAGAACACCGACCTTTTCCATCGCGACTTCTTCACGGTCTTCGACAGGACGTATTTCACGCCGTCGTTGATGCCCGGCCAAAAGTCCGCGTGCGCGGGCCAGTACTTCTCCCAGATCTTGAACGTCCTTCTTCCCAGCAGATAGTCAGCGGGCTTCAGCTCCTCTTGGACGACCCGGCCGTACACCTCGTCGCCGTAGGGAGCGGTCCAGCCGCCGTATTCGAAGCCGCCGGACGGATCCTCGCCGGGTCCGCCGGGGCCCTGCAGGACTCCGTCCAGCGTGATCATGGATAAGACGATTATCTTTCTCATTGATGCCTCGATGGCCTCACAAAATCCCCTGGGCCAGCATATAGACGCCCAGCGCCAGGACGAGAACGGCGACGACACGCCTGAAGAGAGCCTCCGGGATCCAGCCCAGGGCTCGCTTTCCCAAGACCGTTCCCAGCACCACGCCCCTCCGCGCCCTGCAGAACAACCGGGCGACCTACATCAATGGCCGTCTTAACCGCGTCATGAACGCGGTGGTGCCGGACGCGGTCAAGCGGGCGGTGTTCGGGAGGATGATGAAGGAAGCGTCGTTGCGGAAACCAGCCCGATGAGGCTCCGCTCGACGCTGACCTTGCCGTCGCGATCGCGCATGGAGAACACATGAAAAAGACCCTTCTCGGAGCGGCCGGCTATCTCCTCGTCACGTTCCCCCTCGGCTACTTCTGGTTCCTGGTCCTGTTCAAGCGCTCCTACGAGACGTTCGGGGTCTACAACCGGCCTCAACCCATCATCCCGCTGGGGCTCTTCTCGATGATCATCCAGGGCCCCATACTGGCCCACCTCTACCCCCGCTGGCGCGGCGACGGGCCGAGGCTGTCTTCGGCCCTGCAGTTCTGCCTGTTGATGGGTCTCTTCTTCGCGTCGGGGACGGTCATCGCGCTCGCGGCGAAGGCGCAGATCGCCGACCTGCCGCTGTGGTTCGGGATCAACTTCGCGTTCACGCTCATCCAATTCACGCTGACGGCCGTCGTGTTCGCGGCCGTCTTCGACTGAAGGCCGCCCTTGGACATCGCCGCGTGGTTCACGATCGTCTCTCACCCAATATCGACGGCCGGATATTCTTCGACGTACCGGCCGCCGTCTGCGCCGAAGTAAGTGCACGAACGGGCGGCAAAATCCACCTCGTAGCCGACAACGCCGGCCTTCCACGCGGAAACGAGGAATTCCGGAAACGTGCTTTTTCCCGCTTGATCCGCCCGGAGAGCGGCGATGAGAGCCTCCCGATCGAACGACGCCACCTCCGCCGCTCCGGAGATCAGGGGCGAACCCTGCATCATGACCGGCCCCTTCTCCGTCAAGTACAAGGCTTGGCAGGCCGGCAGCGCCCAGAGGTTTCGCTTCACACCGGCTCGGCGCAGCGTCTCCGCAAGGTAAGGGAAGCCTCCCGCCTTCGGGCGAATGGACATCGCCCGCTTCATCGCCGCATTGATGTTCTCGATCGCGCCGTTCATATTCCCTCCTACGAGATTGGTTTGTCCTTCCACCCATGCTTCTGCACGAGCCCCTGCATGAGCTCCGACAACGTCTTCCGTTCCTTCCGAGACAAATGGCCGAAATAGCGCTCGTCATTCGCGTCGGCCTCTTGGGCGAGCCGGGGGACCAAGGAGAGCCCCGTCTTCGTCAGTTCGATCTGAATCCGCCGCCGATCCTCTTCAGAATGGTTCCTCACCGCCAAACCCTTGCGCAAAACGCGCTCAACCAAACGCGAGACGGTGCTGGGATCGGAACCCATGCGCTCCGCCAACTCCGACAATGAGCACGATCTGAGCCCGTCGATCGATCTCAACGTCACCCATTCGGCCGCTGTAACGTCGTAGGTCGCCAGCCGTTGCTGGAATGCGCCCGACACATGGTTCGACACGAAGCGCAGCCAATAGCCGACGTGGTACTCCAGGTCGCGAGCCTTGTTCATGATCGCAGTATAATGTTATATACAATATTTGACAATGGCAAATATATAACGAGAAAAAGACCCCTCGCTTGAGGGGCCGTTTTCCATTGAGCGTCGAAGTCGAAATTGGCTGCCCGAGTCATTTAATAGAAAGAACCTTCGAGGCTCCCTTCCGGCTTCCTCCGGCGACTAGGAGGCCTCGACGCTGGCGACGAAAGCCGAAGGAGCTTGACGCCTAACGATAGACCTCGCGGCGGTGCCCTATTACCGCAACAGTGATGAGGCGCGGCCCGTCGCTGATGACGTAGATGACCCTGTACTCGCCCACGCGGACGCGGTAGCGGTTTTCATGCCCGGCCATCTTCTCCACGCCATGAGGCCGTGGAATGGCCGCCAGGGCGTCAATCTTGGGCGCTATGCGGCTTTGGATGGAGCCAGGGAGCTTCTTAAAGGCGCGCGCGGCGGACGGCGTGAACTCGACGCGATAGGACACGCGGACGCTATGCCCCGACGCTCTTCTTGAGCGTAGCCCAGGAAACCCGACCGCGCTCCTTCAAGGCGCGGTCAACGGCGGCATTGTCCAGCCGGTCCTCTAACTCCTGACGAACGCGGCGATCCACCATGAGCCGGTCCAAAAAATTCTCCTGCGCCCCCTTGGGAAGGGCTTTAAAGGCGGTCCAGAAAACCTCGGCGGCGGCTTGAACGGGGCTCACAAATCCAGTTTAACAGGCCCACGCCTGGAAAGCAAGCGCGCCTTTGCGCGGCGGATTAAATCGCCCGCCATTTTGCATGTCGCGCCGGACTCACGGCGGTTCAATTGGAGACAGCCGCGATCCCGCCCTCACGCGGCCACACCGGCTCGCGCTGCCCTTCGCGCTTCGCGTCCAAAAGCCTGTTCAGAAGAGGTCCATACTTCACGGGGTTGATCGCAGCCGCGCGCCTGAAATCGGCGATGGCGCGATCTCGTTGCCCCAAGGCTTCCATCGCAAGGCCGCGCTGGAACAAAGCCCGGGTTGACCGTGGATTCGCCTTCAACGCAAGCGTCGTGTCCTTGATCGTCCCTTCGACGTTGCCCAGCTTCCAGCAGACTAGCCCCCGTACCAAATGCGCTTGTACGTTGCCGGCATCGGCCTCAAGAACGCGACCTGCATCAGCGAACGCTTGACGGTAGTCGCCCTTGCCGACGCTGACGGCGGCACGTTCGCTATAGAACCGCCGTTGTCCTTCCTGGTAGAGCGCCTGATATCGGCCAGGATCGATCTGCGCGGCGCGCTTCAGATCCTCGATCGCGAGTTCGGGGCGACCCTGATCCTTCCAAAGATAGCGCCCCCGGACCGCCAAAGAGTCGGCATCTTTGGGATCGTTCAGCAACGCGCGGTTGGCCCAGGCGAAGGCCTCGTCACGGCGGCCGCTTTCCATCATTAAGGCCGCTCTTTGTGATAGCGTCACCGCCTGCTGATGACTCAACGTGACGGCTCGAAGCGAGTCCCCATCTGCACCTTTGAAATCTCCGCTGAGGCCGCGAGTCATCGCGCGTGCATAATAAAGCGCGGCAGCGCCTTCGTTTCGCTTTATCGCCTTGCTCAAGACCTGCTCAGCCCTGGAGATATCGCCCTGTTCGAGATAGCCGTATCCCCGATTCAGAGCAGACGTTACTGGCGGACCGCCAAAGGCGGGCGTAGTACCTCGGCGAGGGTCCTCGACGGAGAGGGAAACCACCTCGTCAGCGGATTTTCCAGGAATCCATTCGCGGCCGAACAACTTCGCAGCCTCCGCGTATGCCGAATTGATGATCGCCCGTGCCTTTTCTTCCGGCAGATGCGACCAAAGAGAAGAGCGCGCGTCCTTTAACTCGGGATCGTTCGGGAAGCGACGAAGCGCCTGGCCCATCAACTGGCGCGCTGCGGGTCCGTCGTTTCTTGCAAGCGCCGCCTGAATCTCCTGCTTGATCGGCGCGGCCTGCGGTTGGATCGCGGCCGTCTGCGGCGTGGGAGCTTTGGCGGCGGCGTCTATCGCGGCCTTTCCGATGTCGGCCACCTGGCCGTCGTCTTCTTTCGGCGGGCGCGTTGCAGGAAGGTCCCCGAGCTCGTCGAGTTTGCCCTTGTCGTCCGAACTCTTCGACGAGTCGTCACCAAAGTCCGAATCTTTCTCTTCTTTACCTTGCGATGAGACGTTCGCAGCGCCCGCGGCGGCACTTCCGATCGCTGCCCCCGCGGCCCCTCCGTCCGCCGCATAGACAGGCATGTCGGAAACTACCGCGAGGACTATGACCACAACGGCGCACACTCGGGTCATGATGGGCAGTATAGCCCTGCGCAGAAAAATCTGCCAGGCGCTAACGACTAAAAGGCCTACGAATTATTCAGGTCTGAATTGCCAGATTTAATTCCCCCAAGACCCAGGCATCCGACTTCGCGACGGTCTACAATCGATAGGTCGCTATTCATCTCTTCGGAGAATTCATGCACAGAACCGTATTCCGTTCCATCGCAGGATTGATTTTGATGCCGCTTGCCGCCTCGGCGTTGCCGCCGCAAGCAAACAACATCTTGAGCGGGTCCCTCCGAACGCTACGAGGGGCGGGATTCGCCGGTTTGGATGCTGTCGAATCGGTGCCGACACCAGTCGCTATTCCAGCAGCGCGTGCTGCGGCCGCGGCGACGAGCGATGATTCCCAAGTGGCGCTGACCGCGCTCATTCAAGCGGCGGAAGCCCAGTCGGAATCCATTGGATTCATTCCGGAAGAGGCCGTGGCTTTAGGATTTCAGAAGGACATCCTGGCAAGGAGCCTTGGAAAGCAATCGACTGCCGACACGTTCCGCCACTTCCAAATCGCAAAATATCAAGGCGAGACTGTCATCGTCTTCGCCGTCTTTTCCAAGGCCGCGAAGGAACTTCGCTCCTACCGCACGTCGGCAACCGGAATCCTTGAGGCGGCGGTCGTGACAACCAAATCGAATGGCGTGTATCATGCGGCGACGATCTCCCTTCCCAATTCGGATGTTACAGCCGATTTTCAGGAGCAGGTGAGATTTTGGACACAGTATTACAACGACCATCTAAAGCATTGACGGGCATTTGAAGTTCGGCTTGCGTGGCTTTGGAAGCCCTGCCAAACTGAAAGCGTCTTCGGAGGCTTAAGAGAAAAACGAGACCGCACATAGTCGTTAAAGAATTTTGGCTTCACCGGGACCGCGCGTAAGAGTGCGGTAAGCTCGTCTCGACACTGAGAGGGCATATGGAAGACCGGATCGAAGCCGCCAATGTACTCTGGCCGAAAGGCCAAGCACGGATGGATTCGTCATCATGCAGGAACACGGCGAGGTTTTTAGCTGGAGCGGTCAGGAAGGAACCGCGGATATCTTGGAGCTCGTTGAGCAGTTCTGCGAGTCATCTCAAACGCCGCTCAATACATAGGGCATATTTTTCCCAATGGCGAATATACTAATCATGGGCGCGAGTCGGGGTCTGGGAGATGCTCTATCGAGCGGATTCCCCCGCAAAGGAGATATTGTATGGCTTGTCTCCAGAAGCGAACCGCGCTCACTCCAGCGTCGCGACGGAGTCGAGAGAGAATGGATTGAGGCCGATCTAAGCTCCAATGTTTCTGCCGAAATAATCGCAAAAAAAATCGGCCAAGCCCCGGTCGATCTCTTCATTTACAACGCGGGCATTTGGGAAAAAAATCCATTTGATAAGACTTCAACTGACGAAATTCGTTCCATAGTAGAGACGAACCTCACATCCCTGCTGCTGAGCGTCCATCATCTACTGGGCAATCTCCGAGCTTCAGCTCGCGGTCGCGTAATCTTGATTGGCTCCACGTGCGGCTTGGAAAATGAAGGCACGCCAGGAGTCGCCTATACTGCCACGAAGTTTGCAATGCGTGGCGTTACTCATTCCCTTCGAGAGCTTCTTCGCGCGGATAAAATTCCCGTCACATGTATTTCCCCCGGTTCAATGGCAACGGATGTTCCCTTTGAAGAAGGCGCGGCAACGGCTTTGGAGCGCTACAACGGTCAGCGCATACCAGTTCAGGATGTCGTTGCTCTAATTCGCTGCATAGCCGAGCTTTCTGTTGCGACCTGCGTCAAAGAGATAGTTCTTCCGGCGTTGCTGGACACCGATGTCTGAAGAATCGGCGCTTCGACCGCAGCGCAACTCGCCCCTCCCGCTGCCGACTTAACACGGCTTTGATGGTTGCTCGTACGAACTGCCGATCGGAGCACGCACATCTCCGCGATTTTCAATAGCTCCATGGACCCGAATATCCCCAAACAAAAGCCGCACTCCGCCGAATTTTTTGGCGAGTACCGCGACTACTGGTGGAACGCCGACTTCTTGCAGCTTATGGGGAAACGGTTGGAATTCGACCGGGTGAAAACCGTGCTGGACGTCGGCTGTGGGGTCGGACACTGGGGGAGACTCCTTTCATCCGTGCTCTCTCCTCAAACAGCCCTGGTTGGGATCGATCGCGAAAGCAGTTGGATCGAAGAGTCCACGGAGCGCGCCGCGAAGGCCGGACTTTCTTCACGCTTCCGCTATCAACTGGGGGATGCGACCAAAATCCCATTCCCTGAGAACTCATTCGATCTCGTGACTTGCCAAACGCTTCTCATTCATCTGAAGAGCCCGCGTGAAGGGTTACGTGAAATGCTCAGAGTACTACGGCCAGGCGGACTCTTGCTATGCGCAGAGCCAAACAACTTCAGTAGCGCGATCGGGGTGAATAATTTAAGCGCGGAAATGGCCATTCCCGAGATTATGGATTTGCTGTGCTTTTGGTACACCTGCGAACGGGGCAAGGAAGCTCTTGGACTGGGTCATAATTCTTGCGGTGATCTAATTCCCGGATATATGGCGGAGCTGGGTGTCGAAAACGTGCGCGCCTACCTATCGGACAAAGCTGTGCCGTTGTTCCCGCCATACTTGAGGGACGAACAGCGCGCCAACTTGGACCAGAGCTGTGAATGGGCGGACCGGGGTATTTTGGGCTGGGACCGAGAAGAAGCCCGTACTTACTTTGTCGCCGGCGGCGGGACGGGGATCGAATTCGAACGCCTTTGGGCGCTCGCGCTCTTGGACGCAAAACGAACGGTGCAGGCAATGAAAGATGGGCGCTTCCACACAGGAGGCGGAAGTATTTTTTACCTCATCTCAGGCACAAAGCCCGGACATTAATCCCGCGGCGAAGAAATATTCCGCGCTAACCCCACGGGCTGTTGATGTCCTATGCTGATACCGGGACCCACGATTGGTTCTTGATTTTATTCATGCGATGTTCCGTGGAGTCAACAGCTAACGAAGATCGAGTGGGGCTGGCCCACGCCGACCGCTCCTGGCGGAGTGCCCTTCCGGCCTCGTAAAGAAGCCATACGCCTTTGATCGATAGCCCCCCCGTGAAGGCAAGCAAAACACCATGGATTCCAAGACACGACACTTTGCTGAAAATCTCCATCAGCGCGATCGTTCCCAGGCCTGTCAGAAGAGAGACGACAAAGTAAGGGCGAGTCTTCCCCAGGCCGCTGAGAATTCCTTCAGCCAGCACTTGCCATCCAATAAAAACTTCTCCGACACCACAATACATTAGCGCCAATGCCGCGTACTCAATGACGGGATTTCCCGAGACGAAATGAGTAGAGATCCAGACCGGACCTGCCAGGAATATGCCCGCCAGAAAGCAAAGAACGGCCGTGAGGAGAACCCAGGAGCATCGCACCATTTGTTCTATTTTCTGAAAGTCCTTTCGTCCAAAATACTGCGCCACAAATGTGCTCGTCGATGTTAGGCAGCCTAAAGAAAGAAGATATGGCAGGGTCTCAAGATGTTGGGCTAGAGTCAGGCCTGCGAGCGCATCAGTCCCGTACTTGCTCACATGGGCTGTAAGAATAGGATAAATCATGGCGACCACCACATCGGCTGCTGCGATGGGCGCCCCGATGCGGAGGATCGCAAATAGATCTGATGTCCATGCGCTGCGCATGAATGCCAACATCGATATAATTCCACGACGCCACAAATTATGGCCAAGGAAAGCGCACGTTACCCCATGGGTAATCAGCATGACAAGAACTGCGCCCCGAACGCCCAACCCGTGCCACTTTCCTGCCCCCAAGATGGCGATCGGCTCAATTAGAGCTCCCAGGATAATTGCCACCGAGTAGACGATATTAGGCAGAGCAGATTCACCCAGCCCGTAGTAGATTGCATTTAGCGAACGGAGCGTCGCGAGAATGGGGATCAAAAATACGAAAAGCGAACCGTATTGAATAGCGAATTCTCGTGTGCCTGCATCGAGACCCATCCACGACATGGCGGGAGAAAGGCCCGCATAGAAGCAAAGGCTCAAAATTAAGCCTATGCAAAGATTGGCGGCGATGGCGCTTGTTGCCACCCCCGTCGTCGACTTGAATTGACGTTCACCGATGGCCCGGCCGACAAGAGACGTGCCTCCTGTAGGACAGATTGCTAAGAGGACCTCGATTAAGCCTCGCAAAGCCAGAACGGCGCCTACGCCCGCCATGGCTCGTCCTCCGAGTTTGCTGATCCATATGAGTTCGATAATTGAGACGACCGCCAGAATGGCGAGACCCATCGACACTGGAGCAGCGACACTGCCAATTGCGCGTAGGGCTATCATCCACCTTTTATTTTCTGTCGTTTTCCTGCCAGTCGTACAACGAAATGGCAGGAATTCCTGAGTCTGGTTGCCCTTGGGGATGATCGGTCCAATGGATGAGGGTAAAGGAACATCACCTTGAAAATCATAGCCAACCAGATCATCTCGGAGTTCGTTGGTCATATTCATCTTAGATCAGCTCGACGTTATTCATGAGCATAGCGATCGTTAAATAGATTTTCGGCAAAGCCTCCAATTGTCATGTCATTTATTTTTTGAAACAAAAATACCAAAGACCCGGGCGTAATGCCCGAAGTCTCTGGTTTCACCCGATTCCGGTCGGGTCGTGGATGCCCCGGGGCCTATCCCCCGAGTTACAGAGTCGCCCCTCTTTAGGGTTAAGATGAGTGTAACGGCCCACTCCAGACGGCACCTGGGCCATTGGTCCCCCAAACGTCTAGGCCGAAAGGCTGCTCTAAAGCGAAAGCTTGCGCTTTTCACGCATTGCCCGTCGATGATGCGTGCAATCGCGCGCTGTGCCGAATCATAGCCGGCAAATCACCGCGGGCGCGGCCTCCCTGATTCCAAACTTCCATTTTTGTGTAAAATAAGCGACAGTTCAAAGTCGGCCAGAGGGCAAAATGGACAATACGAAATTTCTCGGGATTCTCGCGCTAGTCGCGCTCGCGGCCGTCAGTCCGGCCGACGCCAAGCCCAAAGCAGATTTCGATCAAGGTATCGACGCCCGCGCGGCGCTCGATGACGCGAAAGCATCCCAGGCCCCGGCTCCAACGCCGATCTCGCGGCCCTCGCCGTCGGGCGCGGGATGCCGCGTCGATCTTCGGGGCCAGAAGCTCACGCTCAAGGACGGATTCAATTTCGCGCGCGTGGTTTACAGAGTCGATGACCAATGCCGGCTGATCAAGTCTGCCGAGGAGTACCTGAAGAAGGCCCCGGCTTCAAAGGCTGCCGTGGTCGGACGGAACGGGATGGTCGAAAAGGAAGTCAAACTGCGCCGCTCCACGAGCGCCAAGCAAGCCGTCACGACGGGCTGCACCGTCGAAGTCGTAGAAAAGGACGTCATCGGCGCAACGATGATCACGTTGGATAACGGCACCAGCTGGTCGATCGACAACAGCCAGATTCTTGAGGCGAACGAACACGTCTCGATCTTCGGCAATCTCGACTGGTGGTTCGTGACGGGCGATCCGACCACGAATCTCAGCTGGATTCAAGAGCCCTATTCCGCGCAGTCCCAGGCAACCGGCGGCTTCTACTGTAGCGCGGTCGGGCCTATCTCCAACTACGTTTGCGGCACGGCGGGATATCAGATCACCCTCGAAGGCGACATGACCTTCGATGCCACCGGGACCTGCTCGGGGCAATATGGCTACTCCGGAACGGTCGTTCCCCTGGGGTCGGTCACGGCGACCCTCACTCGCAATTGAAGGCGGACGCGGGCCGCGTCGGCAGGACCATCGCCTGGATCGCGCTGGCGCTCGCCGTCGTCGCGCTCCATCGCGTCGTCTTGGACGGATTGCTCAGGCGAGCGCAATATCCATGGGTGCCTGCGGCTTGCAAATCTGCTCTGGCGCTCGCGGCGTTGATTCCCGCCCCGCTGTTGAGCGTCAAGCGTCCAAGGATCTCGGCGGGGTGCGCGTTTCTCGGAACGGCAATCGTTCTGGCCATGAGCGCCCAACTGTATAACGTCCTCCTCGTCCCCTCGGCCGTCCTCTCTTTGGTTTCGGGCCTCTTTTTTCTCGGCGTCCGCGCGTCGTAAAAAACACGGCGAAAGCGTCCTCAGGGCCATTGTTTCCATAGATGTTGGGGCTGCACTCCCGAGAGATATCGAGTCATGAGCCGACGGTCACTCATCTTATTGACAAAAATGATCGTTAGCACTACCCTAACCCCCATGCGGCTCGTCCTTTGTTTGTTGGTCTCGATGGCGAGCCTTCCCGCCCGAGCAGGTGAGACGCCCCCGCTCGACCCGCTCGCCGTCCTGATGGCGCAACTCTCGGCGCCGACCGATTCGCCAAGGCATGACGGAATATATCCTCAAAGAAGACGTCCCTGTAGCTATCGGAATCACTCGCGCAAATTCCCAGTGGGGACCGGGCGGCGCGACTCAGATATACGTGGAGAACTTCGTGACGGTGTTAGAGCCCAAGCAGACCCTCTTGCTGAAAGATTGGAGATTTCCGAAATGACCAAAATCCAAATAAAGGGCTCCGAATTTGTGGACCCGAATCTTGAATTCTCAGTTTGCTCCCATCTGCAGCCTATTCTTGAGTTTTTAGAAAAGCATGGGATCAGTTATGACCATGCGGTCAGGTTGTATTTGGACAAAGGCGCCGGGGCGATACGTTATGTCAAAGGGGCAATAGACTTCGATCTTCTTGAGAGCACATTCGAGATTCCGGCATTCCTAGATGTCTTCAGAAAGAATAAGACCGTGTTTTGCAGGCGCTGTTGGTGCAGTATTGTCGAAGGAAGAAGCCCCGATGACCCGGCTGCTCGAATCCTGGGAACAAATTACTGATTTCCGAAGCTTAAACGAATTTCCCGCGTTCAACCAGTAAGTGCAACACTCCGACGAAAGGCTTCCGCTGGTCAAGCGCATCGAGGTAGACACGCTTCGCGGCGGGACCATCGAGTACAAATTGCCGCACTGGCTACAAAAAGCGAGGGGCCGCCCGACGACAGGCGGCCCCTCGCACTCAGTTCTTTCTATTAATCAGATTGGCTGCGGGACTAGGATTCGAACCTAGAAAAGCGGATTCAGAGTCCGCTGTGATACCGTTTCACCATCCCGCAATATCGTCGATATTTTACCAGATTTCCGGCCCCCAGCAAGACCTACGCGAAGCGCGCCGCGTAAATCATCAGCACGAGGGCCAGCATCGCCCACGATGCCGCGGGACGCCGCAGCGCCGGCAGGAAGCCGTCGGAAAATCCCCGCCCGCGCGACAGATTGAGCGCTCCCCAGCCGAGCCAAGCCGTCCAGAGAACGAGCAGCGGGATCCCCAACGGATGAGAATGGAACGACCCCGCGAGATCGCCCCGCAGCGCGAAGACCAGCGCATGTCCCATCCCGCAGCCGGGACAGGGAATCCCCGTCGCCAGCCGAAAGGGACACAGCCCCGCGCTCTCGGGCAGCACCGGATGATACGCCTGCAGAAGAACCCCGGCGTAAGCGGCCGAAGCGACGGCGGGAAACGGGACCGTCTTGCTCATATCAGCTTGTTCAGCTCGTGCTGGTACACCGCGTCCGCCACCACCGTGAGCCCGAACATCGAGAGCACGAGCCCGGTCAGCGCCAAATGCGGGTTCACCGGCCGCCCATTCTGCGTCAGCCAGGCCTGCAGCTCGTTGCCCATGCGGTACTCGTAGTAGATGTGGTAGATCCCGCAGGTGATGAGCGTGAGGATCGCCCACTTGGCGAAGTCGAACTCCTGCCGCCCCAGCAGAGCGTTCATCGCGTCCATCTGCCGGTAATTCCAGTAGATGTTGTACAGCCCGCAGGTGACCACCGACAGGATGATCCCGACGGCCACGTCGATGCGGTGCTCGCTCGAGAGGACTTTATCGCTCATCCCGCGAGTATAGGCGAATCAGTTCAGAAGCGCCAGCCGTACCTCGCCGTGAAGGTGACGTAGTTCAGCGGCCCGGAGACCCCGCTGATCCCCTGCGCCCGTCCCTGCGGCGTCGCCCCGTAGCGCTCGCTCGCCAGCCCCGTCCAGCCCGCCTCGAACGTGATCACCCCCGGCTCGACCGGCGCGACGTAGAAGTCGAACCCGACGCGCGCGGACGCCGCCGGCGCCCACACCGTGTCGTCGACCAGACGGCGCACCTCGTGCGTGTTCGTGTCCGACCAATTGAAGGCCCGCACGTCCACCGTCGTCGAGTTCCGCGCTCCGCCCGCCCCGGCCAGCACGAAAGGGCGGATCCACCCGTCGTCGACCAGCGTGTAGCGGACGATGCCCAAGAACAGCGTCGTGTAGCCTGCCACGCTGGAGTTCGCGTTCGGGAAGAGACCCGGAGAGTCCGTGTAGGCGCGATCGAAGTAGTCGAAGTCCATCCCCGCGCCGAGCCGCGGCGTGAGGTAATAAAGGTACTGCGCGCTGAACTGGACGCCGAGGTCGCCGTTGGAGGCCTCGCCGCCGCCCGGGAGGGAGCGGAAATCGACGCCGTTCGCCGGCACGTCGAAGCCGATGCCCAGCGACACGAAGTGCTTCCCCTCCGGCGAGACCGCGGACTTCTGCTCGACCCCGGGCGGCGCCGTCGGGGGCGCCGTCGGGGGCGCCGCCGGAGCCTCGTCGGAATAGTCGATCGTCAGGATCCGCGACTGGCTGATGTGCAGAGTCCCGTCGGGCGTCTTCAATTCGATCCCGTCCGCGGCCTGCCCCGTGACCGTCCCGCGCAGGCGGCTTCCGTCCTTCAGCGTGACCACCGCCGCGCCGGCTTGAGAGACGAACGCGCACAGCGCGAGGAGCACAACCGCGAGCCGTCGTCTCGTTCCCATGCTCGCATTTTAGCTCCCGGACCAGCGTTCCGCCGTTCAAATGACGTCCAAATTATTTCGACCCCGCATGGACAAGTGATATCATCCCCGGGCGTGAAAGTCCTTCTTCTGGGCGGCGGCGGGCGCGAGCATGCGATCGCCTGGAAGCTGTCCCAGAGCCCGCGCCTGACCAAGCTCTGGGCCGCTCCCGGCTCCGACGCGATCGCCGCTCACGCCGCCCTCGCCGGGATCGATTTCCTGGACCCGGCCGCCGTCGCCGCGTTCGTCAAGGCCAACGGCGTCGAGCTCGTCTTCGTCGGCCCCGAGGCCCCGCTCGCCGCGGGCGTGTCGGACGCCGCCCGCGCCGCGGGCGCCCTCGTTTTCGGCCCGTCCCGGTCGGCCTCTCGCCTGGAGACATCCAAAGCTTTCGCCAAGGATTTCCTGAACGAGCACGGCATCCCCACGGCCCGCGCCAAGAGCTGCTCCGGCGCCGCCGAGGCCAAGGCCGCCGCGCGGACGTTCGGCGGACGCTGCGCCGTCAAGGCCGACGGCCCCGCCGCCGGCAAAGGCGTCATCGTGACCGGCTCCGTCGCCGAGGCCGACGCCGCCGTCGACGCCCTCGCCGCCACCCCCGCCGGGAGCCAGCTCGTGATCGAGGAGCGCCTGGAGGGCCCCGAGGTCACCGTCATGCTGCTCGTCGACGGCCGCGGCTATGCCGTCCTGCCCTTGAGCCAGGACCACAAGCGCCTGAGCGACGGCGACGCCGGTCCCAACACCGGCGGCATGGGCGCTCTCTCGCCCGCCCCGCTCGACGCGAAGACATGGAAGAGGATCGAGGAGACCATCCTCAAGCCCACGCTCGCCGGCCTCGCCAAATCCGGGATCGATTACCGCGGCGCGCTGTACGTCGGGATCATGCTCACGCCGGAGGGGCCGAAGGTTCTGGAATACAACGCCCGCTTCGGAGACCCGGAAACCCAGGCGGTCCTGCCGATGCTGGACGCGGACCTGCTCGAGCTGGCTTTCGACTGCGCCTCCGCGAAACTGAAGCCCGGAATCCTGCCGGCTCATCGCGGAGCGTGCGTCGGGATCACTTTGGCGAGTCCCGGATATCCGGAGAATCCGAAGACCGGCGCCGAGCTCGACCTTTCCGGAGCCTCGGGATCGGATGATGTTTTGATGTTTCACGCCGGGACCAAACGGACTTCCTCCGGTTGGAAGGCGGCGGGCGGACGAGTGCTGACCGTCGTCGGACGAGGCGCCGACCTCGCCGCCGCGCGGGCCGCCGCGTACGACGCCGTCGCGCGGCTCAAGATCCCGGGCCTGCACTACCGCCGCGACATCGGCGCCAAGGCGCTGGGGAGAGCCATCGCATGAAGCGTTCCGCCAAGCAGCCGCTCGTCGGCATCATCATGGGCTCGACGTCGGATTGGCAGACCATGAAGGCCGCGGCCGAGGTGCTGGATGCCTTCGGCATCCCGCACGAAGCCGCGGTCGTCTCGGCGCACCGCACGCCCGACAAGCTCATGAAGTACGCGGCGTCCGCCGAGGCCCGCGGCCTGAAGGTCATCATCGCGGGCGCGGGCGGCGCCGCGCACCTGCCCGGCATGACCGCGTCGAAGACCTGCCTGCCCGTCCTCGGCGTGCCCGTCGCGTCGAAGGCGCTCAAGGGCCTGGACTCCCTGCTGTCCATCGCGCAGATGCCGCGCGGCGTCGCGGTGGGCACGCTCGCCATCGGCGAGGCCGGCGCGGCCAACGCGGGACATCTCGCCGCCCAGATCCTCGCCCTCCAGGACGCCGCGCTGGCCCGCCGCGTGCGCACGTTCCGCGCGGCGCAGACGGCACAGGTCCTCAAGGGACGCCTGCCGAGATGACGCCGCTGGCCCCCGGGAGGACGCTCGGGATCCTGGGCGGCGGCCAGCTCGGCCGCCTGATCGCCCAGGCCGCGAAGAAGCTCGGCTACCGCACCGCGGCGCTCGACGCCGCGAAGGACTCCCCCGCCCTCCAGGTCGTCGACGTCCCCGTGATCGGCGGCGTCGACGATCCCGAGGCGGCGCGCCGCCTCGCTCAGATCAGCGACGTCGTGACCTTGGAGTGGGAGCTGATCTCGCCGGCCGCGCTCGAGGCCGCCGCCGCGCTCAAGCCTCTCTTTCCGGCTCCGTCCGTCCTCGCCGTCATCGCCGACCGGCTGACGCAGCGCGAGTTCCTGAAGAAGCACGGCTTTCCGCAGACGGAGTACGGCGCGGCGTCCTCGGCGGCGGATCTTCCTTATTATCCGGTCATCGTGAAGCGCCGCCGGCACGGCTACGACGGGAAAGGCCAGGCGCGCTTGAGCTCCGCGGAGGACGCCGCCAAGTCGGCGATATTCGAGGCCCCTTGCGTCTGGGAGAAGATCGTCGGCTTCGAGCGCGAGATCTCGGTGATCCTCGCCCGCGGCCGCGGCGGCGAGATCTCCGTTTTCCCCATCGCCGAGAACCTGCACCGCGCCGGCATCCTGCACACGACCCGCGCCCCGGGCGCCGTCTCTCTCGAGACCGCGGAACGGGCCGTGAAAATCGCCCGCGGCATCGCCGACAAGCTCGGCCACGTCGGCGTGCTGGCCGTCGAGATGTTCCTGCTCCCCGAGACGGAGGTCCTGCTCGTCAACGAGATCGCCCCGCGGGTCCACAACAGCGGTCACTATACGCTCGACGCGTGCGCGACGTCCCAGTTCGAGCAGCACGTGAGGGCCGTCTGCGGCCTGCCGTTGGGCGACGTCGCGATGAAGGACACGGCGGTGATGGTGAATCTTCTGGGCGACCTGTGGGAGAAGGGCGAGCCCGACTGGTCGAAGCTGAAGGCGATCCCCGGCCTGTCGCTTCACCTGTACGGGAAGTCCTCGGCGCGCCCCGGGCGGAAGATGGGCCACTACGTCGTCGTCGGCCGCGGCGCGGCCGGCGAGTGGCTGCGCGCCGACGAGCGCCTCGCCTCGGTGCGCCGGCGCTGAGGTTCCGACGGTCCTAGACGCATCCCGGCCCATTTGGCCGCGCCGTTCGGGACCTTAGGTCCCGTTTCCGTCCTGGGCCGACTGCGGTAGTATTCGGTCCATGGCCAAGCCCTCCGCCGTCTCGCGCGCGCTCTCCGTCACCCTCGCCGCCGCACTGCTCTCGACCGCGCCCGGGCTTCAAGCCTCCGCTGCCGCCGCGACGATCCTGCGCGCGCTGCCCACGGTCCCCGCCGCCTCGTCGGCGATCGGCGTCTCCGGCGCCGCGCCTTTCGCGGCCGCGCCGTCGCTCGGCCTCTCCGCCGCTCCGGCCCTCGCTCTTTCCGCCGCGTCGTCTCTGTCGGCATCGGCCTTCGCGGCTCCGTCGGCCCTCGCGGCCTCTCCCGCGCCGGCCGCCGCAGCGGCCGCCGCGGCGCCGGCTGCCGCTCTGGCCGCCGTGTCCGCCGCCGCCTCGGCTCCCGAGCGCCCCGCGGCCTCCGGCGCGGCCGCTCCCGCCGGCGCGCCCGCGCTTTCCGAGCAGACGTGGATGATGTCCCGCCTCTTCGACGGCGCCCGCCGCCTCGCCGCGAGCGCCCTGCCGGCCGCCGCCGACGGACCGGACTTCGAGCTGCCCCCGCCCGCGCCCGGCCGCGCCCGCGTGACGGTCACGCTCCCCGTCGACGACGCGAATCGCGAGGCGACGGTGCGCCGCCTCGAGCAGTACTACGGCTTCAAGGCCGAGCGCGCGCCGGCCTTCGCGGACGGCGTCGTCACGCTCGACGGCTCCGTCCCGACGAGCACGGTGCTCGCGATGGCCAACGCGAAAGGCATCCTCCGCCTGCAGGTCGTCTCCGGCGCGCCGGAGCCCACGGACAACCCCGGCCTCAAGACCGCGGCCGTCCGCCTGATGAAGGCGGTGGCGCCCGCGCCCGCGCGCGAGCCCTTCGTCGCCGCGACGCGCCGCGTCGCCGAGCTCGAGGCTCTGGTCAAGTCCGACCCCGAGCAGGCCTACGCGCTCTCGACGGAGTACATCACGGGCCGCCGGGAGACCCGCCGCGAGGTGCGCATGGCCGCGCTGCGCGCGCTCGAGACGATGCCGGTCGAGAAGGTCCTCCCCTTCTACCAGAAGATTCTGGCCGCCTACTCCGACGCGAAGGTCCAGAACGCCAAAGCCGCGGGCTCGGACTCGGTGTGGTACATCCAGCGCTCCGTGCTCCTGCGCTTCGCGCGCGAGGCCGAGACGCTCAAGTCCTCGGAGGCCGTCGTCGCGGCGGCCAAGGACCAGTACAAGGATCGCAACGCGTCCGTCCGCCTCGCGGCCGGCGCCGCCCTGCGCGCGATGGGCGTGGACCCGGGCCCGGAGAACGAGTATCTCGATCCCGCGACGTCGTCCCCTGTCATCGCCCCGGCGGAGACGCACGAGGTCGACGCGCCGCGCGAGGCGCCTCCGACGAAGCAGCCCGAGAAGAAATCGTTCTTCAAGCGCTGGAAGTTCGCGCTCGTCGGCCTCGCCGCGGCGGCGACGATCGGCATCGTCTCGCTCGAGATGCGCGCCCCCGCGCCGAGCCGCGCGCCGGCCCCGGTCGCGATCACGCAGACTCTCCCGCAGGGAACGATCTCGTCCCTGCCGACGATCTCCGCGCGGCCGTCGCTCTCCGCCGCCGCCCCCTCGGCGGCCGCGGGCGCGCCGACCGCCTCGGTCGTCGTGAAGGCGCCGGAGCCCACGGAAAAGCAGATCCTCGAGGAGAACAGCAAGGCTCTCGAGCAGATCGCGAAGGCCGAGAACCGCATCGCCGCCGCGCAGGAGGCGCAGGCCGCCGCGCAGAAGGGCGGCGGGATGTTCTCCGGCCTTTTCGGCATGATCATGAGCGCCGTGGTCTTCATGGGCGTGTTCTGGCTGTTCGGCAAGATCCGCGGCGGGAAGGGCATGGGGGGCATGGGCGGCGCGTCCAACGGCCAGATGACCGCCTCGACCGATCCCAACGCGAAGGTGGACAAGCCGACCCAGCGCTTCACCGACATCGAGGGCATCGACGAGAGCCTCGTCGACGTGCAGGAGACGCTCGACTACCTGAAGGACCCGGCGCGCTTCGTGCGCATGGGCGCGAAGGCTCCCAAGGGCATCCTGTTCGAGGGCCCGCCCGGCACCGGCAAGACCTTGATGGCGCGCGCGCTCGCGGGCGAGACCAACTCCGCGTTCTTCGCGGTGTCCGGCTCCGACTTCGTCGAGCTGTTCGTCGGCATGGGCGCGCGCCGCGTGCGCGAGCTGATCACCAAGGCCTCCAACCACAAGCCCGCCATCGTCTTCATCGACGAGATCGACGCCGTCGGCAAGGCGCGCGGCTCCGGCGGCATGTCGGGCTCCAACGACGAGCGCGAGCAGACGATCAACGCCCTGCTCACCGCGATGGACGGCTTCGACAACTCGGGCGGCATCATCTTCGTCGCGGCGACCAACCGCGCCGACACGCTCGACCCGGCCCTGCTGCGCCCGGGTCGCTTCGACCGCAAGATCTACGTCGGCAAGCCGCACATGGGCGGCCGCGAGGCGATCGCGACGATCCACGCCAAGGACAAGCGCCTCTCGCCCGAGCTCGACCTCGGCTACCTCGCGCGCCGCACCGCGGGCCTGGCCGGCGCCGACATCCAGAACATCATGAACGAGGCCGCGCTGCAGGCGATCCGCCGCGGGGCCGACTCCATCGGCATGGAGGACATCGACGAGGCGATCGACCGCGGCACCATCGGCGCCAAGCGCAGCCTGCCGATGCCCGACGCGCTCAAGCGGCGCGTGGCCTACCACGAGGCCGGCCACGTGCTGGCCAACATGCTCAACGAGGACGAGTCGGTCCGCCAGAAGGTGACCAAGTTCACGATCGTCCCGCACGGCTCCGGCGCGCTCGGCTTCGCCGAGATGGGCTCCGAGGAGGGCGACAAATACCTCTACACGAAGGAGGAGCTCGAGGCGCGCATCGACCACGCGCTCGGCGGCTTGGTGGCCGAAAAGCTGATCTTCGGCAAGACCGTGGACATCCCCGAGGAGTACGCGACGAACCGGCGCGCCGAGTGGTCCACGGGCCCCGGCTCTGACCTCGAGGTCGCGACCAACATCGCGCGCACGATGGTCCAGACGCTCGGCATGGGCAAGGGCACCGGCCTCGCGGTGACGGCGCCCAACCGCCAGGACCCGCTCGGCCGCTCGCCGTTCGGCGACGACGTCGCCGCGAAGACGTGGGTCGAGGTCAACGCGATCCTCGAGGCCTCCTACGCGCGCGTGACCGCGCGCCTGACGCGCAACCGCCACGTGCTCGAGGCGCTCACGCAGGCCGTCCTCAAGAAGGAGACGCTGATCGGCGACGAGATCGAGGACGTCGTGAAGAAGGCCGGCCCGAAGTGATTTCCGGGGTCAGGCCTTCACTTTTTAAACTTTTTCTCGTCGGGCCGACAAGTTGAAAAAGTGAAGGCCTGACCCCGTTTCATTTCTTTGACGCTTTCGTTTTAAATTGGTCTAATCGTTCCGGCGGGCTGCGCCGAACCGCGCGTGACGAAAGACTGGAGCCTCAAAGATCTCCTCGGCCTGGAACGGCTGAGCGCCGCAAACATCGAGGCGGTCCTCGACGAGGCCGCGTCTTTCAAGAAGTCCCCCTCTCCCGAAGCCCTCGCCGGACGCACCGTCGCCTTCCTTTTCTCCGAAGCCTCCACGCGCACGCGCTCCTCTTTCGAGATGGCGGCGATGCGCCTGGGCGCCGACGTGCTCAGCTTCTCCGCCGCGGGCTCCTCGCTCGCCAAGGGCGAGACCATGCTCGACACGATGCTCAACCTCGAGGCGATCGGCGTCACGCACTTCGTCGTGCGCCACGAGCGCTCGGGCGTCCTCGAGGACCTCGCGCCGAAGGTCCGCGCGTGCGTCATCAACGCCGGCGACGGCTGGCACGAGCATCCGACGCAGGCTCTTCTCGATCTTCTGACCCTGCGCGAGCGCTGGGGCTCGTTCAAGGGCAGGAAGATCGTGGTCCTCGGCGACATCCGCCACAGCCGCGTCGCGCGCTCCAACTTGTTCGCGCTCAAGAAGCTCGGCGCGAAGGTGACGTTCTGCGGGCCGACGCCCCTCGTGCCCGACGCGTTCGCCGCGCTGGGCGCACAGGTCGTGCATAACGTGGAAGAGGCGCTCAAGGGCGCCGACGCCGTCAACGTCCTGCGGCTCCAGCTCGAGCGCATGGAGCAGGGCTTCGTGACGTCGTTGTCGGACTATGCTCATGCCTACCAGCTCACGCCCGCCCGCGCGGCCCTCATGAGGCCCGAGGCGCTCGTGCTGCACCCGGGCCCGATGAACCGCGGCGTCGAGATCGCCTCCGAGGTCGCCGACGGCCCGCGCTCCGTGATCCTCGATCAGGTCGCCAACGGCGTGTTCGTGCGCATGGCGGCGCTGGCGCTGTGCGAGAGAGGACGCAATGGCTGAGCGGACCCTGATCTCCGGCGGACTCGTCATCGACCCCGCGCGCAAGCTCGAGGGCGTGCGCGACGTGCTCATCGAGGACGGCGAAATCCGCGACGTCGCGGCGGGCTTATCGAAGAAAAGCGCTCTCCAAGACGCCGCCGTCGTCGACGCGAAGGGCAAATGGGTGATCCCCGGCCTCGTGGACATGCACGTGCACCTGCGCGAGCCCGGCCGCGAGGGCGACGAGACCATCGCCACCGGCACCGCCGCCGCCGCGCGCGGCGGCGTGACGACCGTGCTCGCGATGGCCAACACGGAGCCCGTGACCGACTCCCCCTCCCAGCTCTCGTTCCTCCGCGCCAAGGCCGCGCAGGACGCGAAAGTCAACGTCCTGTTCGCCGGCGCCGTCACGCTCGGGCAGAAGGGCGAGCGGCTCTCGGAGTTCGCCAAGCTGCGAGCGGCCGGCGCCGCCGCGCTGTCCGACGACGGGCGGCCGGTCATGAACGCCGGTCTTTTCCGCCGCGCGCTCGAGTGCGCCAAGGACCTGGGCCTGCTCGTGATCGACCACTGCGAGGACCTCACGCTCTCGAGCGGCGCCTGCGCGCACGAGGGCCCTGCGGCCCTGCGAAAGGGCTTGAAGGGTTATCCCTGGGCCGCCGAAACGGTTCAGGTCGCGAGAGATATCGCGTTAGTCGAGCTCACGGGGGCGCGGCTTCACCTGGCGCATCTTTCGGCGGCGGCGTCGGTCGAGATGGTTCGCCAAGCGAAGAAACGAGGCTTGCCCGTCAGCGCCGAGGCGTGTCCGCACCACTTCTGCCTGACCGACGACATGATCCCGGGCTACGACGCCGACTGGAAGATGAACCCTCCGCTACGCACCAAAGAAGACCGCGAAGCGCTGATTTCAGGATTGGGCGACGGCACCATCGACGCGATCGCGACCGACCACGCGCCGCACGGCTGCGCGGCCAAGTCGCTGGGCTTCGACACCGCGCCCTTCGGCGTGATCGGATTGGAGACCTCGCTCGCCGCGGCGCTGACCGTTCTTTATCACACGAAGGCGCTCACGCGCCGCGAAGTCGTCGCGCGCCTGAGCTCCTCGCCGGCCGCCCTGCTGGGCCTCGCGGCCAAGGGCACGCTCGCGCCGGGCGCCGACGCGGACCTCGCCGTCGTGGACCCCGACGCGTCGTGGACGCCCGCGGCGCCTTTCGCCTCCAAGAGCCGCAATACCCCTTTCGCCGGGCGCCGCCTCAAGGGCCGCGTCCTGCACACCTTCGTCGGCGGGCGCGCGGTCGTGCATGCTCTATGAAGCGCTCAAGCCGGTCCTGTTCTCGCTCGACGCCGAGCGGGCGCACGAGGAGGTCTCGGGGCTGATGTCGCTGCTGGCCCCGCTCCCCGGCGCCGCGGCCGTCCTGTCGGCGCTGACGGGACGCGGACCGAAAGGCCTCGAGAAGACGGTCTTCGGCGTGCGCTTCCCCAACCCCTTGGGGCTCGCCGCCGGCTTCGACAAGGACGGCAAGCTCGTGCCGGTCCTTCCCGGCCTCGGCTTCGGCTTCCTCGAGATCGGCTCGGTCACGCTCGAGCCCCAGCCCGGCAACTCGCATCCTCGCCTGTTCCGAGATCCCGAGGCGCGCGCGCTGGTCAACCGCATGGGCTTCAACAGCGAGGGCGCGCGCCTGGTGGCGCGGCGGCTCGCGTCGCGGCCCCGCTGCGCGGTGCCTCTCGGGATCAACCTCGGACTCAACAAGGGAACCGAGCCCGCGAAGGCTCCGGCCGCCTACGCGCGGACCTTCGCGATCCTCGCCGAGCACGGGGATTATTTCGTGGTCAACGTCTCCTCGCCCAACACTCCCGGACTGCGCGACCTGCAAAAAGTGAATGATTTAGCGGCGATCCTCGAGGCCGTCCAGGAGGCCAACGCCTTCAAGAAGCCGGTCCTGCTCAAGCTCGCGCCCGACCTCGCCGACGAGGACTTCGCGGCGGCGATCGCGACGGCCGACAGGCTCGCCCAGGGCCTCGTCGTCTCGAATACGACGCTCTCCCGCGACGGCGTCGACGAGAAGTTCCGCGCGGAGGCGGGCGGGCTGTCCGGCGCGCCGCTCAAGAAACGCGCGCTCGAGCTCGTCCGCCAGGCGCGCTCGCTGACCAAGCTCCCCATCATCGGGGTCGGCGGGATCGAGACCGGAGAAGACGCTCGCGAACGACTGGCGGCCGGGGCGGACTTGGTTCAGCTCTACACGGGGATGATCTACGGCGGCCCTTCGCTGCCCAAGCGCATCCTCCGTTCGTTGGACGCGACTATCCCCGGGGATAGTCGCGCGGCGGTCCGCGCATGACGCAAGTCATCGTCGCCCTCGACGTGGACACGATCAAGCGCCAAGAGGAGCTGCTCAAGTCGCTCAAGAACGCGATCGTCTGGTACAAGGTCGGCCTGCAGCTGTTCACGGCGCACGGCAAGCGCGCCGTCGACCTGGTCCAGAAGAACGGCGGCAAGGTGTTCCTCGATCTCAAGCTGCACGACATCCCGCAGACCGTCGCGCACGCGGTGCGCGAGGCGCAGAAGCTCGGCGTCGACGCGGTCTCGCTGCACCTGATGGGCGGCTCCGACATGGTGCGCGCCGCCGCCGAGGTCTCGCCGCGGCCGCTGCTCTGGGGCGTGACCGTGCTGACGAGCCTATCGCCCAAGGACGTGAAGGTCATCCATCCGTCGGCGCGCATCCCGGCGATGGTGAAGACGCTCGCCAAGGCCGGCTGGGTGTCCGGCGCCGACGCGACGATCTGCTCGCCCCAGGAGGTCGCCTTCCTGCGCAGACAGCTGCCGCACCTCGACATGAAGTTCGTGACCCCCGGCATCCGGCCGAAGGGCGCGGCGCTCAACGACCAGTCGCGCGTCATGACCCCCGGCGAGGCCGCCAAGCTCGGCATCGACTTCATCGTCGTCGGCCGGCCCATCACGCACGCGCCGGACCCGCGCAAGGCGGCTCTCGACATCCTCGCCGAGATGCAGGCCGAGGTGCCGAGCGCGCTGGAAAACGCATGATCGAACAAATATTTCTCGATTGCGGAGCTCTCCTCAAGGGCCATTTCCTGCTTTCCTCCGGCCTGCACAGCGACCGCTATCTCCAGTGCGCCCTCGTCCTCGCCCACCCGAACCGCGCCGAGGAGTTCGGCCGCGCTCTGGCCGGAAAGATCTCGGCCAAGCCCGACTTGGTGGTCTCCCCCGCGATGGGCGGCCTCATCATCGGGCAAGAAGTGGCGCGCGCCCTCGGCGTGCGCCACTACTTCACCGAGCGCGTGGACGGCGCGGTGATGCTGCGCCGCGGCTTCTCGGTCAAGCCCGGAGAAAATGTTTTAGTCGTCGAGGACGTCGTCACGACGGGCAAGTCGACCAAAGAGGTGTTCGAGGTCATCCGCGCGGCGGGCGCCGTCGTGTCCGGCGCCTGCTCCGTCGTCGACCGCTCCGAGGGCAAATCCTCGGCCCTCGCCGTCCCGTACGCCGCGCTCTGGACCGTCGCCGTGCCCTCGTGGCCGGCCGACGCGTGCCCGGCCTGCAAGGCCGGCACGCCCGCCGTGAAGCCGGGAAGCCGCAAGGAGACGAAATAATGGCGACCGCTTCTCTCACCTATAAAAAATCCGGCGTGGACATCGACCTGGCCGACAAGCTCGTCGATCACATCGCCAAGAAGGCCCCGGCGATCGGCGGCTTCGCGGGGCTGTTCCCGCTCGACCTCGACGGCTCCGGCCCGTTCGAGCTGGTCGCCTGCACGGACGGCGTGGGCACCAAGCTCAAGCTCGCCTTCGCGCTCGACAAGCACGACACGATCGGCATCGATCTGGTCGCCATGTCGGTCAACGACCTGGTCTGCTGCGGCGCCAAGCCCCTGATCTTCCTCGACTACTACGCCACGGGCAAGCTGAACCTGAAGCGCTCCAAGGCCATCATCGCCGGCATCATGGAGGGCTGCCGCCAGGGCCGCTCCGTCCTGCTCGGCGGCGAGACCGCGGAGATGCCGGGCATGTATCCCGAGGGCGAGTACGACCTCGCGGGCTTCGCGGTCGGCATCGTCAAGCGCTCCGAGGTCATCGACGGCTCGAAGATCTACCCCGGCGACCTGATCCTGGGCCTGCCGTCCTCCGGCCTGCACTCCAACGGCTACTCGCTCGCGCGCCAGGTGTTCAAGGGCAAGGACTTGGCCAAATGGGGGAAGACTTTGCTCACGCCGACGCGCATCTACGTCGACGAGGTCCAGGCCCTGCAGGCGGCCTTCCGCACGGAGGAGCGCATCATCCTGGGCCTCTCGCACATCACCGGCGGAGGCCTCGTGGAGAATGTGCCCCGAATATTGCCGCGCGGCCGCAAGGCGGTGTTCCACAAGGACGCCTGGAAGAGGCTGCCGATCTTCGACGAGATCCAGAAGCGCGGCCGCGTCCCCGAGAAGGAGATGTGGCGCACGTTCAACATGGGCATCGGCCTCGTCATCGTGATCCGCCCCGACAGCCTCGAACTGGCCAAGCGCACGCTGCCGGAGGCGCGCCTGATCGGCGAGATCGTCGAGGGCAAGCACGAGGTCGAGATCGCTTAATGGAAAAGATCGCGGTCTTCGCGTCCGGCGAAGGCACCAACCTGCAGGCCCTGCTCGACGCGTGCGCCGACGGGCGCGTGCGCGGGACGATCGCGCTCGTCGTGTCGAACAAGCCGGGCGTCGGCGCGCTCAAGCGCGCCGCGCGCGCGGGCGTCGAGACGCTCGTCGCGGCGCCGGCCGAGTCGGCCTCGCCCGACGAGTACGCCGCGCTCCTGGCCCACGAGTGCAAGAAGCGCGGCGTCGGCCTCATCTGCCTCGCCGGCTTCATGCTCAAGGTCCGCCCGCCGCTGCTCAAGGCGTACGCGGGCCGCATGATGAACATCCATCCCGCGCTCCTGCCCGCGTTCGGCGGGCAGGGCATGTACGGCATGAAGGTCCACGAGTCCGTGCTGGCCTCGGGCGTGAAGGTCAGCGGCCCGACGGTGCACATCGTCGACGAGGACTACGACCACGGTCCCATCGTCCTGCAGGCGGCGGTGCCGGTCCTGGCCGGCGACACGCCGGCCTCGCTGGCGGCGCGCGTGCGCGCGCAGGAGCACTGGATCTATCCCAAGGCCGTCGCGCTGTTCTGCGAGGGCCGGCTCAAGGTCGAGGGCAGCCGAGTCGATCTTCTTCCCTCCGTGCTCGACGACTCCCCGCGCGCGCGGCGCGCGCTGCTTTCCGTCTCCGACAAGACCGGCCTCGTCGAGTTCGCCAAAGGCCTCAACGATCTCGGCATCGAGCTCGTCTCCACCTCCGGCACGGCGAAAGCGCTCATCGAAGCCGGAGTGCCCGTGCGCCCGCTCGACACGATGACGGGCTTTCCCGAGATCCTCGACGGCCGCGTGAAGACCCTGCATCCGCACGTGCACGGCGCCATCCTCCTGCGCCGCAAGGACCCCAAGCAGGCGCGCGAGGCGGACCTGTTCGGCATCGAGCCCATCGACCTCGTGGTCGTGAACCTCTACCCGTTCGCCAAGACCGTCGCCGCCGCGCCGTCGGCCTACGACCAGAACGTGATCGAGCAGATCGACATCGGCGGCGTGGCCTTGATCCGCGCCGCCGCCAAGAACTTCGAGGACGTGGCCGTGCTGACTTCTCCCGCCGATTACGCGGCGACCTTGGCCGAGCTGGCGGCGTCGCAGGGCCGTCTCGGCGAGGCGACCCGCAAGAAGCTCGCGCTGACGGCGTTCAAGCACACGGCCGACTACGACTCGATGATCGCCCGCGCGTGGACGAACGGCTCGGGCGGCGCGGCTCCGGAGGTCTCGGAGTCCGGGACGTTCCCCCCCGTCCTGAACGGCAAGCTCACGAAAGTCCAGGACCTGCGCTACGGCGAGAACCCTCATCAAAAGGCCGCGCTGTACGCGAACGAAGCCGGCATGTCGTTCACGCAGCTGCACGGCAAGGAGCTCTCCTACAACAACCTCCTGGACGCGTCGGGGACGTGGGACGCCGTCTCCGACTTCGAGGACCCGACGGCGGTGATCTTCAAGCACGTCACTCCCGCGGGAATCGGCTCCGGCTCGACGATCGAAGCGGCTTTGGACCGAGCTTGGGCTTGCGATCCCCTCTCTGCGTTTGGAGGAGTGCTCGCCTTCAACCGCCCCGTCACGCGCGCCATCGCCGAGACTCTGTCCAAGCGCTTCGTCGAGGTGCTCGTCGCCCCCGGCTACGACCCCGAGGCCCTCGAGATCTTGAAGAAGAAGCCCAACGTCCGGCTGCTCGTGCGAACCAAGCCCCCGACGAAGGCCCTGCAGCTGCGCTCGATCGGCGACGAGGTGCTGGTGACCGAGCCCGACCGTCTGATCTCCGGCGCCGAGTGGAAGGTCGTCACCAAGCGAGCCCCGCGGCCGGCCGAGGAGGCCGCGATGCGCTTCGCCTGGACGGCGGCCAAGCACGTGAAGTCCAACGCGATCGTGCTCGCGGGCCCGGAGCAGACCGTCGGCATCGGCGCCGGTCAGATGTCGCGCGTCGACTCGGTCCACATGTCGGGCGTCAAGCTCAAGCTGTTCCTGCGCGACAACGAGGGCCCCGCGGCTCTCGTGCTCGCCAGCGACGCCTTCTTCCCCTTCCGCGACGGCATCGACGCGGCCGCGACTTTGGGCATCTCCGCGATCGTCTGCCCCGGCGGCTCCGTCAAGGACGCCGAGGTCATCGCCGCCGCCGACGAGCACTCGCTCGCGATGGTCTTCACCGGCATGAGGCACTTCCGGCATTGATCGGATACCATAGAGGCAATATGAACGACAAAGCGTGGCTGGCCCTCGAAGACGGGACCCTCTTCACCGGGCGCGCGTGCGGCGCCGCCGGCGAGACGACCGGCGAGACCGTGTTCAACACCTCGATGACGGGCTACCAGGAGGTCTTGACCGACGCCTCCTACTGCGGCCAGCTGGTGGCCATGACGTATCCCCAGATCGGCAACTACGGCATCACGGCGCGCGATCAGGAGTCCTCTCGTCCGCGCCTGTCGGGCTTCATCGTGCGCGAGCTGTGCAAGACGCCGTCGAACTGGGAGTCGGTCGAGACCGCCGGCGACTTCCTGCGCAAGCACGGCATCGTCGCCATCGAAGGGCTCGACACGCGGGCGTTGACCCTGAGACTGCGCGAGAAGGGCGCCCTGCGCGGCGTGATCTCGACGCTCGACGGGGACGCCAAGCGCCTCGTCGCGAAGGCGAAAGCCAGCCCCTCGATGGCCGGCCTGAACCTCGCCAAGGCCGTCACCTGCGACAAGCCCTACGAGTGGCAGGACGGCGCCGCCGCCAAGGCCGCCATGCACGTCGTCGTCATGGACTTCGGCGTGAAGTACGGCATCCTGCGCTGCCTGGCCGCGATGGGCGCGCGCGTGACCGTGGTCCCCGCGTCGACGACCGCCGAGCAGATCCTGCGGCTCAAGCCCGACGGCATCCTGCTCTCCAACGGCCCCGGCGACCCCGAGCCCGTGACCGACGCCATCCAGACCATCAAGAAGCTCATCGCCGAGCGCCTGCCCATCTTCGGCATCTGCCTCGGCCATCAGCTGCTCGGCCTGGCCTTCGGCGGCAAGACCTACAAGCTCAAGTTCGGCCATCACGGCTCCAACCACCCGGTCAAAGACCTGGAAACGGGGAAGATCGAGATCACGTCGCAGAACCACGGCTTCTGCGTCGATCTTGATTCGCTTCCGAAGGAAGTGCGCACCACGCACGTGAACCTCAACGACGGCACGTCCGAAGGCATGGCGCACGCGACCTTGCCCGTGTTCTCCGTCCAGCATCATCCGGAAGCCTCGGCCGGCCCGCACGACAGCCGCTATCTCTTCGAGCGCTTCAAGGCCAAGATCCTGGAGCGCAAGGAAGCGGCCGCGCGATGACGCTGCTTCTCGCCGTCGCCGGCGCGCTGATCCCGCTGGGGCTCTACCTCTGGACCCAGCACAAGACGAGCACGCCGTCCTTGCAGTGGCCGGCGCTGGCGAAGATCCTGAACCTCCAGTACGACCCGAATCCCCCGCGCATGTCGGGCGCCTGGAACGGCCGCCGGGTCGCTTTCGAGACGACTCCCGCGGGCGTCACGGTCACCGCGTGGCTCAACGCCGCGACGAGCCTTCGCGTCGAATGCGCCGAGAAGGAGCTCGTGACCCGGCGCGCCGGCCTCGTCGTGCAGGACCCCGTCGAGCCCATCGACCGGGCCTTCGGCGGCAGGCTCCTCGCGCGCTGCAGCGGCAAGTCCGCCGGTCCCACCGTCTTCGACGCCGCCTTGCAGCAGCGCCTTGCCGCCCTGCCCCACGTCGACCTCGTCGGAGAGGACACGCGCGTCGTCTGGACTTTGCCGGTCGTGAAGGACCCCGACGGCGCCGAGGGGCTCCTCGGCGCGCTCTGCGCCGTCGCCGACGGACTCGAGAGCTTCCCTCGCGGAGGAAAAACCCTTGCCTAAGCGCGAAGACCTGAAGAAAATCCTCGTGATCGGCTCCGGCTCGATCGTCATCGGCCAGGGCTGCGAGTTCGACTACTCCGGCACCCAGGGCCTCAAGGCCCTGCGCGAGGAGGGCTACGAGACCGTCCTCATCAACTCGAACCCGGCGACCATCATGACGGATCCCGAGCTCGCCGACCGCACCTACATCGAGCCCCTGACGCCCGAGTATCTGGAAAAGGTGATCGCCCTGGAGAAGCCGCAGGCCGTCCTGCCCACGCTGGGCGGGCAGACCGCGCTGAACCTGACCGTGGCCGCGGCCGAGCGCGGCATCCTCAAGAAGCACGGCGTCGAGATCCTGGGCGCGCGCCTGGAGACGATCCGCAAGGCCGAGGACCGCCAGCTGTTCAAGCAGTCCATGCAGAAGATCGGCCTCGACCTGCCGCGCTCCATCGTCGTGACCGACGAGTCCGACCTCAATCCGATCGCCCGCGACCTCGGCTTCCCCGTCATCGTGCGCGCCTCGTTCACGCTCGGCGGCGCCGGCGGCGGCATCGCGTACCACTACGAGGAGCTGCGCGCGCGCGTGCACACCGCCCTCGAGATGAGCCCCGTCAAGAAGGTCCTGCTCGAGGAGTCGATCATCGGCTGGAAGGAGTACGAGCTCGAGGTCATGCGCGACCGCAACGACAACTTCGTGGTCATCTGCACGATCGAGAACATCGACCCGATGGGCGTGCACACCGGCGACTCGTTGACGGTCGCCCCCGCCATGACCTTGACCGACCGTCAATACCAAGAGATGCGCGACGACGCGAAGCGCATCATCTCGGAGATCGGCGTCGAGACCGGAGGCTGCAACATCCAGTTCGCCGTCGAGCCGTCCACCGGCCGCCGCGTCGTCATCGAGATCAACCCGCGCGTCTCGCGCTCCTCCGCGCTGGCCTCCAAGGCCACCGGCTTCCCGATCGCCAAGCTCGCGGCCAAGCTCGCGATCGGCTACACGCTCGACGAGCTCAAGAACGACATCACAAAAGCGACCTCGGCCTGCTTCGAGCCGTCGATCGACTACGTCGTCGTGAAGGCCCCGCGCTTCGCGACCGAGAAGTTCGGAGAATTCCCGCTCGACACCGCGATGAAGTCCGTCGGCGAGGCCATGGCGATCGGGCGCACGTTCAAGGAGGCCCTGCAGAAGGCCCTGCGCGGCCTCGAGAGCGGCAAGAAGGGCCTGGAGATCGGGAGCGACTGCGACGAGGAGACCTTGCTCCAGCGCGTCGCCACGCCCAACTCCTCGCGCCTCTACCACGTGATGTCGGCCCTCACGCGCGGCTTCGCCGTCGAGCGAATCGCCGAGGTCTCCCGCATCGACCCGTGGTTCCTGAACCAGATGAAGGAGATCGCCGACCACGAGAAGTCGCTCGCCTCCGCCAAGCTCGACGCCGAAACCCTGCGCGAGGCCAAGCGCCTCGGCTTCTCCGACGCCCAGATCGCGCGGATCAAGGGCCTGAAGGAGAAGGCGGTCCGCGACTTGCGGCATAAGCTCGGCGTTCGCCCGTCCTACAAGCTCGTGGATACGTGCGCCGGGGAATTCCCTTCGTCGACGCCCTACTTTTATTCGACTTACGAAGAGACCGGCGATCTCGTTCCCTCGAAATCAAAAAAGAAGATCATGATCCTCGGGTCCGGCCCCAATCGCATCGGCCAAGGCATCGAGTTCGATTATTGCTGCGTGCAGGCTTCGAAGGCACTGCGCGCCATGGGCTGGCAGTCGATCATGGTCAACTGCAACCCGGAGACCGTCTCGACGGACTACGACGCCTCCGACCGGCTCTACTTCGAGCCGCTGACGCTCGAGGACGTGCTCGAGATCGTCGACGTCGAGAAGCCGGCCGCGGTCATCGTCCAGTTCGGCGGCCAGACGCCGCTGAACTTGGCCGTCGCGCTGGAAAAAGCCGGCGTGACCATCCTCGGCACCAAGCCCGAGGCCATCGACGTCGCCGAGGACCGCCGGCTGTTCGGCGCGGCGCTCAAGAAGCTCGGCATCCTGGCGCCCGAGTCGGGCATCGCCAAGGACGAGGCGTCGGCGCTCAAGATCGCGCGGCGCATCGGCTACCCCGTCATGGTGCGGCCGAGCTACGTGCTGGGCGGGCGCGCGATGGAGGTCGTCTACGACGACGCTTCGATGAGCGACTATATCGAGCGCACCGTCAAGCCGGGCTCGCATCCGTCCCTCCTCGTCGACCGGTTCCTGGCGGACGCGGCGGAGCTGGACGTCGACGCGGTCTGCGACGGCAAGGACGTCTGGATCTCCGGCGTCATGGAGCACATCGAGGAGGCCGGCATCCACTCCGGCGACTCCGCGTGCACGCTGCCGCCGCACTCGCTCTCGCCCGCCATCCTCGCCACCGTGCGCGAGCAGACGCGCAAGCTGGCCCTGCACCTCAAGGTCCGCGGCCTGATGAACATCCAGTACGCGGTCAAGGACGGCGCGGTCTACGTGCTGGAGGCCAACCCGCGCGCCTCGCGCACCGTGCCCTTCGTCAGCAAGGCCGCCGGCCTGCCCGTCGCGCGCATCGCGACCTGGGTCATGATGGGCAAGAAGCTCAAGTCCCTGGTCCCGGCGGCCGCGCTCAAGGGCGCCGTGCCGCCCTACACCGCCACGAAGGAGGCGGTGATGCCGTTCATCAAGTTCCCCGGCGTCGACCCGCGCCTGGGCCCGGAGATGAAGTCCACCGGCGAGGTCATGGGCCTGGACGCCGACTTCCCGCGCTCGTTCGCGAAGAGCCAGGAAGCCGCGGGCCTGTCCCTGCCGACGTCCGGCTCGGTGTTCCTGTCGGTCCGCGACGACGACAAGTCGGAGATCCTGCACGTCGCGCGCGCCCTGCGCCAGATGGGCTTCACCTTGGTCGCGACCCGCAACACCGCCGACTTCCTGGGCCGCCACGGCATGCCCGCCGAGCGCGTCGCCAAGATCGGCGAGGGCAAGCCCGACGTCGTCGACTTGCTCAAGCAGAGGAGCCTGTCGCTCGTGATCAACACGCCGTCCGGAAAACGGGCGCGCGCCGACGGCTTTTCCATCCGGCGCTCGGCGCTCGAGCTCGACATCCCGTGCATCACGAACATCCGCAGCGTGAACGCGGCCGTCCACGCGATCTCGGTGCTCCAGGGCGCGGCCATCGCCGTGAAGCCGCTCCAGGAGCACTACAAGTCCCTGCCCTACCCGGTCGATCTAGGCCCTAAGACCTAGGACGCCGTGGGCCTCGCGGCCCATTCTGGAAAGGCGTTTTCCCTCTTATAATAGGGACATGAGCCGGACGCCGCTGTTGGCCGCCCTCCTTCTCGCCGCCGCTCTCCCGGCGCGCGCCCAGAACGACCAGGGCCCGGTCTTGGTCGACGCGGGCGCCGTCCGCGCCGACGTCGACCAGCTCCGCGACGCCGTCGCGAGCCCGGCCAACGACGACGCCGGCGTCCGCGGGCGCGCCTCCGCGTTCTTCGACGGCGTCCCCGGCCGCACCCCGTACTTCCGCCCGGCGCCGCGCGTCATGGACCGCGAGAACGTCGACGGCCGCGTCGGCACGATCGACGGGATGCTCGACGAGGCGCAGAAGCGCTGGGATCATTACAAATTCACGACCGCCGAGGTGCCCGACGCCCGCCTCGACGCCGCCGTCGCCTACGCGAAGGACCTGCGCGGCCAGCACCGCGTCATGTTCGACCCGCAGCTGCCCGAGAACCAGATGGGCGAGTTCCGCTACTCGAAGGACAAGGCCGACGACGGCGTCGTCAAGCTCAACGCGCGGCTGGCCCTGCTCGCGACCCGCATCGGCGAGGCCTTCGCCTACGCGACCGTCGTCCACGAGGCCGCGCACGCGAAGGCGCGGCAGGAAGGCCGCCTGAAGCCCGAGACCACGATCGACAACGAGGTCGAGGCCTACCGCGTGCAGTACCAGTGGCTCAAGGTCATCGACCCGCGCGCCGAGCGCATGATCGTCCTGCAGTCGACGCTGAAGCTCCATCTTCAGCTCCACCCCCAGGACAAGGTCAGCCTCCTGTCGAAGAGCTACGTGGAGCACCTGCTCCAGCTGTGGGACACGAAGGGCGAGGAGGCCGCGCTGAAGGAGATGATCAAGAAGCTCGGCTACTCGAACGAGGGCGGCGTGACGCCCGGCGCGACCCCCATCCGGGCCTAGCCTAGCGCCGCTTCTTCTTCGAAGCGGACGCGTGGTCCAGCAGCAAAGCCGCCCACAGCCAGCCCAGCGCCGCGCCCAGCAGCCAGCCGGCGAGGACGTCGAACGGGTAGTGGGCGCCCACGTAGACCCGGCTGTAGCCCACGAGCCCCGCGAGCGCGGCGAAGACCAGCGTCCCGCCCGGGTAGGCGGCGCTGAGCACGGCGGCCGCCGCGGCCGAGTTCGCCGCGTGGTTCGACGGGAAGCCGTAGCGGCCCCCGTTCGGCACGCGGACGTCCACGGCCGCGACCGAGTACTCGGGCCGCGGACGGGCGGCCCACGGCTTGATCACGTGGTAGGCGAGGAAGTCGCTCGAGCCCGCCGCCAGCGCGGCCACGACGAGGACCTTGAGCGCCCGCTTGCGGCCCTTCCAAAGCCACAAAGCGAGCAGGGCGGGGCCGGCCGCGTACAAGAACCAATGCTCCTTGAGCAGGTTCGTCACGACCGGCATCGCGGCGTCCAGGAAGGGCGACGTCCAAGAGCGGTTGATCTTGAGCAGCAGCGCGCGGTCGGCCGCGGCCAGCGCGGCGAGCGGGGAGCCCCAGCTCACCGGCGCCCCCGCGCGCAGGCGGCGCAGCGTCCCTGCAGGAGCAGCTCGTGCGTGGTCATCTTGAAGCCTCGCGGCAGGAGCTCTTGGAGCCCGCCGAGGCAGCCGCCCAGCTCATAGGCCTTCCCGCAGCGCTCGCAGAGGAAATGGTGGTGGTGGCCCTTGCCGGCGGCCTCGTAGCGCGGCGGCTCTCCGGGCAGCTCCACCGTCGTCACCTCGCCCTCGGCCCCGAGCGCCTTGAGCGCGCGGTAGACCGTGGCGATGCCGAGGCCGGGAGCGTCCCGGCGGGAGGCCTGCAGGACCTCAAGCGCGGCGAGCGGCCGGCCGGACTCCTCCAGAACCCGCCGGATCGCCCGCCGCTGGGCGGTGTCGCGCTGCATGAGGAGATCATAACAGATCGCGGCGCCCGGATATGATAATGTATTCTCATTATCATATGCTGACCGCGTTCATGGTCCTGGCGTTCGCGGCGTCGATGCTCGGCGGCTTCGTCCCCGCCGTCGAGGGCTTCCTCGAGCGGCTGGGCCTGGAGCGGATCCTGTCCTTCCGCTCCGGCATCCTGATCGCCGTGGCCCTCTCCGACGTCCTGCCCGAGGCCTGGCAGCAGGCGAGGCTGCCCGCGGCGGCCGCCGCCCTCGCCGCGCTCGCCCTGGGCTGGTTCCTGCACCGCGGCCACGGCGGCGACCACGAGGGCCACGAGCTCACGCATCCGCACGTCCACGCCGGCGCGCAGCCTTGGACGACCGTGGCCGCGCTGTACGTGCACTCGACGATCGACGGCCTGAACCTGGGAGCCACCGCCGCCGTCGGCGGCCCCGCGATCCTCGCCGTCGGCGCCGCGACGACGCTGCACAAGCTCGCCGACGGCTTCACGCTGACGAGCCTGTTCCACGAGGCCGGCCGTCCGCGCGCGGGGGTGCTGGTCCTGCTGATCGGCGTCTCGCTCGCGACGCCGTTCTGCGCCGCGCTGGGGCGCGCCGGGACGGTCTCTCTGGGGCCCTGGCTGGCCGCCGTCCTCCTGGGGTTCGCCGGCGGCTCGTTCCTGTTCGTGGGCGCTCAGCAGATCGTCCCCCACCTGTCGCGCGAGCGGGACGCCGGATGCGCGCTGGCCTTCGGCGCGGGCGCCGCGGCGATGCTGGCTTTGCGCCGCCTCGGCGGCTTCTAGAGGGAGACCGGGCCGGCCGGCGAGGGGACCGCCGGGCGGGGCCGCGACGAGGCGCGCCCCCGCGGCGGCTGCGAAAGGCGGCCGCCCGAGCACACGGCGCAGTAGCGCACGTGCGGCGTCTCGAGCACGCGGTTCTTGAGCAGCGGGCGCGCGCAGGAGTCGCACGCCCCGTAGCGGCCGCGGGCCATCTTATCCAGGGCGGCGTCCACGCGCTTGAGCTGAAGGACGTCCCGGCCGCTGCCCCGCGACTGGAGCTCGGCGCGCATGTCCAGCAGGCGCCGGCGAAGGCGAGCGATGTCTTTCTCGGTGAGTTCGTTGGGGGACGCCGCGATGTCTGACATGAATGCTCCTCGTTGACCTGAGAAGCATTCTATCGCGGCGTCCAATGACGGGCCATTGAGGCGCTGTCAAGGTTTTGCGACATGTCCTTAGGCCGGCTGTTACAGCGCCTCCATGGCGGCCCCTCGCGGCCGGAGGCATCCTGGGAGTGAAGTCCAGGAGGCTTTATGAAGAATAAACCTTCATCGCGGAGCACGAGAAAACCCGCGTCGGCGAAGACGCCGCGCGCGACCTCGGCCAAGCGCTGCGAATGCTGCGGAGACGCGCCGTGCTCGTGCCCGTCCACTCACCTGCACAAGCGCTAGCTCAGGCGCCGGACGGGCGGGTCCCGCCCTCTCCCCAACCCGGAGGAAGGCGGGGCCCGCCGTCGCCGCCGCTCGCGGGGGGACGGGCGGCTTCCCCGCCGCGGAAGGCGAGCAGCTCGCTGAGGAAGGCGGTGTTCTGCGGGATCAGGGAGATCTGGGCCTTGCTCTCGAGCGTCTTCTGCGTCTCGAGCACCTCGAAGAGCGCCTCGAGGATGTCGGGCGCCGAGGAGATCTGCTTGAGCGCCTGTCCGACGATCTTGGGCCGCAGGGCGGCCGCCTCGGCGAAGGCGATGGCGGCGGTGCGCTGGGCGGTGCTGGCGATGATGTTGACCTGGTTCTCGCCGTCCTGCTTGATCGCGGCCGTGACCTGCCTGAGCCGGTTCACCACCTTCTCCTCGATCTGATGGATCATGCCGGGATCGCGGAAGTGGACCTTGCGGATATAGACGGAGCCGAGACGGTAGCCCCACTCGTGGCTTTTCGGCGACACCTCCTCGCGCACGGTCTGGCTCATCGCGTGCCGCGAGCCGAGCATGTCGGCCAGCTTCATGTTCGACAGCGAGCGCACGGTCGCGTTGCTGACGTTGGCGGCCAGCGACCCGCGCGGGTCGGCGTTCTTGAAGATGTAGGACACGGGGTCGGAGATGTACATCTCGTACCAGATGCCGATGCCCATGGGGGCGCCTTCCTCCGAGTTGACCGGCTCGCTGCGGCGGTACACCTGGTCCATGCGCATGTCGAGGGTGTAGCACGTGCCGACCCAGTTCACGATGGGCGCCGCCGGACCGATGCGGAACCACAGCCAGTGGATGCCCGGCTCCTTGATCACGTCGACGACGTTGCCGAAGAGCACGTACACCTTGGCCGTGCCTTCGCTGACGATCACGTAGAAGCCGAGCAGGCGCAGGATCCCGAAGAGGATCGGCACGCCGATGAAGCAGCCGAGGAACGTGACCATGGCCGCCACGAAGAAGCTCCCGCCCATCGCGATGAGGTCCATGTCAGCGCCCTCCGAACGTCTTGGTCTCGAGCACGAACTGCCGGGCCGTCGCGAACAGGCTCAGCCGGACGTTGCGCAGGTAGGCGATCAGGGCGCTCTCGCCGCCGATGGCCTTGAGGTCGGTAAGCTGCTTGGCCATGGCGGTCAGCGGCTCGACCTCGGCCTGCGCCTTCAGCGTCTCGATCTCCACGGCGCGCTTGGACTGGACGATCTTCTGGTCGGCCGAGGCTTGCGCCAAGCTGATCGCGGAGGAGACCTCGTTGTGCGCGGTGTTGATCGCGGCCAGGGCGGACTCGACGTCCTCGGGCGGGTCGATGCCGGTGATCAGGGACGCGTCGAGGACGATCCCGTAGCGCGACACCGACGACTTGCAGTCGCGGTCCATGTCGTCGTTGAGCGAGCGCAGGTTCTTGCGGATGTCGTTGATGGAGATGCCGCTGACGTCGCTGAGGCCGGTGGCCTGGGTATTGGCGGACAGCGCGGCCGACGCGGCGTTCTTGGGCGCCTCGAACGTCGCGATCTTCTCGCGCAGGACGGAGACGAAGTAGCCCATCACGTGCACGATGGGCTGCTTGATGCCGAACAGGTAGGCGTAGAGGTTGCGCTCGGACACGCGGTAGCGGATCTGGCCGGTCAGGCCGGTGTTGAGCTGGTCCATCGTGACGGCCTCGAGGATCGTGCCGGCCGAGTTGGCTTCGGGAGTCTCGGGGTCGAACGCGATGTTGACGCTCTGCGTCGCGACCGAGACCTTGTAGACGCGCTCCCAGGGCCATTTGAAGTACGGGCCGCCCGGCGGGATCACGCGCAGCTGCGGATAGGTGTAGCGCTCCTTCTCGTCGGCGTTGAGCGTCGCGGCCATCTCGGGGTCGTCGAGCGTCGTCTTTCCTTCGATGCGGTCCGCGCGCCCGAAGACGGTCTTGACGGCCCGCTCGTTCTGGTCGACCGTGTAGAGGCCGGCCACGAGATAGTTCAGCAGGAACCACGCCATGAAGCCGCAGAAGATCCCGAAAAGGACGCTCATGTTTTCCTTCCTTGAAAGAAGTCTCGGCCGACGCCGGAGTTTAGCCCCCCAATTCGCGCGGCGTCAAGGGGACGTTCACGAGCGGTTCCAAACACGGTGACGCGGCCTCCGTCGCCCGCGTCCGGCGCGGGGGCTACACTGGCCGTATGCCGAGAACGCACTCCCGGACGTCGGGCCGACGTCATGGCCGGTCCTTCCGCCGCGGTCCGCCGACGCCGCCAGCAGCAGCGTCGCCGGCGGCGCGCGAGGAGCCGCGCGCCGGACGCCGCCCCAAGGGCGTGATCTGGACGGGCACCATCAGCTTCGGCCTCGTGAACATCCCGGTCACCCTGCACTCGGGCGAGACGGCCAAGGAGCTGCGCTTCTCCATGCTCGACAAGCGCGACCTCGCTCCCATCGGTTACCGGAAAATCAATAAGAACACCGGAGCCGACGTCGCGGCCAATCAGATCGTGAAAGGCTACCGCTACGGCCCCGACGAGTTCGTCACGGTCACCGACGAGGACTTCAAGCGCGCGAGCCCCGAGCGCACGCAGCGCATCGACATCACGGCCTTCGTCGACGCCGGCAAGATCGACCCGGCGATGTTCGACCGTCCCTACTATCTCGAGCCGGCGGCCAAGAGCGACAAGGCGTACGCGCTTCTGCGCGAGGCGATGCGCCGCTCGGGCAAGGTCGGGATCGCGAGCGTCGTCCTGCGCGCGCGCCAGCACCTGGCGGCGCTGTTCGCGCGGGGAAGCGCGCTGACGCTCGAGCTGCTGCGCTACCGCGACGAGCTGCGCGATCCGTCCGACCTTCGCCTGCCGGACGACGACCTGGGCCGCCTCAAGATCAGCGACGCCGAGCTCGACATGGCCCAGCGCCTGGTCGACGAGCTCAGCGGACCCTGGGATCCGGACAAATATAAGGACGAGTACCGCGACGAGCTGCTCGAGTTCATCGAGAAGAAGGCCCAGGCGGGCAAGACGGTCCCGGCTCCCCCGGGCCCGGCGAAGGCGCGGCCGCTCGCCGCTCCGACGGACATCATGAGCCTGCTCAAGAAGAGCCTGGCGAAGGGCGGCGCGCGTTGAGGAGTCCATGAGCCTGGCGACCTACCGCCGCAAGCGCCGCTTCCGCCGCACGCCGGAGCCGCGCGGAGGCGCGGTCCGGCGGCGCTCCTCCGCTCGCCCGAGGACCGGGCTTTCGTATTTCATCCAGAAGCACGCGGCGACGCGCCTCCATTACGACCTCCGCCTCGAGCTGCACGGCGTCCTGCTGAGCTGGGCGGTCCCGAAGGGACCCTGCCTCGACCCGCGCGAGCGCCGTCTCGCGGTGCACGTCGAGGACCACCCTCTCGAGTACGGGACTTTCGAGGGCGAGATCCCCCCAGGCGAGTACGGCGGCGGGACGGTCCAGCTCTGGGACCGCGGCCGGTGGACGCCCCGAGGCGACGCGGAGGAAGGCTACGCCGAGGGACGCCTCAAGTTCCGCCTCGACGGCGAGAAGCTCCGCGGCGGCTGGACGCTCGTGCGCATGAGCGGACCGTCGGGCGAAGGAGGCAAGAACTGGCTGCTCATCAAGGAGAACGACGAGGAGGCGGTGCCGCTCGCGCGCGGCGACATCACGGAGCTGCGCCCGGAGAGCGTGGCCGGGAAAAAATCCCGGGCCCGGGCCTCGGCCGTCGCCTCGCGCGCCACCGCCGCGAAGCTCCCCGCCTTCGTCGAGCCGCAGCTCGCCGCGCTGGCGCCGCGCGTGCCCCGGGGCGCGGACTGGCTGCACGAGATCAAGTTCGACGGCTACCGCATCCTCGCGACGGTGAACGGCGGAAAGGCGACGCTGCGCTCGCGCCGCGGCAACGACTGGACGGCTCAGTTCCGGCCCGCGGCCGAGTCGCTGGGCGGGCTCGCCTGCCGGCAGGCGGTGCTCGACGGCGAGCTGGTGGCCCTCGACGAGAAGGGCCGCTCCGACTTTCAGGAGCTGCAGAACGCGATGAAGGCGGGCGATCCGGGGCGGCTGGTCTACTACGCGTTCGACCTGCTCTTCCAGGACGGCTACGACCTGCGCGGCTCGCCGCTGATCGAGCGCAAGGCGGCGCTGAAGAAGCTCATCGAGGAATCCGCCGCGAAGAACGGTCAGGAGTTCCGCGCGCGGATCCGCTACTCCGACCACGCGGCGGGCGAAGGCGAGAGCCTCTACAAGAAAGCCTGCGAGATGCGGCTCGAGGGCATCGTCTCCAAGCGCAAGGACGCGCCGTACCGCGCGGGGCGCTCCGACACGTGGGCCAAGATCAAGTGCCTGCAGGAGCAGGAGTTCGTCGTCGCGGGATTCACCGACCCGGGCGGCAGCCGCTCCTCGTTCGGCGCGCTCGTCCTCGGCGTCAACGAGGACGGCCGCCTTCGCTACGCGGGACGCGTGGGCACGGGCTTCACGCAGGCCTCTCTGCGGGAGCTCCACGACAAGCTCCTCCCTCTTGAGACGCGGGAAAGCCCGTTCCCCGAGCCGCCGGCCGGCGCCGACGCGCGCGGCGTGCACTGGGTGCGGCCGGAGCTCGTGGCCGAGATCGCGTTCTCCGAGTGGACGCGCGACGGCATCCTGCGCCAGCCGTCGTTCAAGGGCGTGCGCGAGGACAAGGCCGCCGCCGAGGTGACGCGCGAACGCCCCGCGGCCCTCCCGCACGCCGGGCGCCTCTCGATCGCCGCGGCCGGGGGCGCCGTCGCGGGTGTGAAGCTCACGCATCCGGACCGCGTCCTCTATCCCGAGCAGGGCATCACGAAGCAGGCGCTCGCGGCTTACTACGTGGAGATCGCCGACCGCATCCTGCCGCATCTGGCGCGGCGCCCGCTCTCGCTCGTGCGCTGCCCGAACGGAGTCGGCAAGCCGTGCTTTTTCCAGAAGCACGGCAAGGCGTCCTTCCCTGACGCGCATTGGGTCCCGATCGTCGAGCGCAACGGCGCGCGCGAGGAGTACATGTACATCGAGGACGAGGCGGGGCTGATCTCGCTCGTGCAGGCGGGAGTGCTCGAGATCCACCCCTGGTCGTCCACCGTGGACGACCTCGAGCGGCCCGACTCGATGACCTTCGACCTCGACCCGCATCCGGGCACGCCCTGGACGCGCGTGCTCGAGGCCGCGCGCGAGATCCGCGACCGCTTCGCCGCGCTCAAGCTCGAGACGTTCGTGAAGACGACGGGCGGAAAGGGCCTGCACGTGGTCGTCCCGCTCGAGCCCGCCGCCGGCTGGACCGACGTGAAGGCCTTCGCGCGCGCGTTCGCGGAGCTGATGGCGGCCGACTCGCCGGAGCGCTACACCGCCAAGCTCGCCAAGGAGGCGCGCGGCGGCAAGATCTTCGTCGACTACCTGCGCAACGAGCGCGGGCAGACGGCCGTCGCGGCGTACTCGACGCGCGCGCGGGCCGGCGCGACGGTCTCGACGCCGCTCGATTGGAAGGAGCTCAAGCCCTCGCTCCGCTCGGACCAATTCAACGTGCTCAACCTGCCCAAGCGCCTCGCGAAAGCCGGCGACCCCTGGAAGGACTTCGACAAGGCCCGCCGGCCGCTTCCCTTTCTGAGATAGACGCGGCCCCGGCCTACCAGTCGCGCTCGGAGCAGACGTCCGGCTTGTTCGCGCCGATGTTCTGGTAGGTGGGAGTCTTGTCGGTCCTCGTGACGGGACCGATCAGCTTCGCGAGGTACTCCCGCGCCGGGGCCGGAGCGCCCAGCTCGTTCAGGACGTCGAGCTGGAAGATGAGGCACGCCTTCTCCGCCTGTCCGCCGGTCCAGACGCTTTCCGCCGGCTCCAGGCCGCCGAGGCGGAGCTTCTCGTCCCGGTAGAGCTTCGAGTGCCGGCTGTCGTGGGCGATGGTTCCCGCGTACCACATCGCGTCGGCCGAGCGCCATGTGCGCGCACCGACGTAATAGGTGGGCTTCTCGTCGTACATCCACATCCCGCTGCAGCGCCCCTCGGCGATGACTCCGATGTTGGCGCGGACGTCGCCGAAAGACCGGCTCTTCTCGAGCAAGTCGAGCGCCTCCTTGGTCTTGGCGATGAACTCGGGCGTTCCCGTCACCAGGATGCCGTCGACGACCTCTCCCCCCATGGGTCCCGGAAGGCGATTGGGAGCGGCGCGCGGCGCGCCGGGCCTCAGGACCGGCGGCGAAGGGGGCCTCTGCTGGGCGTCATGGAGCGCGCGGATCGAGACGACGACTTGATCCCCGGACGGCGCTGGCTCGCCGTCCGACGCCCCCTGAGCCAGCGCGAGGACGGCCAGGACCGCGAACGGCGCTCGGGATGCGCGCATGCTGGATGTTATAGCTCCCCCGCCCCCGGCCGGCATCGGTCTTTCGGCCCAGGCTCCGATGGGGCCTATGCCTCAGACGCCGCCCGACCCGCATTGACGGCGGAGCGCCGGGAGTGCGAGAATGCCCGGATGTCGAGAATCGCCCCGGTGGCGGCCGTCCTGCTTCTCGCCGCCGCGGCGGCGTCGGCCCACGACTATCCCATCAAGCCGGTCTCCATCGTCCTGCGCGTCGAGCCCGATCGCGTGGCGGCCGACATCGACAGCGACTCGATCTACTGGATCGAGGAGGTCCTCGACCTCCATCCCATGCTCCCGTCGGACTGGCCCGCCTCCACGCGCGCGAAGGCGGAGGCCTACGCCAACGCGCACCTGCGCCTCACGGCCGGCGGAAAGCGCCTGACGGGGCGCCTCACCGCCGCGTCCTACCTGCAGCGGCCGTGGGAGGTGTACGAGCAGGGACGCATCCGCCTGCGCCTGGAGTATCCGCCGGTCGCGGACGGAGAGACGCTCTCCGGCGAGGCCGATTTCTTCGAGGAGTACCGCCAGGAGCGCCTCCAGGAGCGTGCGCCGATCCTGCCGATCCAGGATTTCCGCGCGATCGTGACCGTTCCCGGCCGGACCACCCGCCGCTTCGAGCTCAAGCCCGGCGCGATCGCTTTCTCCGTTCCGGTCGCCGACGCGCGCCCGGGCCTCGCGCGCCGGCTGGCGCGCAGCCTCGCGCTCGGCGCGTCGGCCGTGCTGACCGGGGCCGCGGGCTGGCCCGCCCTCGCGGCGCTGGCCTTGTCGCTCGCGCCGGGCGCTCCCTCTCGCCGCCGCGCCATCCTGCTCGCCGCCGCGGCGCTCGCGGGCGCCGCCGCCGCGGGACGCCCCCTGCCGTGGCTTCCCTGGCTCGCCGGAGCCTGCGGCGCCGCGGCCGCCGCGCGCTGGCTCAGCCGCGGCCCCACGCTCGCGCTCGAGGCCGCGGCCGCCGCCGCCGTCGCCCGGCATTGGCAGTCGGCGGTCCTGCCCTGGCTGCCCGGAGCGGCCCCGGAGGCGGCGGCGCGCGGCGCGTCGGCGCTCGGCGTGCTCGCGGCGGCGTCCTGCGCCGCGCTCCTCGGCCTCCTCGCCGCCGACGCCGAGGCCCGGCGGCTCTTCCTCCACTCGGAGTCGCGCGCCGGCGAGCTTTTCGAACGCCGCCGCCGGCTCGCGGCCGTCGCGCTGATCATCGTCTCGGCCTTCGGCTTGGCGCAAAACCTCGCGAGATAAAACATGAAAGCGATCCGCTTCCAGAAGGTCGGCAAGATCTACCGCAAGTCCCACCTCGGCCGTTTGACGGAGACCGTCGGTCTCGAGGGCCTCGACCTCGACGTCGAGAAAGGCGAGGTCTTCGGCCTGCTCGGCCTCAACGGCTCGGGCAAGACGACGGCCATCAAGCTCATCATGGGCCTGCACCTGCCCACGACCGGCGACGTGGAGGTCCTCGGGCGGCGCATGCCCGACGTCGAGGTCCTCCGGCGCATCGGCTACGCCCCGGAGGCCGCCTACCTCAACAAGACGCTGACCGGCCGCGAGACGCTCTCGCTGTACGCCGCTCTGTCGGGCATGCCCTCCGCCTCGCGCCGAGAACGCGTCGCGGAGATGCTGACGCGCGTCGGCCTGGAGCGCGCCGCCGACAAGCGGCTGGCGGAGTACTCGAAGGGCATGCTCCAGCGCGCGAGCCTGGCCCAGACCTTGATCCACGACCCGGAGCTGCTGATCCTCGACGAGCCCGTGACCGGCCTCGACCCGCTCGCCATCAAGGAGGTGCGCGCGCTGATCCTCTGGCTCAAGGGCAAGGGCAAGACCGTGCTGTTCTCCTCGCACGACATCTCGGAGGTCGAGCGCGTCTGCGACCGCATCGGCATCCTGAGCGGCGGCAAGCTCGCCAAGGTCATGAGCCAGGACGAGTGGCGCGGCAAGCCCGACGCTCTCGAGAACGCCTTCGCCTCCTCCGTCACGCGCACCGACGGCGTCGGCGAGATCAAACTGGACTGATATGACCACCATCAAGGCCATCTTCGACTACACCTTCCGCGAGCACGTGCGGCACAAGGTCTGGCTCAGCGCCGCGCTGTTCGGCCTGGTGCTGCTCGCCGGGGGGCTCGTCGCCTCGGCTCTCGCGCAGGACGAGCGCGCGCGCATGATGCTCGACCTCGGGCTCGCCGCCAACGAGCTCATCGCGCTGGTCTCCGTGGTCTTCCTGACCGTGCACCTGATCCTGCAGGAGATCGAGTCGCGCGCCGTGTTCCTGATCCTGTCGCACCCGGTCAAGCGCTGGCATTACCTGCTGGGCCGGTTCTTCGGCACGCTCGCCGCCGTCGGCCTCGCGATGGCCGCCATGGGCGTCTTCCATTGGGGCCTGCTCAAGCTGTTCGGCTGGGGCTCCGGCGGCTCCTACCTGCTCGCCTGGGCCTGCTCGTTCGGCAAGACGGCCGTGATGGGCTCGCTGGCCCTGCTGCTGTCGCTCGCGCTGACCTCCGAGGCCGCCGCGATGGCCTTCTCGGTCTTCTTCTGGATCCTCGGCCACTTCTCGGCCGAGATGCGCTTCGTCGCGGAGAAGTCGGGCAACTCGCTGCTGCGCACGGGCATCCTCGCGTTCTCCCACGTCGCGCCGGACTTCGCGCACTTCAACTACCGCGACGCGTGGCACGCGGGGCTGCCGTCGGCGGGCTGGATGGGCGCCGGCGCCCTGTATGCGCTGGGCTACTGCGCGGCCTGCCTCGCCCTCGCGACGCAGGTCTTCGAGCAGAAGGAGTTCTGATGCGCGCCCTCGGCGTCGCCGCGCTCGGCGCCGGCCTCGCCCTCGCCGCGCAGCCCGTCATGATCCGGGACGCCCGGATGTTCCCGCCGCTGTCCTCGCTCCCGTCGACGCCGTTCAGCCTGCAGGACGCGGCGCTGGCGGCGGCCGGCCTGCGCGCCGCGGCGGCGGACCTGGCGTGGATCGAGCTCCTGCAGTACTCGGCCGGCGGGCTGACCGAGATGACGGACGAGCCCGGCCGCGAGTTCGAATACGTCAAGCCGCTGGCCGAGCGCGTCGTGCGCCTGGACCCGTCGTTCCACCGCGCCTATCTCTACGGCGCCGGAATGCTCGGCTGGTTCCAGAACCTGCGCCGCTACGACGACGCGATCGACCTGCTGCAGCAGGGCCTGCGCGACGATCCCGGACAGCCGCTGTACGCCGAGTACATCGCGGCGCTCGCCTACCAGAAGCGGGGCGACACGTCCAAGGAACTCGCGATCCTCGA